>CAZWRV010000032.1:0-63187 GCA_964636325.1 uncultured Victivallaceae bacterium | reverse complement strand
ACATTCCTGTCTGCGGCATCGCAGGTAGGAATACCTGCGCTACTTCAAGTTTCACGCCGACAAAACTGCGGTCACCGCAGACGGGCACTCCTCTGAAACTCGCCCATCTTTGTCGGTAACTTTGTCGCGAGCTTTGTCGGTAACTATCTCGTCTCCCGGAGGGTTGAGCCGCTTGCGCGTCAGAACCAGGTGTTTTGCAATACACGCCGCCAGATGCTATTTTAGAAAATTGATAAATAATCATGGAGAAAACAAGAAGATGAAGAGACTTTGCTTTTATACTAATGCCCGGGTGTTCCTGTGTCTATTTTCGGCCCTGTTCCTTATGTCGCCGGCCTTGATGCCGCAGCTCCTCGCGCAGGGCGAGCCAGTTAAGAAGGAGGAACCGTCGGCGAAGCCGGGAGCCGTCCCGCAGCAGCAGGCTGTTCCGGAAGCGCCTGCCGAGAAGACGGTCTCCAAGGAAGCGGAGGCGGAAAAGGCGACTGATCTTTCCGAAACGGCGACGACGCCTGCCCCTGCGCCTGATACCGGCAGATGGACTCCCTTCCAGCTTGCGCTATTCCATCCGGCGCAGATATTCTCGAAGAAATATTCGGTTGAGGGCTTCAACTGGAATTTCATCTATTCCAGGAACGTGCGGGTCTACGGGTTCGACATGAGTCCGACGGGGGCGACGCAGTCAGTCGCGTTCGCCGGATTGCAGATAGCCGCAGTGGGGCTTTCCAAGGAGATGGACGGCTTCCAGATCGCGATCTTCGGGGACTTCAGCAGGAAGGCGAGGGGGCTGCAGATATGCCCGATAGACGTCTCGTGCGCGGACACGGAACTTTTCTCCGGCTGCAGGATATCCGGGATCGGGACGGTATCCAACATAGACTTGATGAACGGCGCGCTCATCTCGCCGGTGTCGAGCGACACCGGGACGATGAATGGGGTTCAGTTCGGCGCGTTCTACTGCGGATCCGAGAGCGCCAACGGCGTCCAGTTCGGTGCCGGATTCAACCGCGCCGAGGAGCTCAACGGGCTCCAGATCGGCTTCTTCAACTACTCCGGCGACCTGTCCGGATTCCAGATCGGCGTGCTCAACTACAGCCCAGACAACTGGCTCCCGATCTTCATCGGCATCAACTTCGGCTTCTAGGTTCGGGTTCAGATTTTCATGGAGTAGCCGAATATCTGCCAGATCAGCTGTAGATATTTGAGCGCACCGACGGAGTTGCGCGCCGAAAATCTGAAATATGAGCGGAGCTTGCCATTCTCTATTGCTGGCATCCGCCGGCCGATTTTCAGAACCGGCTGCAATCGATTGCAGTCGAGAGATTTCCACCCAGCCGCCCCACCCATCCATTTACGCATCCTTCCGTTGTTCATTTCGTCTGGAATGCGTAGGATGCCCTGCATATCTTGTTGTCTATGACGATATTGTGATCGCCGGGCTGCCAGTTCTTGGGCCATTGCTGCGGGATAAGGACGGTGAGTTCGCTGGCGCCGGTTTTGATGTCCATGCAGCAGGATTTGCCTTTTGCGTTGGGGAATCTGAACGCTTCCTTGTCGATCTTGAGCTTGTATTGCTTCACTTTGCCATTGCTCTCGTATTCGAGCCATACGGCGGGGAGGTTCTTGCCGAACATCATGCCGATGATTGTGATCTTGACGCCCGCGCCCGCGGCGACGGAGGTGATTGTGTCGCCGTACTTGTCGATTACCCTGGAGATTGTCGGGGGCTGCTGGAGGAGGTCGATCTGGGTGTCGAGGTCCTTGACCTTCACGCCCTTGGTGTCCTGCCCGGTGACGAAGAGGCTGCATGTGATCGGGATTAAGGGCTGGTGATTGTCCAGGATCTGCTGGGTGGTGAGGGTCTTGTCGGCCCACACCTTCTTGTCGAGGATTGGGATGGACGCGTTCCACTCGCAGTCTACCTCGGTGACAGGGACTGTGAATTTCGCGGGGATGCTGAGGGTCGTCTTCCTGGTTTTCCCGTTCGCTGTGTATGTCGCATAGACTTTGGGCTTTTTTGCGAAGTCAGCGAGCTTCTGTTCCGGGGATGGCCACTGGATGTCGTTGACGGAGAGGCCGTAGATTTTCCCGCAGCTTGTGTCAGCAGCGGGTGCGGCGGCGAGAAAGTTGGCGGTGATGGTGATGTCGCCTGATACGGAGACGGTGGTGTTGGGGGCGGTGACGTCGGCGAAGGATGCGCCGGGGCCGCCCGCGCTCCAGTTGACGAAGGTGAAGCCCTCGTTGGCGGCCGCAGAGATGGGGGTGTCCGTGCCAATGTGGACTGTCTGCGAGTTCTGGGGGATGGTGGCGCCGGCTCCTGCAGGCGAGACTTCCATGGTGATAACAGCGAGGTCGGGATCCCTCACGAACACGGCGGTTATGGTGGCGTCGTGTGAGAGAGTTGCGGTAGTGTGGGATGAAGAGGGCTTTTCGACTGTCGCTCCGGCGCCGGCGTTCCATGCCGAGAACATGTATGCCGACGCGGGCGATGCGGCGATGTCGAATGCGACATTGGCTATCACAGTGCTGGTTCCCACCGGCGGGACGGTGATGCCTTTTCCGTCGGGTGTGACGGCCATCGTGAGGACGGCGGTGGCCGCGAAGTTCGCGGTGACCGTGGAGTCACCGATGATGCTGACGGTCGTGGTGGGGGAGGATTTGTCGGCTACGTCGGCGTCGGCGGTGGCATCCCATGAGGTGAAGACGTATCCGTCGTTCGCCGTCGCCGATATGCTGATGTCCTCCTGGGTGTTGACAATGCTGGTGCCGGCGGGGGGGACAGTCATGCCCGCGCCTTCAGGGTTTACGGCCATGGTCAGGTTTGCGTCAGGGGGTATCTGCTTGAAGTTGGCGGTGACAGCGGCGTCGGAAGTGAGCGTGGCGGTTGTGACAGCCGAGCCCTTGTTGGCGATTGCGGCGCCATCGGTGGACGTCCATTCCTTGAAGACGTAGCCTTTGACAGAGGTGGCGGTGATGCTTTGCGGCTTGCCGTATGGAACCTTGGACTGCCCCGCAGGAGGCGTCGTGGTGCCGCCTTCGGCGGGATCCGAGGCCATGGTCAGGGTGACGTCGGCCGCGAACTTCGCGGTCACCGTCGCGTCGTCTGAAAGAGTGGCGGTGGTGTTCGCCGAATTCTTGTTGGCGATGCTGGCGGCCGCGGAGGCGGACCAGCTTAGGAATGTATAGCCTGCTGCGGCGGAGGCGCTTATGCTCTGCGGGACGCCTGCAGGGACTGTAGTGACGCCTGTGGCAGGGACGGTGGTTCCGCCTTCAGCGGGGTCGGACGCCATTGTCAGGCTGACGAGAACCGCGAAGTTGGCGGTGACTGTCGCGTCGCCCGTGAGCGTGACGGTGGTTGCGGCGGAATCCGGTTCTTCGACTGTCGCATTCTCTGTGGCTGTCCAAGCTGTGAACTGGTAGCCTTCGTTGGCGGTGGCGCTTATGTTCTGGGGTTGCCCGGCCGTGACGGCGCTTATGCCTGCAGGGGGGGTGCTTGTTCCGCCTTCGGCGGGGTTGGCGGCCATCGTAAGATTGACGGATATTGGAATTTTGATGAAGTTCGCGGTGACCGTGGCGTCGTCTGCGATGGTGACTGTCGTGGTGGCGGTGCCCGGATCCGCGATTGTCGCGTCGGCGGTGGCCGTCCAGTTGTCGAACTTGTAGCCGGGCGCGGGTGCGGCGCTTATCTGATGGGGCTTGCCGATTGTCACGCTGCTTGTGCCCGCCGCAGGGACTGTGGTGCCGCTTCCGGCGGGGCTTAACGCCATGGTGAGATTGGCCTTCGGGACTGTGGCGTCGTAGCATGCGATGAACGAGTCCCCTATCCCAGTCGAAGACAAGGAGATGCTGGAGCCGAACCATGCAGTTCCTCTGAAATCTCCTGCGAGATAGAGGGCCGGCGCGGACTTGTTGATCGCCAAGCCGTAGCCGGCGTTGGTGTCGCCGTCCACCTGGACGGCCATCTGGCAGAGGCCGTCGATGTCGTATTCGGCGAGGAAGCAGTGGGACGGCAGGCCGCCGGTGTCGAGGGTGATGTCGTTGCCGAAGTCCACGAATCCGCGTATGGCCCCTGCCATGAATATTTGCGTCTCGACCTTGGAGACTGGGTTTACGGCGAGGCAGAACGCCTGGTCGTCGTTCAGGCCGCCGGCCTTGCTGGCCCATTGGCAGACGCCGTCCTTGTCATATTGCGCCAGAAAAATGTCGTTTTTGCCTAGGCTGGTGAGAAAGATGCCGTTCCCAAACGAGCAGACGTCGTCGAAGTATCCGCAGACATAGAAATACGGATTGGCATCGCATGCGACCGCCGTTCCCACGTCGAGGCCGGGGCCGCCGGCCTTCTTCGCCCATAGGCATGTTCCCTCCTTGTCGTATTGGGCGATGAATATGTCGTATCCGCCGTTGCTTGTTATCGAGTTTCCGCCGCCGAAATTGATCGTTCCGGAGAAATATCCTGTTACGGCTGCGGCGGTGGCCGAGGAGTACACGATGGAGGTTCCCTGTGCGTTGCCGGTGCACGAGGGGATCGTCCCCCAGAGCATTGTGCCTGTATTCGCGTCGAACTGCGCGACGAAGAGGTTCTGGCGCGTCGGGGCGCCGACGGTTCCTGTCACGTAGATCAGAGAGCCGTATGCGAAGACGGAGAGGCCCTCGCTGCCGTTCGTGTCGCCGGTGATCTTCTGGGCCCACTGGCAGACGCCGGAGCTGTTGTATTTGACGACGAAGACGTCGCTTGCGTCGCCTCCGGCGACGAGGTAGTTGCCGTTGCCGAAGTCGCATGTGACGTTGAAGTAGCCGGTTACGTAGATGTTGTTGCTAGAGTCCACGGAGACGGAGTTTGCGCCGTCGTTGCCGAGGCCGATCGCGCCGACGGCCTTCTGGCATACCCCCGAGCTGTTGTATATTGCCAGGAACATGTCCTCTCCTCCGCTGGAGTAGAGGATCTGGCCGTTGCCGAAGTCTATTTTGTCCTTGAAGGTGCCGACGGTGATGAGCGAACCAGAACTGTTTCTCGCGGCAGAGGTTCCTGTGGCGCTGCCGATGTCCGGCGTCGTGTGGCCTGCGCCGGCCCATGTCCAGCCTGCCGCGGCCGAAACGGACGCCGCGGCCAAGAGGGCGGCGGCGAGGAAAGGAACTAGAAAAGTCTTCATTGTGTTCTTGCCGTGGTTGCTGATTGAAAAAGCGGACTGCGATCTATTTCAGTCGACCGCAGTCGAAGTCGGAATAAACGGGTCACCAAGGATAGACATGGAAAAGGTACACCTTGTATTTCCCGTCCTCGTCTATGAGAAAGAGCCGCATGATGTTCTCGTCCTTTTCCTTGCGCTTCGAGAAAGTGCACTTCCAGTAGAATATGTCAAAGAGTTCCTTGTTGACCATGCCGATATACTGCTTGGACTCGTAATCGCCAAGATCCTCCTTCATCTTCGACGTGAACTTGTCGAACTCTTTCTTGGTAACTTGATCCTTGAATCCAGAATAGAAGTCCCTGGTGTAGGCCTCGTAGTCGTTGTTCTTCAGCCCTTCGCAAATGGACTCTATGATCGGCTGTGCGAGCTTGAGCCTTTCGGCCTCCGGCAGCTTCTTCAGGGCCGACTCCGGAATCTTGTCCATGAGCTCGGACTCGTCCTGCTTTGCCGAGCGGCAGCCGGAGATGCTTGACAGCGAGACTGATACGGCGATGACGGCGGCGGCGATCCTTGCGAGTTTCATAGTAAATATCCTTTCGAGGTAATTGTTAAACAAGGATTTGCATCCTAGGAGTCAGGGTCGGGGCTTCGCCGGAATGGTGAACGAGAATGTGCTTCCCTTTCCCAGCTCGCTCGATAATTTAATGCTTCCGCCGAGCAGTTCAACGAGGCGTTTGCTCAGGGTGAGGCCGAGGCCGACGCCCTCGTAGTTGGAGGTGAGGCCGGCCTCGAGGCGGTGGAAGTCCTTGAAGACGGCCTTCTGATCCTCGGGGCTTATGCCTATTCCGGTGTCGGAGACGGCGACAAGCCAGAAGGCGTCCTGGCGCGAGAGGGCGACGGAAATGTGGCCAGCTGGCGTGAACTTGACGGCGTTGTTGAGGAGGTTGATGAGTATCTGGCGGATCATCTTCTCGTCAGAGACGACGGTCGCCGCTCCGGGCGGGGTTTCCGTTCTGAGATCGAGCTTCTTGTTTTCAGCGAGCGGACGCATAATGGAGATGACAGAGGCGATTGTCGCGGAGAGGTCGAACTCCTTCAAGGAAGGCTTGATGACTCCTGCGTCGGCCTTGGCTATTTCGAGCAGGCCCGAGATTAGTTCAAGCAGGTGCTCGGCTGCGACGAGTATCTTCTGGGCGTGCGCGCTTGTCTTGGCGCCGCCCTGCAAGTTCTGCGCGTCCCTGACGATTAGGTCGGAGAATCCGAGGATGGAATTTAGGGGGGTTCTCAGCTCGTGGCTCATGTTGGCCAGGAACCTGTCCTTGTGCCTGTTGGCCTCGGCAAGCAGGGCGGCCTGATCGTGCAGTTCCCTGTTGGCTTTCTGCAGGGCCTCGGTCTGCTTTTCGAGCCTGTGGGCCATGGTGTTGAAGTCGAACATGACCTTGCCGATCTCGTCGCCCATGATGTTGTCGAACCTGTATCCGAGGTTTCCGGCGCTGATCTCCTTTGTGCCTTCGCTCAGGCGCGTGAGGGAGCGGCGCAGGATGTAGCCGAACAGGAGCGACGCCGAGACGCTGAAGGCGGTTGTGAGGATGAAGAATACGATCAGGAGCGACTGCAGGTTGCTGAAGTAGAACTGGCTCTGCCGCTGCCATGTCTCGACTTGGAAGACTTCGCTTGCGAGGTGGGACTGGAGCATTCCGCGGATCTCGTCGAGGAGGGGGATTATTGCGGCGAAATCCTCGTCCGCGAGTATGGAGTTTTCGGGGGGCTGCCGGCCGATGTCGCCCTCGAAGGCCATGCATACGGATGCGAGGAGCTGGGCCTTCGTCCGGATTTCGCCGACGTCGGCGGCTCCGCTGGCGCCCCTGCCGCCGGAGAATTTGGCGAGGGTGTTTATGTTTTTGCGGAGCAAAAGGACGACACCCCTGAAGTCGGCGTATGCTCTGCGGTCCGCCGGAGCGGAGAGGAGCTCTGCGAGGGCGTTGTCTGCGGCGTTCAAGGAGCTGTTGCAGGCGACGATGCTTTCGAGGTACTGCCTTTCGTTCTCCGCATATTCCCGCGCCTTCTCGATCTCCTTCCTGCCCAGGTGGACGAGTATGAGGCAGAAGAGTATGGAGAAGACGATATAGACGGAGAATGTTGTCGTCCGTATGTTCTGGTAGCTGATTTTGCTGAGCAGCTTCATTGTCCTATCCTGGTGGGGACGACGGTGGCGGAAGGTTCATACTGCGGTTGGGGCGGTCCCAAGACAGGCAGTATTACGACCTTGCTTCCGGGACTCAGCGGCAAATCGTCGGAGTTGCCCGTGTCAAGCTTTCTTGCAAACTCTACTGTCCAGGCTCCGTCCTTGTAGGCGCCGCGGGCGCGGACGTCTCCCGCGCTGCCCGTGGGCGTCCTGGAGTAGAAGCGTGGAATCTTGTCGCCAGCGAAGTCGGCGAAGAAGCGGCTCTGCCAAGGCAGGTCTCCTGAGTCGGGCAGGATTTTGAATTCCTTGTTCGGGGACAGGGCCTCCTGCCTCAGCAATGAGAAATCGTCCGCGAATCCGGAAGGGTTGTTCCTCGCGGCGCGCCAGATCCAAAGATCCGCTGTTCCGTCTTCGGCGCCGGAGAATATGAATATGGAAAGCGTCTCCTCGGTCTCCTCGCCGGCGACATAGATTTGTTCGACAGGGCTCCATATCCATGGCCTGTGCTCCCTCTTCTCGGTGGCGGCGGGAAATACGGCGAGCAGATAGAAGCTGCCGTCGGACTTCAACGCCTTGAGTGAGACTTTAATTGGTCCGGCAGACGAATCCACCGAGATCTCCGCCGCCGGGAGGAGACTCCAGCACTCGTCGTCGCCGACGCCGTCTATCTCAGGCGGTGCGGCGGCTTCGTTGACAGCAAGCTCCTCCGCTGCCGCGGAACGGAGCGCGACGGCCGCCGCGCAGAGGAGAATTAAAAATATGATGTTCTTTCGCATTCGACAATTTACGTTTTCAGCTTCAGTGGTTCCGGCACGCCGCCGAGGCTTATCCGGCAAGAGCCACGGGCATCGTTCACAGAAAGGACATGCCCTGACGAATCGAAATTTGCGGAAGGGGCCGTCTCGCCTTTCCGGAGCGGTGCCAGGACTGCAAGAAATTCCCCCGGGCCGGACTGTTCGACGCAGATGTGGCGCTGCACCGAATACTGCCCGGCACCGATGGCGGCCCGCGGCGGCAGCAGGATTCGCACGTCAAGGTCGATTCCGAACAACCCGTGGAAGAAAGCCCGCCCTTCCGACACGTCCACCTGCGATGCAAGGGCGTGCATCCACCAGCAAGGCTTCAGAGTCGTCTGCCGTATCTGGTCGTAAATTACGAAGAAGTGCGGCTTCACGAAGAGAATGCTGCGGGTATGCTCGATGCGCGGAACTCGGACAGCATTGTCATATCTCGCCCCCGGCGGCAGGATATATTCCACCGGAAGATGGCAGACCAGCAGGTCATATTCGTCGGTGCTTTTCCAAAATTTCGGCGGAAGCGCCTGCTCCACTCCGAGATAGAACGAAGTGTTCTTGCCCCCGAAGGTGACGCATGCGTGCTTCCAGGTCTCATATGGGCCTTCTCTTTTCCCCTCGTGGTGCGTGTGGTAGCCGAAGTCGCCGATCAGAGGGGCCCCCTTTGCATATAGGACAATCCCGCCCTCGTCGTTGCAGTTGTGGTTCGTGGCGGAACCGCATTTTATCCAGGCGAAGACTTCGTCGGGGGTTCGCTGGGCGGCGCGCATGGCTGCGCCGGTCCCTTCCAGAATCCGGCTCCGCAGACCGAGCTCCGCATCGGGAAGATTTGGATGTCCCAATGCGAGCAGATCGAATCCGAAGTAATGGGAGCAGAACATCTGCGGGCTCATGCGCCAGGCGCTCATCAAGCGCCGCGCATATGCGGGATCGCGGTCCGCGTAGATTCCGGCCGCGACAGCTACGGCGGGGGGCATCGGATAGCCGCTGCAGTCATGGCCCGAATTCCCCCAGTTTGTCACGGCGAAGCCCTTTCCGTCCTTAGGAGGATTCATGAAGCACGGCCTGGAGAACTCCGCGATCCCCGCTTCGGTGAGCGAGATATGCGGTGTCAGGTTCTCGACGAAATATCCGTAGTTCGCCTTGAAGCGTGGCTCCTCGAAGAAGTCCCTGTGGCCGCCGGCTAACAGCGCGATCGCAAGCTGGGTCATCATGCCTTGCGAATGGCAGTGGTAGTTCGCGCTCTCCCTGTAGCTTCCTCCGTCGTAGAACATCGTATCCAGATTGCGCGAGAAAAGTTCGACAGCCCACTGCGTCCATTCGCGGGCCATCGGATGTTCGGGATATGCGAGGGCGAAGAGACCTGTCGTCGTATAATATTCAGTGGTGAAGTTCGGCGGACATATGCTCGCCCCGCAGTCATCCCAGTAATACGGGGCGTGGGAGCGCGGATCGTTCCTGTCGCGGAACACGCTGTCCCAGGGCCAGTAGTCGGGATCGGCGAAGCAGTGGCTCAGGAAGGCGAGCTTCCGGGCCAGCCTGCGCTCGACGGCCTCGTCCAGTTCGCCTTCCGCGCGCAGCACGTCGATTGCATCAAGCGCGACCTTCACGAGGCGGCCGGTGAAAATGATCAGGCGGATGTATCCGTTCAGCATCGCGTGCCCGATGCTCATGTCGACGTAGTCTTCAAGTTCTTTGAGCAATTTGTCCTTGAGGAACTTCTCGCCCGTAAGCAGATACGCCGGAAGACATGCGCCAAGGATCGTGTCCTCCTTCAAGACGGCGGCAAGGCGCTTGTATGCCTCGACCAGCTCCGGCCAGGCCTCCGCCTTTTTTCTCCACGTCTCGGCGGTGCCCTTAGGATAGAGGATCGGAACGCTGCGCCGGGGAATATCCCAGTCGAGCTTCCAATGGCGGACCTTCTCGAGTGGCAGGTCGCTGTATTTCCGGCGGATATTGCAGAAGCGGCTGAGCCCCTCCTTCGCCGCAAAGAGTTCCGGTTCGCCGCAGACAAGCGCATATTCTCGGGAACCGCCGCTGGCCGGGAAGTTCCACGACAATCCTTTTTCCTCCTTGCGGAGAATTATCCTGTTGCGGCCCGGCATCTGCCAGTGGCCGCCGCGGAGTTCGGCCACGCCGACCAGCGGTCCGCCTTCGCGCCATAGCCCGGCCCAGGAGTATGACATCTGGAAATGGCCGGAATTGAAATCTATGTGGATAAACTCGCCCGGCCGTTCAAGCCCCATGCGCGTCGGAGGCTTCGACACCGGCCCCTGCGAGACCTTTACGAATTCCCCGCCGCCGTGCGTACACCAGAACTGCGGAGCGTCCGCATCGACCAGTCGGAACGAGAAGGCAATCCCCGCGTCAAGCATCGACTTTTCGCGGAGCATGATGAAGTCCTCGCCCGCAAAGATGGTCGACTCGTATGCGGCCTGCACCCACCCGCCCATGAAGTAGCGCGTCAGCCATCGGATCAGAAGCGGTCCTTTCTCAAGGAGCACTGTCTCGACCCGTCCGCAAGATGGAAAAGGCCCGATCTCGCCGCGTCCGGTCCAGTCCTTGTCCGCGCCGCGGCGCAGCGCGAGAACCGGCCCCGGATGTGAAAAAGCGGAATTGAAAGGTTGAGACTTAGGAACAGCCGCCGAAATGCGCCCGTTGCCGAAGACATGCACCGGCATTCCGCGAAGCTCGGATTCAACGGCGGAAACAACTGCGTCGGCCGATGGATATTCCCTGTCGGAAACAAGCTCCATCCGGCGTCGCTCCCGCGGCTTCAGGCTTATCTTGACCGCCAGCATCGGATCGGCAGGAAGGCCTTCCAAGCTTTTGCCTTCAAGCCTCTGGGAAGGCAGCAACTCCCCCGTCTCAGAATCAACCGCCGAGCGTTCAGCACCACCGCACGGAAGATAAATAATTTCGTCATCCCATCCGTAGCCGATTGGCTCTGCTATTTCAACCATCTTCTTCTGTCTTTCGCTTGGTTTCGAACTAATGACAATATTGACCTGATTGACACAATTGACAGGGATTGTATCAGGCTCATGCCTTATCGCGGCCGAAGCCGTTCTTGACGACATTACGGAGCTCATCAGCATCAACCCATTCATGGCATGACGCGAACCAGAAGCGTCCCTTGGCGCACGGCTGCTCCGAGAGATGCCTGGCGTATGCGGCAATGCTTGGGAATTCCCTCTCGCCGTCAGGAGAAACTCCCACGAGATAGGCGATATCATCTCCAAAAACGTCGTAGACCTCCTGCGGCCCCATCTGCGGATACGCAAGCTCAAGGCCCCGGATTTTGAAGCCGCTGTTCCTTAAAACCTGAAGATGCTGCCTGTAGACTCCGCAGCAGTGAATCCATACTCCGCCGAACTTGTCCGCGATCCTCTTAAGGCGCGGAATTTCGAATTCCGCATATACGTCCGGCCCCATGAGCGGCATGTAGTCCTGCGTGATGGAAATCCCCATCGTCGCAGGAAGCGAAAGGTAAGGCCAGCTGTTTCCGACCACCAGCCCAGGGCCGATAGTCCTGACATAGCGGCCCACAAATTCAATCAGTATGTCGGTGATGTGGTCAAGCGCGGCGTGGATAGCCTGCGGCGCCTCGTAGAACGCGCACATGAGCTCGGTCTGATCCATAATCAGCGCAAGCGTGTTCATCGGCCCCTGGAAATCCGGCGTGCGCGTGAAAAGCGTCCCGCCGTAGGCCTTCTGAACTCGGCGGTAGATGTCGATTCCGCGCTGGAAGTCCGTCCTCTCGAAAGGCGAAGGCCGCAGCTTTGCGAGATCCGCAGGGGAATGAGCGACCGGCTCAATGTGGATGCATCCGCCGGGCGGAGGCGGAATTATCTTGCCGCCCCAGATGGCCGCTGTCGAGACAGTCCCGAAATCCGGCCAGAAACAGGGTAGTATCTCCTCCTCGCCTCCCGCGGCGTCCTTCCGGATGCATTCGACGGCCATTTCCACCATGCGGTCGGCATCCTGCTCCTGCCGGTAGGAAGGGACATTGTAGACGCTCACAATCGGCTCGGAGGACTTCCCCTCCCAGAAATCGACGAACTTGCGCAAGGCCCTGTCGATCCGCTCCTGTGAAAATTTCTCCCCCGCCATGATGTTTTCTTCTCCCTTATTAATATTATAGCAAATTGAATCTGCGAGGCCATAATTGTCTTTTGATGCGGAAAGCTGAGTAGCTTGCGGCTTCCAGACGCAAAGTGCGAACTCCGCATATGAGGGCCGCCAGGATTTGCTCTTTGCGCCTGGGATGTCGCAAACTACTTTCGCAAATGACTTTCGCAAGCTGCTCGCAGGCGCGTAAAAGGCAATTGTTCATCGCTTCAACTCTTCCTCCCATATCATCTTGTCGGTCACACTGAGGAAGAAATTGTTGCCGCTGACCTCGACGACTATCCTGTTGTTTCCGGGCTTGAGCGTCGCGGGGACTCGTTCCTTTCCGGCGTGGAAGCCGGTCCATGCGTCTCCCTGCTCGTGTATCTTCTTTCCGTTCAGCCAGAGGTTCATGACGCCTATGGCGATCTGGAAGTAGACTTGTCTTTCCCCGTCGGACTTCAAATCGGCGACCGCCTGGATTTGGCCTTTGCCGACAGTTTCCTGAAGCTTCAGGGTATAGCCGTTGCGCCTGCATTGCTCGAGCCAGTCCTCCGCGGATACCGGAGGATTCGGCGCTGCCTCAGGAATCTCATGGGTCTTCCAAGTCTCGTCGGGGTTCACCAGCAGGACAGTCTCTTCGTTGAGCGTCACGGGCTTGCCCTTGACGTCGACAGGTGCGACACGCATCTTCCATTCCCTGATCACACCGGGGAAGAGCTTGGGCTCGAAGACGTTAGGGAGCTGCACGTCCCTGCAGTCCATCGCATCCAGAATCGATCGGGCTATGAGCGTCTGCCCGTAGTAGTCCGGATGGATACCGTCCTCGGTCATGATTTTCTTCCCGGCCTTTACCGCCTCCGCCATGAGTGCGCGGTTCTCGGCGACGAGGAACCCGTTCTCCTTCGCGACCTTGCGGATTATCCATTCGTAGCAGTCGAGCATTTCATCGGTCTTCTTCGCATTGGCTTTCTTCTCTTCCGCAGTCTTCCCGTTCTCGCTGAGGATCACGCATGGAGTGAGCAGGATCATCTGTATCCCCTTAGCCTTTGCTTTGGCCGCGATTTCAAGCAGCGCCGCCTCATATTCCTTTGGCGGGACTCCGTGCAATGCGTCGTTCGTCCCGGCGCTGAAAGTTACGATCTGCGGATTGTATGCAAACACCGTCTTGTCGGCGCGCGCGGCCATCTGCTTTGCGGTATTGCCGCCAATACCTGAACAGATGATCGCGGGCACCGGCTTCCCCGCCTCCTTAAGGGCCTGCATTATGATCTGTCCGTAGGTGAATCCGTCGGTGATCGAGTCGCCGAGGTTCACAATGACGTCCGTCTCCTTCGGGGGCATCGCCTCAGCCGAAGGATTCATGGCTGCCGCCGAGGCCGCCATCACCACGCCCATAATTCCCGCAGACACTTTCGGTTTCATCTATTGCAATTCCTTAAGTTTTCCGAGCCGTCTTTCGCATTCGATCATCGATCTGCCGGTATGGTAGCTTAGCTTCCAAGGATTTCCAATGTTCCCGTCCTCAGGGCTTCCAGCGGAAGAGGTTGACCTTCCCGCCCCAGCCGCTGTTCTCTGTGAATATAAGATATTCGCCGTTTCCCCTCTTGAAGGCGCGCAGCCCCATCGCGGCGTCCTCCCAGGCGCACTGGCCGTTGACCTCCGGGCCGAAGAGAAGGGTCTTCACGAACTTGCCCGTCTCCAGTTCGAAGACATGCACCTCGCCGAAGAGATAGGCCATGAAGACGTAGTCGCCTGCGACCTGCATGCCCATGTAGCCGCTGTAGGGGAAGAGGTCGGTCTCGTACATGAAATATTCGGGCTCCGTCTCCGGACGGAGCGCCTTATGCTTCCACTTGGCCGTGCGGTTTCCCTTGCTCCAGCCGTCGTATCTGCCGAAGAAATACTGAGGTGTCGACTTGTCGCCTTCGCCGGTCCTGGGAACCGCGGGGTAGAATACTACCATTATGTCCCTTTCGGCGTCGTAGTCCAGGCGGCAGGCCATGCCCCAGGCGTTGGTCTTGTCGCCCTCGTCCGGGAAGCGGACGTCCTCGTAGCCGTCGCCCTTGACAGCGCTGTAAAGGGTGACGCCTTTCTCATTGATCCCCTTGAAGAAGAAATGGCGCATGAAGGAGCCGTTGGTTGCAGGGACTCCCGCCCAGAGATCGCCCTTCGAATCAACGCACATCGTAGTCACCCATCCGACCGGGGAGTCCATTACGGCCGATTCGCCTGCGTCCTCCCTGCCGTCGCCGTTGATATCGATCCATAAATTTTTCCCGCCGTCGCGCGTGCCTCCGCATGGGACGGCGATTTCGCCTTCGTACCGGAAGATGTTTATGTCGCCGACCGTCCCCTGGCCGCTGGTGAACATGACAAGCTGCCTGTCGGAGCCGAGGCGTCGGAGTATCGACTGCGAACTCCCAGCGCGCACAGGTTCCCCGTATTTTTGTATGTCCCAATTGTATGCCACATACCTCTGCTCGCTTCCGGGTTCAGTCTTAGAGAGATCGAGGTGAAGGTGGTTGTAAGTTCCGTATATTTCCGATCCGTCGCTGTCGGGATCGACGTCGTATGTGTTGCAGAACATCAGGCTGTGGAGCATCCATTCCATTTTTCCGTCCGGCGTGAACATCCGCAGATCGGTGCCCTGGAATCCTCCGCCGACATAGAGACTCCCCTTGGCGTCGACGCCGACACCGGATACGCCTGCGAATCTCGCAGTTCCTCCCGCCTCTGGATCTTCCACGAGCCCCGGGTTCCTCCCTGAGAAGATGCCGCCCTTCTCGCCGAAGGTTCTCGCCAGCGACGGGGCCTTATCAAGACCGCCGTAGAACCGCACGTTGAGGTCCGGCCCGTTCTCCGCCACAAGCAGTTCGTCTTTCGCAGGATCATAGCCGAGCGCGCGAGGATTGACCACGTCTGCGATTTCACGGCCGGTATATTTGCCGTCCGCGCTGAAGCACTTCACCGCGGCCTTGTATTTAGCGGAGGTCACCCCCCCGATGGGGAAGTCGTTGCCGCGCTGGATGATCCACAAGTCGCCGCGCTTGTCGAAAGCCATCGGCCCAGGCCTCTCGAACTTGAAGTTCCTGGCGAGCTGCTCCGCGCATTCGCCCTTGAAGTCGCCGGCAGGGATTCCGCCGCAGTTGACCGCAAAAAGGCGCTTGCCGCCGGCATCGAGTATTTCTAGACCGCAGAGCCCAGGCCCGCCGTAAGAGCCTGAATCGACGACTATGTTTCCCTTCGCATCCGCTTTGTAGCCGGGGAAGTCCTTCACGGCGGCCTTCAGGATACCCCCTGCGAGTTTCGCAACATCCACATCCTCTGAACCGACGCTCCTCACGCGGTTGCGGGGATCGCAGTTCGGCGGCCTTTCCACATATTCCGCGAAATGGCACCGCAGGGTGTATGTGGCATCGGCGGTAAATCCAGGCAACGTGTATTTGAAACCTTCCCCTACACGCTGCGTCTGGTAGACGGGCTCCGGAGCGAAACGGGCGTCCCCCTCCGGAACTGACACCGGAGAAGGGGCCGGCGCCACACCGTCGTTTGCGGCTGTCGCCACTTCATATGTCTTTGCGGGCTCGGCGGATACGACTCTGATCAGATCGTCCCTCGAATCGGAGACGAAAAGCTCCTTGCCGTTCGACGCCAGACCGCTCACGACGCATCGTCCAGCCTTCTTGTCGTGCAGGCTGACGGAAAGATACAACCGCCTCGGCGCAAAATCCTGCGCCTCCGGATCAAGCGCCGTTATGCAGTCTACCGACGCGACATACAAACGCTTCCCGTCTCCGGTTATTCCGCCTTCGGCCGTCTGCGGCGTTCCGATCGGAAGCGGCCTGAAGACCTTGCCGTCCTTATATGAGGTGACCGGCCATCCGCCTTCGTCCCAGTAGGAGCTGGTGTAGCAAGTGCCGTCCGGTGCGACCCACATCGCGGAAAGGGCGTTCGAGACATGCTTGTCGCTCTCGCGGGATCCGAAGCTGTTGCCAACCCAGCTTGTCCTGTGCCCGAGGCCGGGGGCGCCAACGGAGATATTGTCGAAGACGGCCGAAGCCTTCTTCCCTTCCACCCCGCCGGCGGCGAAGAAGCCTATCATCACAGGGCCTTCTAGCGACAGAGGGCCGCCGCTCACGTTCGAGATCATCGACCAGACCTTTCCGTCGCGCGACCTGTAGACGGCGAAATTTCCGCCCTCCCTGATCATTCTGAGCCAGATGGGCGGAGCCTTTTTCACAAGCTTGATCCCGCCGGAAAAGATATGCGGAGTTTTGCCGGAATCTACTGCGGGAAGCCTGGACTTCCAGCAGGCGGCATTGTCCTTGCTTCTGTAGAACAGGGCTGCAGCGGAAGAGGCTGGCAAACTGTCTTTCCGGGCCATGATCCCAGCGACGGCGTCGCCTTCCCCGATGAAACCAGTCATCCGGACGGAAACTTCAAAGTCCCCCGGATCGCGCACGATATGGACGAAGTAAAGCTGGTCGGCGCCTTTGACGTCGATACCGGCGCCTCCGCCGGTGATCGAGAGTTTCTTCCCGTCCCATTCATAGGAGCCCGCCGCATCCTCACCACCCACTGCGCAACCCCGCCAGGCGGGATCGAACGCTGCTGTGATGGTGCAGGATGCCACAATGACAGCAGACAATGCCAGGATAACTCTTTTGCCCTTTACGATTGTCATTGCGATGATCTCCTATATTGAAACTTATTTTCCCGGCCGCATTCGACCGCGATCGCGTGCGGTCGCCTGCGGCCGGATATCCATGCGTTGCCCGTCTTCACATTGTCTTCCAGAAATATCCCCAGGTGTTCCTGAGCCATATTGAAGCGCCGCCGATCATGTTGACATCTCGTGCGCCGCTCGCGGCGAGCGGGATGTCGAGCATCCAGTCGAACTCCCATCCGCCGTAGTCCTGGCGGGTCTCGCAGTCGCGGAAGACGTTGTTGGTCCAGGCGTTCACATAGACCCAGCCCTTTCCTGTCCTGTGGCGGTATAGGAGCGGACGCGATCCGGCCGGAAATTTACCGACTGCTATGACCTCCGCACCCTTCACCAGGGCCGGAACCGGAGTGAAAGTATCGTCGTCGGTTGAGCGGAATCCAAGCAGGCTCAGCTTTTCAGGATACGGCGAAAAATGGCGGAACTGCGGACATATCCCCCATTCGAGGCGGGGGAAGCACTGCGCGTCCATGTTAGCCTCCTGCGATGCCGGGGTAGGATATGGCCAGTTCGTGCATGGAGTCTTCGCGTCCGGCCAGTCTTCGACGCCTTCAGGGTCGACGCCGCTCAAGGACTTCATCTCGGGGCTGGCGTATGCGACTCCGTGCTCGTCCTTGAAGGAATCCCACCTGTCCAGAGCATAATAGAGGACTCCGCCCTTCTTCACATATGCCAGGAGCTTGCCGGGCATGTCGCGGAAATCACGCTCGTACATGTTGTCCGCGACAGCGATAAACCTGTACGAGTCGAGTGTCTTCTGCGAAATTCGCACGTCGTTCTGCGAAGTCCAGAGATAGTCGGGCTCGACTCCGATGCGGGCGAAGGCGCCGTTGACTGCGGCGGCAGTCGGCAAGGCCATCCTGCGGAAGAGGCTGTACATGCGCGGCGAAGAGGAAAGGACAAGGATGTCGCTCTTCTTGACCGGCCGGTCGGCCTCGGCCCTGCGCGCCGCCTCCCTCGAATACCGTGACACCAGCGAGATGACCGGCTTGGGGAAACCGCGGAAGTCGTTCATGCCCAAGGACTCGCCGTGGAAATAATACTTCGTGGGATTCTCATGGCGTTCGCGCTGATGGGCGCACCAGGAGGCGTCGTCGTCGCGCCAGTTCCAGTAATGCCAGCCGTCCGCGTCGGCGGCCAGGCATGCGGCGTTGACGCGGTCTACGATCGCGGCCTGATGCTCCAGAGTCTCGGTTCCGTAGGCCGGAGAATCCTGCCAGCCTCCGTGGCAAATCACGACCGGCTGCTGGACAGTCCGCTTGAGGTATCTTGCCATAAGGTAAGCGGCATTGTAGACGACCGGCAGCTGGTGCGAGAGGCGCGAATGGTGCATTTCCCTTGTATGCGTCCATTCCTCGAAGGGCTGTACATAGCTGGGCCGCGTCATCTCGAAGAAGTAGTATTCCATCCAGATCGCCTGGAGGAGCTTGGTCTCCGGAGAGAAGCCGTCGAGCATTGCCCAGGTGTTGGTGTTCCCCTCGAAAGGCGTCCAGATGAACTGCCTCGGCGCCAGCTTCCTTATCTCGGCGTCGAAGCGCGCCTGCGCCTCGCCGATGCTCTTTTTCTGCCAGAGGATGTAGTCGTAGGCGAGCGGATTCCTGAGCGACCCGTTCCACTTGCTTTCCTGCGGCAGAAGCACGTCGTCGAAGTCGTGCGGACGGTTCTCCAGGACATCGGGGCCGCCCATGGCCTCGATGAAGGACTTGAATGAACCGTAGCGCTGCTTGAGCCATGAATGCCATTCGTCCTTCAGGTTGAACGGAATGGTGACATTGTCGAAGCCTTTGTGGAACCGGTCGATGCGGTCCGTGTAGGCCATCACCGTCGGCTCATTTTTGTAACGTTCGGCAAAGGGCTTCATCTGAAGGACATACGCCTCGTGAAGTGCGGGGTTGAAGCTGGGCAGGAAGCGGTTGTCGAACTTCCAGCGTCGGCCTGTGATCTGTTTGTATGCGTCCGGGGTGTCGATGAACGGCCCGATGAAGATGCTTATGCGCACCCCCGCTTTTTTCGCCGAAGAGACAATCACGTCCATCCGCTCCATGCCCTGTTCCAGGACTCGCCCGTCCTTGAAGAACATGTTGTTGTGGAAGAACATCGCGGCATGGTTGATGCCGACCCTGGCCATCATGCCGAAGTCGCCCTCGAAGTCAGCCGCACATTTCTCCCAGCGGCCGTCGCGCCACCAGTCCTGGCCGCATGATCCTGGAAAGCGCCCGTAGTATATGGTGGAATTGCAATACCAGCGCCCGCCCTCCAGTTCGAACTGGCCCTTGCTGTTGATCGTCACAAAACTTTTCATCTCTTTCTCGCTCCCTGCGTTAAAAAAAGCCGGCGAATTGAATTCGGCCTACTCTTGTGATATAATATTTACAAACACTAAGGGTTGTACCATGCGGCGGCGGTCATTCACACTGATAGAACTTCTTGTTGTGATTGCAATCATCGCCATCCTGGCGGCAATGCTTCTTCCGGCCCTTTCCAACGCACGCGACATGTCCAAGCGGGCCGTCTGCCTCGGCAACCTGAAGCAGATATACATCGGCTCATACAACTACTACGAGGAGCACAACGGGAACTTCCCTTCCAACCCATACAACGTCGCCGGCAATCCGCTGGGTCCCGACGAATGCACCACCTGGTGCAACAGCTGGTGCGGCGACGACGTCCTAATGCACAACTGGGCCTTCCGCGCCGGCAACTCCACCGGCTGGCATATTTTCGTGATCAAGACCAGCTACATCCCCAGGCAGTCGGTCAGCTGCCCTGCCATGGACATCGGAATCAACGGCGACTGGGACGAAGGCCACACCAGCTACGGCTACCGCTACAACAACAGCGACTGCGACTGGTACCTCTGGGGCGCCCGCCTCTGGATAAAGCCCAACCTCCTCGGCCGCAGCGGAATAAACAGGCGCGTCCTGTTCACCGATGCGGCAGCCTACCGTGTCGGCGACACGGCCCCCTACAAGGAGTCCGGCAACCGATGGTCAAGCCGCTACCGCTGGGCTCACCAGAAGGGCGGCAACATCACCAGGCACGACGGTTCCTCCAAATTCCTGCCTAACCGGATCAACTTCGCCGACCTCTACCGCAGCTGGCCGTCCGGATGCGAGAAGCTCATCTATGGCATACCGGACGGCCCATCGAAGGTCGGAGTCGACATGGTTCTCGCCGAAATGGGCGACTGACTTTTTAAATTCGCCGGATTGGCGAATTTTTAAACTTGTCCTTATAACTTACACATTGCAAATCCTTTTCAATTTCAGAATTCCGGCTCCCCGCGCTGTAAGGCTCCAACAGTATTCCCATTGTTGAAGCCTAGAGGAGCGGGTCAGGAAATCTGAACTTACTAATCGTCTCGAAATTGTATGGAGGCACCGGCGGGTTCATCCCGGCGGCGAACATGACAGGGTATTTAGCAGGGAAATTGCTGACATGCTCCCCCGTCATGTTCACCGCCGACGCAAGGTCGGTGGTGTCCATATGATTATGAGACGATTAGTATTTGAACGCCATCAGGCGCCCGTCGGCGTCGCCGGCGACGAGCATGCCGCCGGACCAGGCGGCAGCAGTTATGTCCTGGACAAGCCTTACAGATGACTTGACTGCGTTGGACGCGTCGCGGATCTCGATAGTCCCGCCCCAGTATACGACGGCCTTCACGCCGTTACCCTCGGCGACGAACTTGACCATCTTAGTGGGGGGCGCGTCCTTGACTTCAGGAGCCTTGACCTCCGCAGTCATCTTGACTTCCGCCGACTTCTGCGAGGAGAGCTTGCCCTGCGGCGTGATTTCGCTGACGGTTCCGTCGTATGTCTGGGCCGCAATCGTCCCGTTTGTTTCGGAGATAGCCACGACACGGTCGGGAAGAACCAGCGACCAGGTCATTTCAGGGGACGGAACATTTGCCGCGGATTTCGCAGGAGCGACACTGTTCGCGGAGGGAAGCGTCCAGGGCGTGAGCGGTTCGATTCCGGCTGCGGCCTCGTAGAAAGATCCGACCGCCTCCGACATCCCTTCCTCGTCGTAGGCTATGAGCGTCACCGACTCCTGGCATTTTCCTATCGCGTCGCGCTGCCAGGCGACATACCCGCGGCCGACGCCAGGGAACGCGGCCTTGTCCGGAGCATACGGAAGGAACTTCTGCTCGGCGACGAACTTGATCAAGGGATTGTCGTCCGGATTTCCAATCAGGATAGACGGCCCCTGCAGCGCAAATCCCGCGATGACCGGAGGATTAGCATCCCCGGGCTTGATCTGTCCGCTTCCGGCATACTGCATTCCACACCATGTCTTCGCCTCCAACTCGGAAAGTGCGCGGGGCTTTGCAACATCCGCCGCATTGACAATCCTGCAGCGCACGCCCCACGGCAGAAGGGCTTTACTTATCCTTTCCGCGGCAGCATCGTAGCTGCCTGCGCCCTTTACAACAGTGACGTCCTGATGGACTCGCGTGAAACGGAAGATATTGTCCTGTTCGTTGTCGAACATGATTGCACGGCGGATTGTCCCTGCGAGCATCCCGCACTTCGCGGCGGGATTATACTTGAACTGGACAGTTCCTGCCTTTCCGCAAAGAAGTTCTTCGACGGACAGCTTCCAGTCGCCCGCCGGATCATTCGCAGCCAAAGGAAGTTCCAACGACAACACACCCAGCTTGGTCGCGCGGTAGAGATCGTAGCGGACGGTTCCGAGTGGATCGGAAACCCTGATCCTGAGCGGAATCGATCCGCTGATGATCCCGCCCTTTTCGTCCAGCACTGAAGCTGCGATGCACAACCTGATCGGCTTGTCGGCAAGCAGCGTGTCACGGCTGACCACCGGAGCTGAAACAGCCACTCCGCCGATCGGACGGGCCGTCCGTGCGAACACGCGCATCTGCCCGGGGCCGAACTTGATTTCGCCCTTCGTGCCGCCCTTGAATTCCGGAACCGCTCCGCCGCGGACGGCGTCGTAGACCGGCATGGCGTCTCCGTCCAATGCGATGTTCGCAGAAGCGCCCTTCATGGAATTCATACCGCCGGCAGCGGCATCATATGTGGCATTTGCAGCGAAGATATACTCCACTTCGCCTTCGGCCTGTCGCGATGCGGCGATTCCGTCGGCGTCGCAGTCGAACACCGGCTTGATCCCGGCCTTTTCCAGGACGGCCTTGATAGCCTTGGCAAGGGGCCTGGCCTTGTCCAGATACATTCCCACGGTGACCGGCTTCTTTTCTTCGACGAGCTTCTTGACCATGGCAGGATCAAGCATGGCCGTGATGCCAAGGTCGACCGCGCCTTTGACTTCAACCTTCGAGTCCGCCGTCTTCATCACAAGGCCGCCTGCGGAGATGAAATCCTCGAGCCCCTTCACGACTGCCGGGTCTAGGTAGTTGATTGCGCCGAGGACTATCGCCTTCTGGTTCGCAGCGAGAGTGCCGTCGACCACATCCTCGTCGGTCACGGGCAGGAATGAGTGCTGCAGCAGCTTGCCGGCGATGTAGACCATCGGGGCGCACTGGCCCTGGGGAAAATCGTGCACATATGCCTTCTTCATGTCCTTGATCTGGCCGTCGATCATGTCGGACAGCGAGAAGAGCATTGCGACGGGGGGCTGTGTCGCCGGCATCGTTGTGAATACCGTGCCGAGACGGCCCATGAGCAGGTTGCTTTCGACGATTCCCTGGCGGGCGCTCGGATTGACGGCGGGCTCGAGATCCGGAGGCGAAATCAGGCCTTCGATCCCGGTCTGGAAGGAAAGATACTGCTCGAGCCTGAACTCGTCGTTCGTAGTGTTTCCATACCAGCAGGGCAGATACCAGCAGTCGCGCGTAAGGTCGCGGGCCCGGGCC
This sequence comes from uncultured Victivallaceae bacterium, assembly GCA_964636325.1. GTDB lineage: Bacteria > Verrucomicrobiota > Lentisphaeria > Victivallales > GWF2-50-93 > CAZWRV01. Next base: position 40,410 of record CAZWRV010000032.1, on the reverse strand, counting down.
ATTTCGACCGTGTATGAGGGATGGTAGAAGCCCGGCCCCCAGTCATGGTAACCGCCGTGTCCGCTGACGATCGGCAGACTGCGGACAACATTGAAATAGTAGCCGTCAGTGAAGGCGGAGAATCCATACTGGCTCTGCGTCAGGGAGAGCATATCAGGCTTCACATAGCTGACTCCGAACTGGGCGTCCTTCCACGCCGCATCCATGAAGCCGAGCTTCCAGACGGCCCAGTGGCGCCACGAATTCACATCGCCGGCCTTGGCAGGATCGAGTTTCCAGGACTGCGGAGGCTTTTTCCCGAACGCGGATTCGAAGGAGCGCACCTGCGGCGGCATGTCGTGAGGTGTGGTGTCGCCGGTCTCTGGATTCTTCCACCATGAAAGGCCGGGCTCGTCATAGAAGTGTATGCCAGTGACGTTTCCGTTCACACGCTCCATCATGGCGCTCCTCACGGCGCGCTGCGTTCCGCCCTGGAGCACATAGGGGTCGGACCAGTCGCATTCCATACGGAGGTCCATCTGGTGCCCGCCGCTCATGACACAGCAGGGCATGACGTCGACCTTTGCCCTGATGAAGTTCGAATCACCGTCGTCGGCGTAATGCCCGTAGAATACGTTGAAGCCGAAGCAGTCCTCCCCCTCCCATAGCTGCTGCGCGCCTTTCGCTCGCCCCCAGTTGACAAGCTTGTAGCTGGTCCGGCGGACATGGCTGACGACCTCGATGTTCGTCTTCGCCGTCGCACCGGCTTCGGAGATCTCTACTGAATATGCGCCGGGGCGCAGGAGCGCCGCATTGACCTTGATGAACTCAAGCGCCCGCGATACGGGATATGAAAACGTGGCGCTGCTCCCGTCGGAACTGTTCAATGCCAGCATGATCTCGCCATCACCGGCAGCAGCCCTGCCCACCACAAAAACCACCTGCTCGTTCGTCTGGTAGGCGTTCCTCTTGAGGACCGTCGCCACCTTCAGTTCCGCCGCATGGACCGCCGATGCAAGGGCCAGCAGCACAACAAGAGCCGTAAGGGTTGAAAGTTTCATCTGCATATGCCTCCATATGTAATTTTGTCTGAATGATTCCATGACTTGATGACTGGATGGCTGGTATACATGGAAGAAATGGTTAATGCGCCCAACCATCCAGACAAGCTTTCTACTTTACTTCAATCGGCAGCTCCTCCGCCCCCGTTATTGCATAAGTATGCAGGGCTTCCAGCGTGTAAGAGCCAGCCTTAGGCAGGATCTTGCCGGCGGTCATGTCGAATATCTTTCCGGGCAGGCTGACACGGCGCTCCGTGAAATTGAAGACTGTAGCCTTCCTTCCCTTGGCGTCGTGCCACAGGACTGAAAGTCCGTCCTCCTGCAGGTAGCGGCGCCTCATGTCCGGCATCGCGGCATGGTAGTCGGCCAACGCCTTCCTGAAGCCGGCGCCCCAGACGGTGTCCACGCGCTTCCCGTCAACGTCGAGCGGGATTCCGAGGCATGCCTTGTTCGCGAGCTGGTAGTAAAGCCCGTCGGCGCCCTTGGGGTTGATGTCCTTCAGGGCCGCCGCGCCTGGAACCGTAGTGTAGTCGTTGCCCATTCCGACCTTGTAGCATGCGAAGATCGTATCCATGTTGTAGCTTGACGGATGGCCGTGCATCGGCTGGGCCCAGGGGCCGAAGGACTCGATCGTCCAGGTGATTCCGGCGTCCTGCGCCTTCTTGAATACTTCCAGAATTCCGCGCCACATCGTCCTGGGTGCCATGCCGTTGTAGTTTACAGGCATGAACCCCAGATTGTAGAAGCTGTCGAAGAAGAAGTGCGTCCCGGTCGCCTTGTGTATCTTCACGTGGCAGTCGAGGAAATATTCCTGCACGTCCTTGTTGGCCATGTCGAGGACGCTCATGCAGCCCATGTATGCGCCGCCGTATTTCTGGCGGGAGTCTTCGAGGAGGACGAACCAGCAGTCCTTGCCCTGGGAGCGCTCGGACTTGTTGAGGGGGCTCGAAAGAGCCTGGTCGTTGTTCGTCCAGCTCAGCACCTCGATGCCGTGCTTCGCGCAGTCGTCCGCGAAGCGCTTGAGCTGCTTGACGCCGCCCAACCTGTCGGAAAGCTCGTATTCATGGCCGCAGCACATGTTCCAGTTGAAGTTCCCCGGCATCGGGGCGGACTCCGTCATCGCGGACTTCTTGAGGTTGTCCACGAAGACCCTTTTTACGCCGAGGTTGACGGCGGCGGGAAGGAGGTCCTTGTAGTAGCTGTCCACCATGAAGCCCTGCCAGAAGTTCTGCGCGATCGTAGGGACTATCTCCGGCTCCCTGAATCCGAATTCGGCGCGGGCCCTCGCATCAACCTCGTCGAGGATCCAGGTCCAGACGTTCTGCTGGTCGGCCTCGGTCTTCTTTGACGTGTTGAGCATTATCTTCTTCGCGGACGTCGCATATTTCTCGGCCTGGTCGAATATGTGCTTGTCGAACGTCTTAAGCTCGGGCTTTCCGGCGTCGCGGACGATCACGGAACGTATGAGTTCGACTCGTTCGAACACGCCGACGAGCGTGCTGTCGCCCTTGAACTGGAAGTCGAAGGAGCCGTGGCTTGCCCAGCGAGGAAGGTTGTGCGTCATGACAGGGTTCTGGTTGCCGCCTTCTATAAGGAAGAAGAGGATGCCTTCCGTCGTCCAGGAGTTCTTTTTGTCGAACTTGAACGCCGGAGCGGAGCACGACGACTGGGAATACGCCGTTGCGCCCGCGATGTCGCCTCCGAGCTCCCAGCTCGCCATGTCGTAGAGCCAGAACACCGGGACGCCCTTGCCGGAATATTCCCAGTGGTATGAGAAGCCTTCGAACGCGACGCCGTTGAAGGAGTCGCTCGCCGGTTTCAGCACAAGGTCGATCTTTGCGGTTCCGGCCACAGGCTCGCGATCCCAGTCCTGGAGCTCATGTATCGGATCGAAGCTGTGGTCCCGCATCAGCTTTACAGGAAGCTTCCTGAATATCCCCTCGCAGGATATCCTTATCTCGCGCCCGCCCACGGCGATCTTCAAAAGGCGCATTTTCGAAAGCTCCAGCCCGGTGAACGTCTGCGTGAAGCATCGCAGGGGAAGACGGCCGGATCTGACCAACGTGCTGCCGATCCAAATCCTGCCCAGGCCGGCGAAGTCCCCCATCTCGGAGAGAACTTCGAAACGGCAACCGCCAAGCGTTATAATTTCCTTGCTCACTTTCCACCTTTCCTTTTCCTGTGTTTTTTCCTGTTTATATTCAAGTCAGGATGAATCCCGATCCTTTCAATTTCAGATTCGAACACCACCGGCATCGGGGTGTTTCTGGGAACCATGCGGCCCTCGCGCTGAGCCGCGAGGCTTTCAAGGCAGCGGCGCAGCAGGTCGGTGCAGTCCAGGCCGAGACGCTCCACAGGCACGGAGCTGGGATATCTGTCCGGGAAGTTGCAGTGGGCGACCACCGCCACATCCTCAGGCACCCTTACGCCGGAACGAAGCAGGCCTCCGGTCGCGGTCTCCACAAGATGATCGTCGCGGATTATGATTCCGTCCGGACGATCCTTTGCGGGAAGGGCCATCATGAGAAGCGCCGCCTGATGGGCCGACCACGGATGCTGCGCCGAACAGTCCTGCACCCACATCGGGCGGCCCACGCCCTTCTTCACAAGCAAATCCATCTCCTCCTCCATGGACTCCCGGCTCAGATATGTGCCCAGGAGCGCTATCTTCCTGCGGCCGTCCGAGATCAAACGGCGAACCGCCCTCTCCATGAAGATCGGATAGCTGAAATGGATGCTGGGCAGCTGGAACAGCGCATCGGGGCCGTTTATCGAAACCCTCGGAATTCCCGGCTGCTGGATGACCGGCGTGACATCAAGATGCGAAGGCGGTGTGATGAATATGAGACCGGCCACCCGCTGATGCTCCACGTCCGAGACAAGCCGCCTGAACCCTTCGGACTGGATGTGCCCTCCCTCGTAGCAGTAGGACGAAAATTCCACCGTCCCCAACGACTCCTCCACCTTTAATGCAGCGCGCTGAACGGCCATGTTGAGACGTGATTCGGAAAACGGAATACCGGAGACGAGCCCGTAGCGCGTCAGATGCGGGGGCGCCTCGGCCACGAGCGTCCCTCCCGAACGGTTGGTGACTACGAACCCGTCGCGGATCAGCACGTTCATCGCCGCCTGGACGGTCTGCCGGCTCGCGCCGAAGCGCCGCTGCAGTTCGTCGCGGGTGGGAAGCTTCGATCCCGGGGGGTACTTCCCCTCCACGATCTCCCGCCTCACTCCGGCAAGTATGTCCCCCTGCCTTGCGTTGCCCATAGTGCTTAGTTCATAATTGTTGATATTAGTCTAAATCATATTTTAATAATTATAGACTTAACTTCAAGCGGCGCTCCAAGAGATTTTCCACAAAATATCTGTTTTTTTCGGAAGCGGGTTGACAGATGCCGTCGGATCTCATAAGGTTGTTCATAAAGTCACTTTATGACTTTGGATTCGACGGTTCAACTGTTTGCTGTAGGAGGAAACAGTATGGGGCCGGATGTCAATTCAAAGGCCGTCATTCCTCTTTAAACTTACAAAGATAGAGGCTGTTAAATGATTAGTTCATCATCGCTTGTCGGTCTGGCAGGAATTTCAATGCTGACGGTTTCATCGGCGGCGGCCGATCCAATCAAGCTCGCTTTTCTCCAGACAGAAACCGGACTTCATTATGAAGGTACCAGTTGGTCCATGGACGCCGAAAAGGGAAAGGGCTGGACTTCCCTTAAGGTCTGCGGAGGCGAATATCTCGCACAATCCGAAAAGAACGGCGGAATTGTGATGGTCAAAGGAGGAAAATTCATCACCTATTTCCCGGACTGCAGCAACATGTCGCACGACGCCAGCTTCGGACGCATCGGAATGGCCTGCGACGGCGTCAACATGATCAAGATCTCGCCCGACTGGTATCGTCCGGGCTTCGAGCTCTACCTCGGAGCAAACGAAAAGGAGGAACAGCAGGCCGTCATGCTCTTCGGCGACGACGTGAAACATATAGCCCTCTCTGCGGGAGACAGCAACAGGGCATGGGAGCAAAGGCGCATCTCCCGCACCAGCAAGGGTTTGAGCAAGACACGCGAAGCGCTCGTCGTCCACGGCAACGGAACCTCCATGTCCGTGAGATCCGTGCTTTCACCGGGAAAGGACGACAAGGGGAAGGATATCCCGCCGCCCGAGTTTTCAGCCGGCATGCTGGAATCTCCTGACGGGAAAGCATGTCTCGCACTTGTCTTCCCATGCCGCGGATTCGCCCAGAACTCATACAAGTTTTCAATCGATCCGGAGGCGCGCGCGGAAAACTTTGTGATGAGACCGAAGTTCGACGTAATCAGCTCGGACGATCCCAAGGGGAATTCGGAATCCGCCACGCATGGGGCGGTCAATCCGGTATACGGGAAGGACACCGCGGTTGACTTCGGAATCGACTTCGAATGGACCGGCAGCGATCCGTTCGAGGGGTTTGCGGAACTTGAAATCACCCATTCGCTCGGGAAACGCCACTACTATCAGCGTGCCGACATATCCGGCCCTGCGCCGGACAAGGACGGGAAGATCAGGATAAAATTCTCCCCTAAGTTCACCATGCCTGGCGTCAGCGAAGTGGTCTCAAGGCTCTACGACAAGAAGGGAAACCTGATATGGACCGACCGCTACCGGATGGCCTACGACTGGGAGAACTACAGGCCTTCGATCCAGGTCGAGCCCGATTTCAATGATTTCTGGGACGGTACCCTCAAGCAACTCCGCGCCGCGCCGCTTGACGCCAAGACCGAGCGTGTCAAGGAATTCTATGACCATCCTAAATTCGAGATCTATGATGTCACATTCAACGGCTGGGACAATAAGATAATCCACGCTATGATGTTCGTGCCGAAGGACGCAAGGAAGCCCTTGCCCGCCATCGTAACGGCTCATCCGGGCATCACCGGCTTCGGGGTGAACAGGAGGCCGGACGGGGTCTACGGTTCGGAGCTGAAGCAGGATCCGCGTTTTGTCACTATCATCCCGCTTATCCGGGGCCATGCACCTGACGAGAAGGATATTCCGTTCAACCATCCATGGTGGGGTCCGCTCGGCGACCGCGACAACTATGTTGCCCGTTCATGGTACTGCGCACTGGTGCGCACGGTCGACTATCTTGCAACCCGCGCAGATCTTGTCGACATGAACAGGATTGTCGCGAGCGGCGGCAGCCAGGGCGGCGCGTTCTCGCTGGTCCTGGCCGGGCTCGATCCGCGGATCGCAGTCTGCATTTCCGACTGCCCCGCCGTCTGCCAGCCCAACGAGATCATGGAGAACTACCCCAGCTTCGGCCCTTCCAAAGGGCAGGTCCCTGAAGGCAAGACGTTGAAAGACGTCGAGCAGATGCTCAGCTACTACAACCCGGTCAACTTCTGCCCCCGAATAAAATGCCCGACATATGTGGGCAGCAACATCGGGGATCTCACGGTTCACAGCATGGGACCCCTCGCAGCATTCCAGAACCTATCCTCGCTCAAGGGCGCCGACAAGGCGTTCTATCCGGGATTCCCCCGGTCCCATGGCTCGGGGCCCGGGCTATGGGCAAAGTCGAAGGAAATACTCGAGAAGCTTTCAGCCCAGTGACCTTGAACCGATTTTCACCGTATATTGTTTTTCTGAAACCTGACACCCGACACCCGGATTGTAAACTGTTTTTCACAATCACTCCGGCTAAGACATTTTACGCATTAAAAACCGCATAGGTGGTTACAATGGCTATCGGAATAAGGAAGAAGCTCAAGCGAGCCCCTCTCCACATGCAGATCGCGGAGATGATCCGGGAAAAGCTCAAGGCAGATTTCAGACCGGGCGAAAGGCTTGAATCTGAAAGCAGGATGGCGGCGACGCTGGGAGTCAGCGTGCCCACCGTCCGCGAGGCGCTTAGCACATTGGCCATGGAGGGTATCATCGAGCGACGCCACGGCAGCGGAACATACGTGGCCGAAAGGGAAAACAAACAGCATGTCGCAATATTCTCCGAGCTCGACCTGCTCCATCCAGCGACTTCCTGGTACTTCCTGCAGGTCATACGGCAGCTGCGGCAATACCTTGAGGATAGGAATTTCGACACGGTGGTCTATCTCGGACACACCAGGACCGGAGAAAAGCCAACGGGAAAAAGCTGCCCGGAGCTGATATCGGCCCTTAAGAGAAACCGCATATCGTGCATGTTCCTGTGGGGCATGGACGGCATACCAAGATATATCGATTCGAACATCGGCAAGGATGTCCCTGTCGTCGGAGGAACGAGAAGCTTCAGATATAACATCATCCAGGACCACGGCGGACTTGTCCGCGAAGGCGTCAGCATCCTGGCGGCTCAAGGCTGCAAAAGGCTGGCATTCATGGGCAGTCCCTCCTTCAAGAAGGACTTCATGGAAGCGGTCAGGGACAAGGGGCTCGTCCCCGATATTAAACTCGTCGCAACAGACTTCATATACATCGACGCCCGGTCATGCATCAACGCCTTCAGGGAAATAATGTCGGACGGCGGCAGCGCCCCGGACGGAATCCTCATAGCCGAAGACACCATCTACTTCAACGTTGAACCACTCCTCCTGAAGGGCTCGTATAAGATCCCGGAAAAGCTCAAGATAGTGTCCCATGGCAACAAGGGCGATCTTAGAAGTCCCTTCCTCCCTATAACGCTTCTGCAGTTCGACCCAGACGAATACGCGGCCAAGGCCGGAGAGATCATCGACGGACTCTTGTCCAAGAATGACAGAGTTCCGAACTCGGTTTCCATGGGATACCATCTTTCAACGGCCAGATCCATCGCCGATGCCTATGGATTCATTTGACGCTTACGAAGGACTGCACTGGCTTTAATAAACCTTGTATCTTTTCATGCCGGCCTCGGAAGCTGCAGCCTTAACCTATCTTGAGCCGTTTCGATTTTTCCAAAAAATATTTCCCCTATGGAGCGTTTTGTGCGGCAAAAGTCTTTCCCTCTGACAATTTTTCAAAAGTGCGTGTAGTGGAGAAAAGCCCCCTTGCCCCCGTTGAATTTTTCTTTTCAGTCCGGCAAATTAGTCGCATGTACTTGAAAAGAAACAGAAAAATGTCGGGCGGAGTCAGCTATGATTACTGGACGCTGGTGGAGTCCGTGAGGACGGCGGGCGGTCCTCGCCAGCGCGTCGTCGCGAATGTCGGGAAACTCTTCGGCGGAGACGACGAGGAAAAAATCGGCTGGGAGCGGATTGGCGAGATACTTTCCGGAAAAGAGAAGGACAGGACTCCGGACATGTTCGCTCCCGCTGAAGCTGAAGTGCCGGACTGGGCTGTCGTGGATTTGCGTTCCGTCCGCGTGGAAAGGATGAGAAGATTTGGAGATGTGTTTCTTGCCCTCTGCGTGTGGAGAAGGCTCGGGCTCGATGAAATATTCGACAGGATTGCCGAAGAGGGGCGTGATGAATATAAACTTTCGCTTCTCGCGTGTGTTCTCGCCATCGGCAGGCTGTGCGAGCAATCCTCCGAGCTGGAGCTTGCGCAATCTACGAGGTTTTTGATGGAAACCGCGCCGATGTCACTACGCTTGAAGATATACTCGAACTTATGGAGGGCAAATACGGCAGGCCCAATCGCGTTTGGGTCTTCGACAGAGGAATCGCGAGCGAGGAGATCATTTGCAGGCTTCGTGAAAGAGGCGTGATGTATCTTGTCGGCACGCCCAAGCCGATGTTAAGAAGATTCGAGTCCGAGCTTCTTGAAAAGAACTGGAAGGAAATAAGCCCAGGACTTGAAGTCAAAACAGTTCCCTCTCCGGAAGGCTCGAACGAGACTTTCATTCTTTGCAGAAGCCCCGTGCGAATCGTTCGCAAAGAACACAGGGAGCGCTGGGCGGAACTTTCCAATGGCGCGTATCTTTCAAGGACAAACCTGACCGGGCGCGGACCGGAAGAACTCTGGAAGACATATATGCAGCTGAACCAGGCCGAAAGCTCCTTCCGCATCTGCAAGACGGATTTGGGCATAAGACCCGTATATCACCAGAGAGCCGAAAGAGTTCGCTCTCACATATTCGTGTGCTTTCTTGCTCTCGCCTTGTGGAGGTCGCTTGAAATGTGGATGAACTCGAAGGGACTGGGAACTTGCGCCAGAAAACTTTTATGTGAAATGAAGGAGGTGAGATCGATGGACGTCCTTGTTGACGTCAAGGACAGAAATCCGGCAAGGCTAAGACTTGTCGGCAGACCGGAGAAACACCTTTCGGAACTCCTTGACGCGATGGGCGTCAAACTGCCGAACAGACCAAAAAACATAAAAATGTAGTGGAGAAAAATGCCCTTCTGAAAAGTCCCTTCACAGGGGAAAAGGAACTTTAAAACCTCATAACTGCGCAACTTGGGCGAATCGCATAATTTGACAATTTGACTTCTGCAGCTGGATTATTCACAAACTTTTTCGCATGCAAAAAACGTTTGTGAATAATCCAGGCTAGTTAAGAAAAAGGTGGGAATTTAGAAAAATACCTTCCGGGAGTGGCGGTATTTCAACACAATTATTTCCAACGGGAAAGTAAGTGTTAATTTCTCGGCTAATTAGGTTTTCGATCGGTAAGTCGTTCGATGGCAATCCTTAAAAATTCTTTATTATTACCTTCCTCCATGTTCCCATGCGCCTTGCTAAGTTTCTCGATAATGGCACCGATATCAAGCACTGAAATCTTTTCAAGGAAAGAATCTTCGCAATATATTACCGCGCTTGCCAAATTGAGCGGATCTTTCTCGTTCCTTATCCTGTCGATCATAAAACAATCCAGTTTTTCGGCATCACCCCGCCCCATCTCGACGCAAGCAAGGCACAAACTTATATGCCACCAATATAAAACAAATCCGCAAAATTTCCGAAGGTTCTTCTTGCATGCAGAGCGATGCGTGGTATCTTGCCCTACTAAAGCCCTTTAGTCACAAACGGACCTCCCGGTCCGGTCGGAGCGGCGGAAATTATAAAAACGGAAAGGATGAGCATATGAAGGCACAGCTGAAGCTCAAGGACGCGCTGACGTCCAATCTGGGCTGGTTCGAGAATTCGGGCGTCATGGTTCCGAAGGACGGGCTCTGGGGCGTCGCGGAGCGCGTCGCGCTCAAGGGCAACGATTCGATGGACAAGATATACAGCCATTTCCAGGCATGGACGGAATTCGGCGGATACAGCGTGATCGAGCATCGCCGCGCAGACTGCAACTTCGAGACGGCCCTTCTTTTCCTTCTTGCGTCGGAGGCTCTGAATAGGAAAAAATTCAGATGCGTAGCCGAGAACATACTTGACTTCCTTTACTTCCGGAGCGGCATGCTCACGCGCTTCAGCTCCGACGAGGCGCTTGTCGGCACCTGGGCGTGGTCGCATGTCGGCAGGGGGATATGGTTCGACGACAACGCCTGGAACTGCGCGATCCAGCTTGCCATAGGCGCAAAATATCCGGGGCTTGAAAGGAAATACGGCATGATGAAGTGGGGCATTGCCCTTGCGGACAAGATTGCGGCGGCATTCATGTCGCACTTCGAGGCGGCCGAGGGCTTCAAGCCCGTATGGCTCGGAAATCTCAAGCTCCCGCACTGGGGTTCGCTCGCCTGCATGGCGATGGCGAAGGCGTACGGAATTTCGGAGAAGCCCATCTATAAGAAGGTCGTCGATCGCTACCGGAAGTTCCTGCTCCAAAACAAGGATTCGCTCAATGCCAGCGAGACGGCCTATGCCGCAATCGGCGCCGGGATATGCCATTCGGTATTCAATGCGGATGAGTCCAAGCGCCTTGCGCTTCTCTTCGGAGACAGGCTGGCCTCGAAGATGGACACTCAGACCGGCAACATCCCCGCCGAGCACTTCGAGGCTCCACCCGGGCCGCATCTGGCGGACACCATCTACACTATGAACTGGGCGCTTATGGCCCTGCAGATTCTGGCTGGTGTCACCGGGGATGAGAAATACCGCCTTGCATTCCTGAAAATCCTCGACTTGCTTCTCAAAATACAGGACAGGTCGCCGGAAAAGCATCTCAAGGGCTGCTGGCGGGGGATGTTCGACATCAAGGCCGGGAAATGGGGCGGCGGTGACCGCTTCGAAGGCGGCGCGAACAGCATCTACACAGGATGGACGAACGCGCCTATATCGATATGCATCGCGCTGGAGATGCAGGGGAAGTCGCTGGCGGATCTGTGACAGCTGTTCCAGTGTATCGTCCAATAAATACGTTGAAATTAAACGTGAAGCATTTTAGATGGTCAGTCCATCTGGTTGAGCGGAGGCGATGCATAGCCATCGTCGAGCTCGAACGGATGGGCTGAACGCTAAAAGGCTCACGCCGCAAAGCGGTTATGCCTCTTTCCGCGCGGCCTTTGTCCTGCCGGGAAACAACGATACCCATGTATCGCCTTATTCCCGTCAAGCCGAATCCGCATCGAAAATAGGCATAATTTAATCCAACGGATTTAGTGGACGACACACTAGGAATACTGCATCTTCCTGAACCTGCCGGGAGAGACACCCAGCCTTTTTCTGAAGAGTATGCAGAAGTTGTTGACATCGTTGAATCCGCATTGGGAGCTGATTTCCTTGACGTGCATATCAGAGGTGAGCAGCAGGTTCTGTGCCTTGTCCAGCCTGAGCTTGAGCACCTGACGCATGGGGGAGGAGCCGGTCTCCTTCCTGTAGATGAAATGCAGGTGCGGCGCGCTTGCGCCTGCCGCGCGGGCGATGTCCTCCACGGTGATGTCTCCGCAGAAGTGCTCCCTGATGAAGGACTCGGCCTTGCGCATGATGGGATTTCCAAGGGCGGCGGCGGCACGCCTCCATCTCATCGCCTCCCAGTAGATCCGGTGATATGCACAGTCCGCCATCTCTCCTCCTATCCCTGCGGCGGAATTCCAGAGATCCTGGATGCTTTGGCAAAATTCCACTGCGTCATCCGGCACCTTCCATCTTGAGAAAAACGGCGCCTTTTCCGCCGGTCGGCGGCTGACCGAGAAGCGTATCACGCAGACGCGGTATGGATCCGAGGAATCACCTTCCGCCTCGACAAGCTCCCCGGAGGAATACCAGAGCATGTCGCCGGGCCCGACCTCGATGGTCTCGTCGCCGTTTATGAAACGTCCTCTGCCGCCGGTTACAATTTCGACTTCCTCGATTCCATTCGGGACAACGCGAGGCGCATAACGCCTCGCTTCCGCCTGGAACATGAAGACATTCTCCACCGGCTTCGAAGATTCAAGTTTCATAGCCTAGAAAGATAAATAATAGTATTTATATATTTTATCTTTTGCGCATATATGATATTATGAGTGCAATATATAATCGTTTTTAAATAATCAAAGCTAGGAAGTGTGCTTTATGGGCAGTTATTTCTTCAACGACCGTCTTTGCGGAAGGACGAAAGCTTTTCTTGATGCGTCCAAGCGGAGGGCCGCATCGGCGGCGCCGAGCCCGCGATATGCGAACAGGGTAAAGGCGTTCCATGAGCTCTATGCCGGCGAGCCGTTGCGGAGACGCCAAGCGCTGACCTTCGCCTACGAACTCCTTAACGAACCTGCGATTATATTCAAAGACTCCATGCTTGTCGGCCAGACATACCAGTATAGATATGAGCCCTTTGACTTGGAGCGGTTCAACGAACATGACTTCTCATGCGCCTACGTGAAGAGGATAGAAAAGGAAATTCCGGAAATAATAAAGATCGCAGGCCTGGACTACATCGGGCAGAAGGACGGCGGGAAGAACTGGGTTTCGCCGGTTCACGGTGCGCCTGGGCATATCGGTTGGCACTGGGACTGGATCGTCGAATCCGGAATCGAGGGGATGCTGAAGCGGATAGACGCCGCGATGCCCGGCGCCGACGAGAAGGGACGCACCGAGTTGGAATGCATGAGGATCTGCCTGAAGGCCGTCGCCGGCTGGGCCGACAAACACGTTGAGGCGCTCGAAGTGTCGCTTGAGTCCTCAAAAGATGACGCCGAGCGTGATGATATCCTCGACAAGATCGGAATGTGCAAGCGCGTCCCCCGCCACGGAGCCAGGAACTTCCGCGAGGCGGTCCAGTCCTTCCACTTCTCGTATATGGCGACCATATTCGAGAACCCCTACGGCGGAAACGGGCCGGGCAGGCTCGACTATTTCCTGTGGCCCTATTTGGAAAAGGATCTCAACAGCTCGGTGGAGACGCTTGATTCCGCCAGGGAGTTGGTGGACGAACTGTTCATCCGCTTCCATGAAAGGCTGCGTTGGGGCGCCGACGGCCACGTCGAGACAATTGTCGTAGGGGGGTCGCATCCGGACGGCTCATGCGCTGCGAACCCGCTCACAAAAATCATGGTCGAATCCATCATGTCGCTGAAGGAGCTCACGCATCCCTCGGTCTACATAAGGATTCCTGCCGATCCTCCTGAATGGCTGCTCGACCTTTCGGCATGCTATCTTCTTCACGGCGGGAACAGGGCGCAGATTCTCAACGACAGGACGATTGTCAGGGCGATCACCCGCGACGGCCACATCCCCGCGGCGGACGCCAACATGTATATGTGCGGCGGGTGCATGGAGATCTCCCCGTTCGCCATGAACGGCGACCTCCTCTTCACCGGCTTCTTCAACGTGGGGAAAGTCTTAGAATACGTCCTAACCGGCGGACGCTGCCTCATCACAGGGAAGAAGGTATTCGAACATCTCCCCAAGGACCTTTTGACATATTCCTCGTTCGAGGAGCTGTATGGCGCGTTCGTCGCCGAGCTTGACAGAATCCTGACGCTCACGTTCAGACGCCTCGACATCTACTGCGAGGAAAGCGCCAAGTTCCGCCAGCTCTTCCTCGTCTCAAGCCAGGTCGACGACTGCATCAGGAAGGGGAGGATCATCAACGACGGCGGCGCCCGCTACGAGGACTACGGTTCGACGCCTCTCGGCATACCGAACGCGGCGGACAGCCTTACGGCCGTCAGGAAGGCGGTCTTCGAGGAAAAGTTCATAGGCGGCGCCGCGCTGCTGGCGGCGTTGGAATCCAATTTCGCAGATAATGAGCTTTTGCGGAAAAGGCTGGCGGCGCTGCCAAAATACGGCCAGGGTATCCGCGAGGCCGACGAGATGATGGCAAGACTGACCGCCGACATATGCGGAATCTACGAGAAGTTCACCAACCGCCTCGGCGGCAAGGTAAAGCCGATGATAATGACGTTCATGATGGCGGCTCCAACCGGCGCCGCCATCGGCGCCTCGCCGGACGGCAGGCTCTCGGGGACTCCGATAGCGCAGGGCATCACGCCGCAATCCAGTGCGATGGACAGGGGCATCACGACCGCTATGCTATCGGCTGGCAAGGTTCCCGTCGAACGCTTCTCGGGCGGCGCAAGCCACATCTGGGACATCAACCCCGAGCATGTCAGCCACGATGTCGCAAGGAGCATGCTGGACGCCTTCTTCAAAACCGGCGGGCAGATGTTCCAGGGCAACGTCACCGACGTCGGCCGGCTCAAGGAGGCGCAGAAAAGGCCGGAGGAACATCCGGCGCTGACGGTCAGGGTCGGCGGCTTCTCCGCTACCTTCGTCACTCTCGGCAAGGAAGTCCAGGACGAGCTCATCGGCCGCCGAAGGCACGATGTAGCCATGTGATTCCCTTCAACCTAATTCCCGCAGTTGAAAATATGCTTTATAAATTAACACTCTCATAATAAGGCAGTTACATATTTAGTCCCTTACGGCGCGACTTGGAAAACGTTTTTACCAAAAGTAGTTTGCGCGCGGCGCGCGCAAGCAACATAACACAGCATTACTCGTATGCAGAGTTTGCCCTTTGCGCGCGGCGCGCGCAAGCTACCTGCGCGCCGTAAGGGCGCATTTTTCCCGCAGGGAAAAACCTAGAGGCTTTCGCCCAATTAGTGAAAGCCAGTTTCGGCATATTTTCAACCCGGGAGGGTTGGCCGCATTCGCCATATCTACTTCGTTAGCTTCAACTTGCAGTGGTCACCACAGCTGCGTCTTGCTGCCTGGTAGCTACGGCAAATGCGGCCAACTGCGGCTATTAGGTTCAAGCCCGAATTCACGCCTGTCATGCTGCAAGTATCTTGAGGGCGGAGACGCAGTTGGCCTTGATCTTCGCCCAGTTGGATGAGCTGATGTCGTCCTTGAGCGCGATCCAGGTTCCGCCTACGGCGACGACCTGGGGTATGGCAAGATACTCCTTCATGTTCAGCGCTGAGACGCCGCCGAGCGGGATGAACTTTACGCCGGTGTGCGCGAAAGGCGGAATCAGGCTCTTGAGCATCTTGACGCCGCCGGCGGCCTCGGCCGGGAAGAACTTCAGATATTTTATCCCCAGATCCAGGGAGCATTCGATTTCGCTCGGAGTCATAACGCCGGGCGAGAAGGGGAACTTCATCTTGATCGCCTCGGCGGCGATCTTCGGGTTGAAGCCGGGGGCGACGCCGAACTGCGCGCCGCAGTCGACGGCCTTCTTGAGGTTGTCCAGGGTCATGATGGTCCCCGCGCCGACGGTGAGCTGCGGGCGCTCCTTCGCCAGCGTCGAGATCACCTTCGCCGCGGCCTCGGTGCGGAAAGTGATCTCCGCGATCGAAAGCCCGCCCTCGATCAACGCGTCCGCCAGATGCAGCGCGGCGTCCACGTTGTCGATCACGATTACCGGCACGATCTTCAGCGACGCTATTTTCTCATAGATGTTCATTGCGACACTCCTTCTGTTATATTCTTACAAGCTTTATTGCTTCAACCGAATTGAATTGCCGTCTGAATCCGGCGGAAATTTGCTCATTCCACAAGTATGTCCTTGTAGGTCTTGCCGGGGGGGATCATCGGGAGGACGTGCTCCTGGTATTCGACGTGGACGTCGAGTACGAACGCACCCTTGTAATCCAGCATCTCCTTGACAGCATCTTCCAGGTCGTCCTTCCTGTAGACTTCGCGGCCGGGGATGAGATATCCCTTCGCGATCGAGACGAAATCGGGATACGGGCGCTCCGTATGCTCGCTTTTCAGGACGGTGTTGCCGCGCCTGCTGCCGTAGAAGCGGTCCTCCCACTGGGCGACCATGCCGAGATGCTGGTTGTTCATGATGACCATCTTTACGTCTATCTCCTCGTTGTGGATGGTGCCCAGCTCCTGGATGTTCATCTGGAAGCTGCCGTCGCCATCTATGTTGATGACGAGGCTGTCGGGCATCGCGATTTTGGCTCCCATGGCGGAGGGCAGGCCGAACCCCATGGCGCCGAGGCCGCCGGAGGTGATGAACTGGCGCGGACGCTTATACCTGTAGAACTGGCCGCTCCACATCTGGTGCTGGCCGACGCCGGTGACGATGATGGCGTCGCCGCCGGTCAGCTTGTAAAGCGTCTCGATGACGAACGGCGGATGCATCTTGCCGTCGTTCCTGTATCTGAGCGGATGCTCGGTCCGCCATTTCGAGATCTGCCAGAACCAGTCCTTGCATTCCTTCCTGACGGGGTTTCTGTTCAGCGCGTCGAGGATGTCCTTCGCGTTGCCGACGACGCCGATGTCGGCCCTGACGTTCTTGTTGATCTCCGACTTGTCGATGTCGATGTGAATCTTCCTGGCGCCCTTCGCGAACGACGCGGCGGGGCCGGTGACCCTGTCGTCGAAGCGCGAGCCGATCGCGATAAGCAGGTCGGCCTCGTTGGCCGCGAAATTCGCACAATATGTCCCGTGCATGCCGAGCCACTTCAGGCATAGCGGGTGGTCTTCAGGAATCGAGCCGATGCCCATAAGCGTCGTGACGACCGGAATATTGTATGATTCGGCGAACTTGGTCAGAGAATCGGAGGCGTTGGAGGTGATTATACCGCCTCCGGCGTAAATGCAGGGGCGGCTGGACTCGGATATCGCCTTGCGTATCGCCAGTATGTCGGCATCGTCGACCTTGTGGTCCGGCCTGTATGACCGTATAGTTGTCTTCTCAGGGAAGACGGGGACGCAGGACTGCTGCTGGACGTTCTTCGGGAGGTCGATGACGACGGGTCCGGGCCTGCCGCTGTTGGCGATATAAAAAGCCTCTGCGAAGACGCTGGGGATGTCCTCGATCCTGAGTACGAGGTAGCTGTGCTTGACGATCGGTCTGGTGACGCCGATGATGTCGATCTCCTGGAAGGCGTTCCGTCCGATCAGAGGGGAGGCGACCTGTCCGGTTATCGCGACCATCGGGATGGAATCCATGTACGCGTCGGCGATGCCGGTGATGAGGTTGGTGGCGCCGGGCCCGCTTGTGGCCATGCAGACTCCGGTCTCTCCGGTCGCCCTGGCGTAGCCGCCGGCCGCGAAGGCTCCGCCCTGCTCGTGCCGCGGCAGGATCACTCTTATCTTCGAATTCTGGAGCGCCTGGTGAAGCTCCATCGAGGCTCCGCCCGGATATGCGAAAATCGTCCTGACCCCCGCCCTTTCCAGGCATTTTATTGCTATCTCCGCCCCTTTGATCGGCCTGTTATCGTTATGCATCTTTGTTATTCCTAGATTTGTTTTCATCATACAGATGGAAATATGCGGTCGGAAAATGTTCCGTTGTCTTAAGGAGGGGAACCCGGCGGTGGATCTGAGAGATTCCGGAAAACGCGCTATATACTTGGCGCTCCGGCAGCTACCACCGCCGGGCCAAGTACAAGAACAAGCACGATTCTCAGTTGTCCATTCATGAGGGAGTTGTCATCCGATTAGATGGGTGAACCTTATATGCGGAGAATAATATTGCAAGCCTTCCATCGATTTTATCGTCACGAATGTCCGGAGAGGCCCATATATCTTCTTCACGGTCGTCAGCTTGACCTCCCGTCTGTCGCGGCCGATCCTGCGTCCTGGCCGGAAGCGACGTTCGACGAGAGGAAGCTTTCGAGGAGGCTGTAGGCGACCGCCAGGAGCGCGGGGCCGATGAAAAGCCCGAGGAATCCGAATGCGACAAGTCCGCCAAGGACGCCCAGGAAAATAAGTATGAACGGAAGATTGGTGCCGCGGCTGATGAAATACGGGCGGACGACATTGTCCACGCCGCTTATGACAAAAGTCCCCCATAAGAAGAGAAAGACTCCCCAGCCTATGCCGTGCTCGAAATAGATCCAGACGGCCACAGGGAACCAGACAAGCACCGTGCCGGCGGGGAAGAACGCGAAAAGCAGTGTCAGCAGAGCAAGTAGGAAGGCCGAGGGCACCCCGGCAATCCAAAAACCTATCGCCGCAGCGATCGCCTGCACAATCGCCGTGCCAACCAGGCCGAAGACGATGCTGTTCATCGTCTTCTTAAGCACGGAGAAGAGCTCGTGGGTTCTGCTGCCGATTATGATTTCCGCGCCGGCGGTGGCCTTCCTTACGAACGCCTCGCCGTCCCTGTAAAGGAAGAAGCATATGAATACGCTCAGGACGAGCTCAAGTATGCCGGCCCCGATGTATTTGCCCTTTTCGATAAGCCAGCCGGAAGATTTCCCCAGCGCCGGATTTGCCACTTCAAGCAGCTTGCTCTTGTCGTGCGCGACATCGGTCCAGAAGGATCCGAGTTGCGCTCCGAACAGCGGAACGCCTTTTATCCAGGGCGGAGCTTCAGGGCTCATCTTTACATCCTTGATCATGCTTGCGACATTTGCGATGTTTTCCGTGAAGGTCCATGCCGCCAGTATGAATGGTGCGACCAGGAAGAACGCGATTATGATGGTCATCAGCAAGGCGGCCCAGCCATTCCTGCCGCGGCATGCCTCCCTGCGGATCCAGACGTAAAGCGGCCAGGTCGAAAAACAGAGTATCGCCGCCCACAGCATCGCGGAAATGAACGGCCTGAGCACGACAAAACACGCCACGACCAGCGCGAATACCGCCGCGATGCCGCTGTACTTCTGGAATCTTTCTGAAACTTTCACGGTATCTCCTTATGTGCATGTCGTATAAGTGTCTCGGTCTCTTCCCAGCCGATGCAGGCGTCGGTTATCGAAAGTCCTGGAAGCATCTTGTCCGGCGCAAGCTCCTGCCTGCCCTGGTGCAGATAGCTTTCAAGCATGAGGCCCTTGATCGTGCCCCCCCCCCTGCAAACCTGCCGAAGCGAATCATGGAAGACGGCCGCCTGCCGACTGCAATCCTTGCCGGAATTGCCGTGGCTGCAGTCGATTATGACGGCAGGATTGATACCGGACTTGCGCATTATCTCCTTGGCGAAGGCGACATATTCCGAGCCGTAGTTCGGTCCGCTTGTTCCGCCCCTCAGGATGAGATGGCAGTATTTGTTCCCCCTGGTCCTGAAGATTCCCGTCCGACCGTCGTCGATTACTCCGAGAAAGCTGTGCTGGGCCGCGGCCGCCCTGATCGCCTCGACGGCGACCTGGATGTCGCCGTCGGTCGTGTTCTTGAATCCCACCGGCATCGACAGCCCGCTGGCTAGCTGGCGGTGCGTCTGGGACTCGGTGGTCCTGGCGCCGATCGCCGCCCATGAAATAAGATCCGCAACATACTGAGGGATGACAGGTTCCAGCATTTCTGTCGCAGCCGGTAGGCCCATTTCCGCAAGTTCGATGAGGAATTTCCGCGAGATGCGGATACCCTTCTCGATCCTGCAGGAGCCGTCAAGCATGGGATCATAGATCATCCCCTTCCAGCCTACGACAGTCCGGGGCTTCTCAAGGTACGCCCGCATGATGACGAGAAGCTTGCCCGAGACTTCCCTGGCAAGCCCGGCAAGGCGCCGCGCATATTCGCCGCAGGCATCCATGTTGTCGACGGAGCACGGGCCTGCGATGACCATGAGTCGCCTGTCCCTGCCGTCGAGGATGTCCATGATCGCCTTGCGGAAGGCGTAGACGTTGTCGGAGGCCTCGGGCGAGATCGGCAGCTCGCGCCGGATTTCGTCCGGGGTCGGCAACGGCTCCTGGCTTTCGATGTTTACATTGAACGTCTGCTTCATGAGAAACAATTTGACAGGATCACAGGATGAACAGGATATCATATTGCCAGATCAAGCGGTAGATCAGAAATATCTTTCAATCTCTTTCCGTCAACCATTATTGAAAGCAAGTCTTTGGCATCCTTGAAATCCAGTTCATTCAAGGCGTTTAACAACTCGACAAGGGCGAAATGATACACACAGTCGATGTCGCCGGTACCAAGGGCAATGGATGCAATACGGGAAGGTGTCGGTTCCGCCGTAATGACCACAACATGAGGCAGATGCCCCTTCCTGTTTCTTATAAGATTCAAAGCTTCCGAGCGGGAATTTTGCGCCCTGTCACTTCTAATTGACCACTTGCATGAAATACTGGCATGGAGAATCGGGTTAGGATTATTTCTCTTCCGCAATGAAGTTCTCAACGACACACTTCCATCAACAAGGTTTTCCTCGCAATTAATCTTACTGTCAAGTTCGGGCTCCCTTGAGATTACTATATCAGGAGTTATTGTATAGTCGTTCCCGAGCGCGGCCGCAAGCTCCTTATTATCCTTCGCCGCTTTCTGAAGAGGGATTAGATGCATATATTGTTCATACTGAGCAAGTTCCTGCCTGTTGCTCCCAATCGCCTTTACAGACCATTCACCTGGCCTAAGGTGGCATAGCCTTGAGAATGTGGCCTCTATAAAATTCTTACAACACACTTCAAACTGACAGCCTGAAGTTTGGGCTGCATGTCGGCCTCTTTCCTTGCAATTTCCAAGTTGCTTGATAATACCATTCGCAATATCTACACTGGCACGGTTATCTTTGTCGGAGTTGGATGGGATGCCTGAACTATTCCTATAAAGTACTTGAGCGAGCAATGCCTTATGAAATTTTTTCCTTTCAATTGCAAAAAACGAGGCTACTTCTTTTAACTTCTTCATACCGCGACCAATTCTTCCCGACGTTTTCGATTAAAAAAATTATTGCTTACAGAACATGCCGCACAAAGGCAATTAAATATCTGTGTCCCGACGGCACGGGCCACAGGTGGCGGAAAAGCGTTTCCAACTTGCCGATATGCTGTGGTTTTTCCTCCATAAAAAAGCCATTCGTCAGGGAATCCTTGAATTCGCGCAGCCATTCGGACAGTCAAGCAAGGCATTCCCTCAAAATCTACGCCGGGAGGATTGTCCGCCAACTTTTTTCCGTTCACACCCAGCTCCGCCCATGCACGTTTAGCACGAGTCGGTCCAAGGTCAGGACCTCCATGCTTCTTTGAGCCACCAACTATGGTCGGAGCTATAGCATTAGCTTTTAAACGCCATGATGCCGCTTTTTTCCACCCATTCGACGACATGATGTCATACAAAACCTCTCCAACCGTCTGCGTCTTATTGCCTATTGCCAATGCGGGCCATTTGAAAATACCCGGTTCATCCTTGCGGATTGCAACCATCAAGACTCTCGGGCGAAGCTGTGGGACTCCGAAGTCGGATGCATTGAGCAGCTTCCATTCCTGAGGTTTATATCCTAGATCGCTCAGCGATCTGAAAATATATTCTCGATATTCATCAAACGCGGGTTCCAAAAGCCCTCTGACATTTTCAAACATTACCGCACGCGGCTGGCATTCCTTGACTATCCGTAAAGCTTCAGGAAAAAGATTTCTTTCATCCAAGTGGCCAAGTTGTTTCCCTGCGACGGAAAATGGCGGACATGGAACCCCGCCAGCCAACAAATCTATGCCTTTATATGCGGAAGCATTAAAATCTTTCAAGTCACCTTCGATCACATTCCATTTAGGCCTGTTCCTCCTCAGCGTTTCACAGGCATCTGGATCTATTTCAATTAGCGCCGCATGTTCAAATCCAGCTTGCTCAAGGCCCAAAGCTTGCCCGCCAGCACCAGCGCAAATTTCAATTGATGTCAATTTTTTCATGTATTCTCAATCGCTTTCATTGCCATATATGCTACTATTATTTAGCTATATTTACTGATAGTAGCAAAAACTTCAAGCTTTGAAATTGAAAATATTATTCCTTTTCTCAAGTTCAAGAGCAAAGAAACGATGGCATTGTAATTGTTCAATAGATTTCCCGTACCACGGGCACGTCGAATTCGGCCTTGTAGTCTATGCCCGGAGTGCTTGCTGAGACTTTCAGGAGCCAGTAATTGCCGTCGCTTCCGCTGTATGCCGTAGTCGCCGGCAGACCCGCAGGAATTTCAAAGTCCACCTTAAGCTCGGTCTTGTCCTGGAAGTTGATGTTTCCGCCGGTCTGGCGAGTTTCGCTCCAAAGGATATCCTTGTTGGTGTGCCTGTGCTTTCCTGAGCCGATCGTGTATTGATGGATGCACTGCAGTTCGAGGTTGAATGTGTTCTCGCCCGAAACCCTTCCCGGAATCAAGACGGTCATCGCGACCGGCTTTCCGGGCACGGCAGGCATCGGCGATAGAGCCAGGGTGCTCGTGCCGTATTTCAAGAACCTTCCGATATTATATGCGGCGATTGCGGCGATTGCCAGCCCTACGACCAGCGGCAGCCAGAGATACCAAGGCGGAATCTCAGGCGCCATCGCCTTGAACTCCAGCCACAGCATCCATGCGGCAAGACCATTCCAGGCAAGAGCCAGGATTCCAGATACGACATGAGAGCATGAACCGTTCATCCTTATAGTATTGTCGGGAGAAGGCCTGCCGTTGGGAAAGATAAGCGAGAAGAGGAAGCCGGTCGACATGCCGATACCCACGCCGCCGAAAACGAAGATGAACACCTGCGTCAATCCCAGCATTTCCGGACGGAGCTTTCGGACGAGGATCGCATCTGCGGGATTCGCAGGATTCACCCAGCATTCCGCCTTCCGGCCTTCCCTCCTGCAGCTTTCCAGCCGGGAATATGTGTCCTGATGGAAGCAGCCGATGTTGTCCGATCCGCTGTGAAGGGAGACCCTGTCGCCTTCATATTTTTTCCCGTCCACTTCATAGCGGTAGCTGGCCTCGACGCGGTAGTTCGTCCCGCCCTTGTTTCCGCGATGCTTGATAAGTTCGCAGGAAACTATCTCGGCCTCGGCCTTCCTCCATCCGCGCATCTCGTCGGCCCGGTGCAAGCTGCGAATCGTGAAAAATCCGAAGATGACGGCTACGATTAGCAAGATATCCCCGACGACCATGCCGAAGACGGCCCCGCCCTTCAAACGTCGATACGGCTGATTCATTTCCGGCTCCTTGCATATAGTGATTTGAAATTTGGTTTCAGGTGTCGGTGTCGGGTATTAGCAGGCGTCAAATCTGAAAAAAAAGGCGCGCGGGAAAACCGCGCGCCGATTTCTTCAGGCACTTGGTCTGAATTATTCACATCCCGTGAATAATTCAGGTTAGTAGTCCATTCCGCCGCCCATGCCGCCCATGCCGCCGTGGCCGCCGCCGTGCGGCATCGGCTTTTCCTTCTCGGGGACTTCGGTCACGAGGCATTCGGTCGTGATCATGAGCCCTGCGATCGAAGCGGAGTTCTGGAGCGCGGAGCGCGTGACCTTGGTGGGGTCGATGATTCCGGACTTCATCATGTCGACGTATGTTCCGGTCTCGACGTCGAATCCCTCGTTGGTCTTGCGGTCCGCGACTTCGCGGACGATGACCGAGCCTTCGTAGCCGCCGTTGAGGGCGAGCTGGCGGAGGGGCTCCTCGATGGCCTTGACGATGATGTCGGCGCCCAGGGCCTCGTCGCCTTCCAGCTTGAGTTCCTTGGCGGCCTTGACTGCGCGGAGCAGGGCCACCCCGCCGCCGGGAACGATGCCTTCCTCGACAGCCGCGCGTGTCGCATGGAGGGCGTCCTCGACGCGGGCCTTCTTCTCCTTCATCTCAGTCTCGGTGGCAGCGCCGACGTTGATGACGGCGACTCCGCCTGCGAGCTTGGCGAGGCGCTCCTGGAGCTTCTCGCGGTCGTAGTCGGAGGTTGTCTCCTCGATCTGCTTGCGGATCTGGTTGACGCGGCCCATGATGTCGGACTGCTTGCCGGAGCCTTCGACGATCGTTGTGTTCTCCTTGTCGACCGTGATCCTCTTGGCCTTGCCGAGCATGTCCATGGTGACGCTCTCGAGCTTTATGCCGAGATCCTCGGTGATGCACTTTCCGCCGGTGAGCACGGCTATGTCCTCGAGCATCGCCTTCCTGCGGTCGCCGAAGCCGGGGGCCTTGACCGCGCAGACGTTGAGCGTGCCGCGGATCTTGTTGACGACGAGTGTCGCAAGAGCTTCGCCTTCAACTTCTTCTGCGATCACGAGAAGGGGTTTGCCCGTCTTGGCCACGGACTGGAGGAGCGGCAGCATGTCGTTCAGGCTGCTGATCTTCTTCTCGTATATGAGGACCATGCAGTCGTCAAGCACGGCCTCCATGGTCTCGGTGTTTGTGACAAAATAGGGCGAGATGTAGCCCTTGTCGAACTGCATCCCCTCGACGACGTCGAGAGTGGTCTCGATGGTCTTGGCCTCTTCGACGGTGATCGTGCCGTCCTTGCCGACCTTGTCCATCGCGTCCGCGATGATGTTGCCGATGGTCTTGTCGCCGTTGGCGGAGATTGTCGCGACCTGGGCGATCTGCTCCCTGTCGCTGACCTTCTTGCTGAGGTCCGCGAGCTTCTTCACGATAGCCTCTACGGCCTTGTCGACGCCGCGCTTGAGGGCCATCGGGTTGGCGCCGCCGGTCACGTTCTTGAGGCTCTGGCGGAAGATGCTTTCCGCGAGGACCGTCGCAGTGGTCGTGCCGTCTCCAGCCACGTCGGAGGTCTTGCTGGCGACTTCGCGTACCATCTGCGCGCCCATGTTCTCAAAGGGATCCACGAGCTCGATCTCCTTCGCGACCGTGACTCCGTCCTTGGTGACGGTGGGGGATCCGAACTTCTTGTCGAGGACGACGTTGCGCCCCTTGGGGCCGAGCGTGGCCTTCACGGCCGCGCTGAGCTGTTCCACACCCCTGAGAAGCTTCTTGCGGGCGTCTTCGCTGAACAGTAACTGTTTGCCTGCCATTTTCTATTTCTCCTTGCTTTATGGTTACTTGGACTTCTCGATGACGGCGAGGATGTCGCTGATGCTCAGGATCTTGAACTCCTTGTCGTCGTACTTGACCTCGGTTCCGCCGTACTTGCTGGTGAGGACGACGTCGCCGACTTCGACGTCCTTGATCGGAATGACCTTGCCGTCGTCCGTGACCTTGCCTGTTCCCAGGGCGATGACCTTCGCCTCCTGCGGCTTCTCCTTTGCGGAATCAGGGATGACGATCCCGCCCTTCACCTGTTCCTTCTCCTCGACCGGTTCCACGAGGACGCGGTCTCCGAGCGGCCTGATTTTCGGTTTGCTCATTTCTTCTACCTCCTTGGTTTTAAAAGGTTTATTGCGTTAAAGACTTGGCAGTCTCTAATCTTGAGCGGGGGGAGATCCGGGGGCATGGCCCGGACTCTTGCGGCCATTTACTTCTCGTCCTCGTCCACGACTTCGGCGTCGACGACTTTCTCCCCGCCGGAGGAGCCCTTCTTCTTGCCCTTGGGCTGCTCCTCCCGCGGTTCCTCCTGCTGTCCGGCGTCCTGGCCCTGGCCGCCCTGGGGCGGGGGCTGCTGCTGGTGGCCGGCGCCAGCGTTGCGGTAGATCTCCTCGCCGAACTTCATGAGATGCTCCTCGATCCTCTTCATGACGGAGCGCATCTCCTCGGTGTCGTCCTTCTCCCTGGCCTTCTTGAGCTCGGCGATGCCGTCCTCGACCGGCTTCCTGACGTTCTCGGGGAGCTTGGCCCCGAGCTCGGAGAGCTGCTTCTCGGTCTGGTATATCATCATGTCCGCCTTGTTGCGGATCTCGACCTTCTCCTTCTCGGCCTTGTCCTGGGCGGCGTGGGACTCGGCGTCCTTGACCATCTTCCTAATCTCCTCCTCGCTGAGGCCGGAGCTCGCGGTGATGGTTATCTTCTGCTGCTTGCCGGTGCCGAGATCCTTGGCCGTGACGTTGAGGATTCCGTTGGCGTCTATGTCGAAAGTTACCTCGATCTGGGGGACGCCGCGCGGAGCGGGCGGAATGCCTTCGAGCCTGAAGCGTCCGATGCTCTTGTTGTCCTTCGCCATCTGGCGCTCCCCCTGGAGGACGTGTATGTCTACGGAGGGCTGGCTGTCGCTGGCGGTGCTGAATATCTCGCTCTTCCTGGTCGGGATGGTGGTGTTCCTCTCGATTAGGCGCGTGGAGACTCCGCCGAGAGTCTCGATGCCCAGCGAAAGCGGCGTGACGTCCAGGAGCACTATGTCCTCGACATGGCCCGTGAGGACTCCTCCCTGAATGGCGGCGCCGACCGCAACGACCTCGTCGGGGTTCACGCCCTTGTGCGGCTCGCGGCTGAAGAGCCTCTTCGCGGTGTCCTGGACCTTCGGCATCCTGGTCATTCCGCCGACAAGTATGACCTCGTGGACCTTGTCAGTGCCGATTCCGGCGTCCTTTAGGCAGGCCTGAACCGGCTTGACGCTCCTCTCGATGAGCGCGTCGCAGAGCTGCTCGAGCTTGGCGCGGGACAGCGTCTGCGTCAGGTGCTTCGGGCCGTTGGCGTCCGCCGTTATAAACGGCAGGTTTATCTCGGTGCTCATGCTAGAGGAGAGCTCGCACTTGGCCTTCTCCGCGGCCTCCTTGAGCCTCTGGAGCGCCTGGATGTCCTTCTGAAGGTCTATGCCGTTGTCCTTCTTGAACTCGGCAACCAGCCATTCTATGATTGCCCGGTCGAAGTCGTCTCCGCCGAGATGCGTGTCTCCGTTGGTCGCCTTGACCTCGAAGACTCCGTCTCCGAGATCAAGTATGGATATGTCGAAGGTGCCTCCGCCAAGGTCGTATACCGCGACGGTCTCGTCCTTCTTCTTGTCGAGGCCGTATGCGAGCGACGCGGCCGTCGGCTCGTTGATTATCCTCTTGACGTCGAAACCGGCGATCCTGCCGGCGTCCTTGGTGGCCTGCCGCTGGGAGTCGTTGAAGTATGCCGGGACGGTTATCACCGCCTCAGTAATCTTCTCGCCCAAGTACGCTTCGGCGTCAGCCTTCATCTTCTGGAGAATCATCGCCGAAATTTCCGGCGGCGAATACGTCTTGCCCTCGATCTTCACGTGCGCGTCGCCGTTCTTCGCCTCAACCACCTCGTAGGGGACGAGCTTGATCTCATCCTTGACCTCGCTGTATTTGCGCCCCATGAAGCGCTTGATCGAATATACAGTGTTCTTCGGATTGGTCACGGCCTGCCGCTTGGCGGTCTGCCCGACAAGCCTTTCGCCGGACTTCGTGAAGGCCACTATGGACGGAGTGGTCCTCATGCCTTCGGCATTCGGTATCACCACGGCCTCGCCGTGCTCCATGACAGCCATGCAGCTGTTCGTCGTACCAAGATCTATTCCAATAATCTTTCCCATGTTATGCTCTCCAGTCTAGTCTAGAAATATGATTTTTGCTTTGCTTATATGCAATAGCCGTGCCAGAAACAGCGCCAACATCGCAACTCGTTTATTATAA
This sequence comes from uncultured Victivallaceae bacterium, assembly GCA_964636325.1. GTDB lineage: Bacteria > Verrucomicrobiota > Lentisphaeria > Victivallales > GWF2-50-93 > CAZWRV01. Next base: position 12,991 of record CAZWRV010000032.1, on the reverse strand, counting down.
GAGTGATATAATATTCGTGCAGCTGCATGGAGAATTCCGTCATGTCCCAGTTGTGTCCCTCTAATGGCACACCCAGCGACACAATGTCGCAGCAACGCCCGCGTCAGAACACCTCCGGGCAATTTCAAAACGCGGTTGAGCAGGAGTCACCCATACCTTTAATGAAAAAATGCGGCGGAAGTAAAATTGAGAGCATGAGACCAGAAAAATTTTCTAATTATTTTCGGATTTTCATTTTAAACTGGTTGAACACGTCTTATCTTTAATGGGTATGAAATGAGGCGCAATGTGCGCAAACTATTATAAGGGGCGAATTCTTTTTAGATGGAAGGCTTAAAAAAGGAGCACAGTCATGTCCTCACGGAGTTCTCGGACTCCGAGGACGAACCTCCGCCTGTCGAAGCCGACTCCGGCCCCCATTCCCATGAACACCCGGCGCTAGCCGCCATACCCGGCGCTGAGAGATTATCGAACCCTCCGCCTCCTTTGTTCCGTCCATCAACCTCCCATGATACGCACGGCATCCCCGCATCCCTGGATGGAGCAGGCGCCGCCTGCCAACATCCAAGCTTCCCCCGCATTTTCACCGATAGATATCTCAATAGCAAACCAAATATTTTATAAGGAGGTGTTTTTTCTGTCATGGAAGAAGAATGGCGAAGTCAGCTTAAGAACAGCATCACGTGCCCGAAAAGGCTTTCAAGCAGATTCGGAATCCCCGCCGACGAAATCGAGGAGACCGCCAAGGTCTTCCCGATAAGGATCACGCCGTACTACTTCTCTCTGATCAAGGAAAAGGGCGACCCCATCTACAGGCAGGTCGTCCCCGATCCCAAGGAGCTTTGCGCCGGAAGGACGCTCTTCTGCGATCCGCTGGCCGAGGACAAGGACTCCCCCGTGAACAACATCGTGCACCGCTATCCGGACAGGTGCCTCTTCCTGGTCTCGCACGCCTGCGCCTCCTACTGCCGCTTCTGCACGAGGAAGAGGAAGGTCGGCGACGCGGACAAGATCAGCAGGAAATACGTCGACGAGGGGCTCGCCTACATCAAGGCGCACCCTGAAATCCGAGACGTCATCCTGTCCGGCGGCGATCCGCTCCTCCTCCCGGACGAACGCATCGAATACATATTGAGGAAGCTACGCGCCATAAAGCACCTGGAAATCATACGCATCGGCTCGCGCGTCCCATGCTTCCTGCCGCACCGCATTACCGCGAAGCTCGCAAGGATGCTCAGGAAATACCATCCTCTCTACATGAACGTCCACTTCAACCATCCCGACGAACTGACTCCGCTTGCGGTGAAGGCGCTGAACAGGCTCTCGAACGCGGGCATCCCGCTCGGGAACCAATGCGTCCTCCTGAAGGGCGTCAACGACAACCCCGAAACGATGCGCAGGCTCATGCAGTGCCTACTCAAGGCGCGCGTCAGGCCGTACTACATCTACCAGGCCGACATGGTTTTCGGAACCGAGCACTTCAGGACCAGCGTCGAAAAGGGCCTCGAAGTCGTCAAGGCGCTACGGGGCTGGACCTCCGGCCTCGCCGTCCCCCACTACGTCATCGACGCCCCCGGCGGCGGCGGCAAGATACCCATCCTCCCAGACTACGTCGTCGAGGCGACGAACCGCGAGGTCCGGCTCAGCAACTACAAGGGCAACCAATACACCTACGTCCAGGCCGAGGAGATGCCGCCCGAAGTCGGCATCAGAAGGATCACCAGTATCCAGACTTCGCTCGCGAACAAGCGCCCCCAGCAGCAGGGGAACAGCATCGCGGCGAAGCCCGCGGACGTAGTGAACGCACGGTGAGCAAGGCAAGGCGGAAAATCTATGCTTGACAAACAGATTAATACGAGTAATTGATAGTCCGCATGTAAATTGTTCGGATTAACTGTATGAATTCAGCAAACTACGCCCTTTTGCTGAATTCATACTCCCCGGGGCATGCGCGCGAGGACATGTAGGACGCGCGCAGCGGCTGCACTCACCTGCTCGGACTGTCCGGCGGTTCCAAGTCAGATGAAGAAAAGTGAATCGAACAAATCGGCGGATGTCGCATTTCGAGGGTCGAATTCTATCCGACCGCGGTTGAGCGCAGCTCACCCCTCCATCCCGCAGCCGCGGGATTTAAAAAGCAATTCATTTTCCGCAAGCTCCGCCCGGCTCTATTGTCTCCCGGCGATCTTTTCGACGAGCTTGTTCATGGCGTCCTCCTGCTCCTCGATGGACTCGACAAGCTTGAACTGCGTCCTGCAGCGGTCGAGGTTGTGGCCTTCGCGGTGGATCTTGAAGTAGACGTCGCCGTCGAGGAAGTCGGTTAGGAAGCGCAGTCCGATCTCGAAGGTTATGAGCTTCCCGCAGAATGCGAGGTTCGCAGTTTCCTCCTTGACAAGGAAGGGCTCTGGATCGCTCAGATATCCTTTGACCAGCGCCTCGAACATGTGCATCTGCATCTTGACCTTGGAGAGATCCTTCTCGTCCTCGGCGGCGGGACTGGTGCTTGTCCTGACGAGGTCGCCGAAGTCGTAGAGCGCGAGCCCCGGCATCACAGTGTCGAGGTCGATTACGCAGACGCCCTCGCCGGTCTTCTGGTCTATGAGCACGTTGTTGAGCTTGGTGTCGTTGTGCGTAATCCTTTCGGGTATAAGCCCTTGCGCGTTCAACTTCAGGAGCTTCTCCGCCATCTCCTTCCTGCCGAAGGCGAACTCGATCTCCTTCGCCACCGACTTCACGCGGTTGACCTTGTCCTCGGCGACGGCCTTCTCCAGGTTCCTGAAGCGCTGGACGGTGTTGTGGAAGTCGGGGATGGTCTCGTAAAGGCGCGGTCCGCCGAGGTCGACGAGGTTCTTCTGGAACTTGCCGAAGGCTTTTGCGGCCTCGAAGGCCTGGCCGGCATTCTCGATGATGTTGAAGGTGTCGGCCTTCTCGACGAAGATGTAGACGCGCCAGTGGTTGCCGTCGGCGTCCTTGTGATAGGACATGCCGTCGCTTGTGGGGATGAGAGTCAGGTTGCGTCTGCTGGACATCTGATCCCCCGCTGTCTTTTTGCCGATGTGCTCCGTGACGCGCCTGATGTTGTCCATCAGCGCGGGTGGGTTCTTGAAGATGTTGTGGTTGATGCGCTGGAGGATGTAGCGGATTTCGGTTCCGCCCTGGGAATAGGTCGCGGCGAACGTGTCGTTGATGTGGCCGGAGCCGTAGGGCACTGCGTCGGCGAAGTCGCCGTAGATCCTGAACTTCGAGCAGACTTCCCTGAGCCTTTCCTTGCTGAACTTTTGCTTGGACATGAGGCACCTTAAGGCAATGAACAATTATCAATTATCAATTACCAATAGTCCTATAATAGAATTGACACAACCTGGCATGTAGCCGCCTCATTGCATGAGGCGCCCACGGCTCATAAAGCCGTGGCTACAAATGTCAATCCGATTATGGCTTTATTAATAATTCGGACGGGACAGGAAATCTGAATTTAAAACAGCCTCGCCGGATATTTCCCCTGCCGCACAAGATCACGGATGCTTTCCACTACGATCGGCTTGTCCTCGCGGTAGGTTATGCCGAACCAGCTGTCGGCGCTCTTCAGCACCTTGACCTTCGCCTTCCCTTCCTTGACGAGGCCGGCGACTACGGTCGGAATGAAGAATTCGGCTTTCTGGCTGTTCAGGTTGGCCTTGAGGAATTCGGTGAAGCCTGCCCTCAGATGGCCGAATATCGAAGGAGTGAACCCCCACATGTTCATGGATACGATCTCGTTGCCGGAAAGCGGCTGCGGCTGACCGTTGTCGTCGAAGAAGCGTATGCTGCCCTCGACGCATTCGATCTTGGTCCGTTCGACAACGTCGGCGAGGCTGCCGTCTTCGCCGACCCGGCAGACGCCCCTCGCGACAGACCCGTGCTCCGACACGGTGTTCTTCAGCACGAAGCCCACCATGGAGTAGTCGGCGGCCGCTCCGTCCTTTGCTTCGGACAAATGCTTAAAGAGCAGATCGTAGCCGCTTCTGCCATAGAAGTCGTCGGCGTTGATGACGGCGAAAGGCTCGGAAATGTTCTTCTCCGCCGTCAATATGGCGTGGCCGGTGCCCCAGGGCTTCTTTCGGTCGGGAGGAAGGCTGAACCCCTCGGGCAGGTAGCTCAGCTCCTGGAAGGCGTATTCAACGTTCATCTTCCCCTCGTATTTGGAGGACACGATGCTCTTGAAGTCGCCTTCGATGTCCTTTCGGATGACGAAGACTATCTTGCCGAATCCGGCCTGAATGGCGTCGTATATGGAATAATCGATGATGATTTCCCCGGACGGGCCGACCGGATCGATCTGCTTTAGGCCGCCATAGCGGCTGCCGATGCCGGCGGCGAGGACTAGAAGAGTGGGTTTCATGTAATGCCTAATATTTATCCTCACACAAAGGCGCGAAGACACGAAGGACAAAGAATGCGAACAACTTGTTTTCCTTGTGCCTCTGTGACTTCGTGTGAGATATTGTATTTCATATTGTTACAAGCCAGATTAATTACGAAAGCTTTGCGATCCTTGCCTTCACGTCGTCCCTGAACGTGTCGATCTTGGAGAGGACGAAGTCCGCGAGGGAGGCCTTCCTGTCCTTCACGAACGCGGTCAAGTCGAGCGTGAACGTGAGGGCGGTCTCCTTGTCGGTCTCGTGCGAAGCTAGGAAAGTCGCATTCGCCACCCTTCTACCGGCGATCGCGAGGTCGTATCTCTTTCCGCCGCTGATCTGCGAGTCGAAGACTCCGAGAAGCGCGGCGGAGAGGTTCGGATAGTCCGAGACCGGCAGCGGCAGCTTGTCCGAATCCATAAGCCAGTCGAGGTCGCGCCAGACTTCGCAGCCGTAGATATTCTCCGGCAAATCGGCGTCAGGCAGGGATCGCAGCGCCTCTATCGAACGGATCAGGACTGCGACATGGGTGTCGTGCTTGTCCGCAGGATTGTGCAGATATACTGTCTTCGGCTTCGCGGCCTTAAGTATTTTTACGAGGTCGTCAACGACCTCCCTGCGGGTCTTGTCCTTGACGACCGAGCTTGGATGAGCGAGCTGGATCTGGATTGAATATTCGCCGAGCACCGCCGCCTTCCTCTGCTCGGCGCGCCTTATGTCCTGCATCTGCTCGTCGGTGTAGTCCTTGTAGATTCCTGAACGGGCGCTTCCCCCCCCGTTGGTGACGGTGACGTTCGAGAACCACCTGTCCTTCCGTCCGAAGCAGGCGGCAATGCCGTGGTATGCGAATATCTCGGTGTCGTCCTGGTGGGTGGCGATGCAGAGATGCGTCGTCCTGGCGAGCGCCTCCTCCGGCGCAACACCATCAGGCACAAGAACATCTGCTCTAGGATTCGAGAATTTCATGTTTTAAATTCCTGTCTATTTTATTTTCGGCAGGCTTGCGGCGGCGACAGCCTGGCCGAGGCGCTTCGCCTTCTCGTCGGGAGTGCTCAGCTTGATCTTCTTATGGAGCTCAGGGAATTCGGACTTGAGCAAATCGGCCGCTTCCGCAAGAATGATCTCTCCGCCGGTTCCGGTGGTGACCCGCCCGAGGATAAGCAGATTCTCCAGCTCGTAGAAGTCGGCGTAGTGAGCGACGGCATAACCGAAGCATGCGCCGATTGTCCTGTAGATATTCTCGGCCTTCGGATCGCCTGCGGCCATGAGCGTCTGGACTTCGACGAGCCTTTCTGCCAGCGGCATGCTTTCCGGGAATTCGATCCCCGCCGCCTTTGCGAGCCTCGCAGCTCCCTGCTGCGAGAAATACTGGACTCCGCAGCCCTTGTCGCCGGACCATTCGTCGGCCGGGGCGTCCGGCCTGTAGTCGATCGGCGCGAAGGCCAACTCGTTCAGCCAGTTGGTTATCGCGCCCTTCGAGGTGACGTAGCCGGCCGCGAGGCTGGTCCCCATCGAAATTCCAAGGAGCGCGCTGGCCTTCATTGACATGGAGCCGGCAAGCGCCGTGACTTCGCCGTCGTTCACCACCGCGAAAGGAACATTGTTCCATTCCTTCTGAATATCCAGGAACATCCTCTGGACATGACTCTTGAAGTCCGCCTCGGAGACACCCCTGAAGAGCGACGCGGCGCGGACCTGGTTGTCCACGTAGACGCCGGCGGCGCTGCCGCCGATGGCGTCGACGCGCGGCATCTTGGCCGCGGCGCGCTTGAGCGAGTCGTTTATCCCCTCCTTGTGCCACTTCGGATCCTTCTGGAAATAAGGGTCCCAGCGGACCTCCTCCGCGAAGACGACCTCGCCGTCTATCACGGCCGCACACTTGCGGTCGGAGCCGCCCAGATCGAACCCGATCCGGCAGCCGTCCCAGTTACCGCCGAGCTTCAGGTTGATCTCCTTTTCAGCGGGAGCCTTTTCATAAGGCACATGCGAAATCTCCAGACCTCTGCCGTAAATCTTGACTCCGATGGTGTTGTAGTCGAACTCCCGTTCGCCGCCGGGACGGTAGATGCACGACATTTCAGCGGCCAGCGCAGGATCGCCGCCGCAGAGCGTTATCTTCCAGCCGCCCTTCATCCACAGCAGGAACTTGATCAGCCTCTCCACATATCTTCTGTTCAAGGCGACATTGCCGCCCGCATGCGGAAGGATCTCGGTGGCATGCACCGAAATCGTGCCGTCGTTCCTCTCGACCGCGATCTTCAGTTTCTGCGCCTTCCCCGACTTGCGGACAAGTTCGAGATAGCTCCTGTTCCATAGTACAGCCGGAACGAACTCCGGATCCAGCACGGGCCGACGCCCTATCTTAACATCTAGGTTGTCATGCATTTTCACACTCCGTTGCATTGATAAGAGGCCATAAATAATCAGCAGAGACGTCTTTTTCAAGTGAGCAAGGGGTCGAAAGCCGGCCGGACGAAATATTCTCCGGCATGTTTGAATTGGCCATGAACATGCAATATTGTCGGCCATGCTTTTAGAACTTGAAATACAGAGCGTCGCCTACGGCGGAAGCGGAGTGGCGAAGAAGGACGGATTCGTCTACTTCGTCCCCGGCGTCCTCCCTGGAGAGCTTGTCCTTGCGGAGGAAACTTCCAGGAAGAAGAACTTCGGGACGGCCAGGCCGGTGGAGATTCCGCGGACTTCGCAGAAGAGGATCCCAAGCGGTTGTCCCCTCTCCCTACAGCCCGCCGGAAGCCGTTTTGCGCCGGGACATTACTGTCCGGGCTGCGCATATCAGTGCTCTGCCTATGAGGAGGAAATCTCCTTCAAGCAGGCGCAGCTCCGGGATTTTCTATCCAGAACATGCGGCATCAATCCCGAGGAGCTGCTGCAGGCGCCGGTCCCCTCCCCTCTCCCCCTTGGATATAGGAACAAGATTGTCCTTCACTCGGACGGCAAAACCATGGGGTATTTCGCAGAGGACAACCGGACCCTGCTTAAAGTCGACCGATGCCAGCTGGCACATGACGAAATAAATGAAAAGCTGGCTTTCCTTCAACAAAACACCATCTTCATGCGTGGTGCCTTTCCGGGAATGGAGCTGTCTCTGAGGAGGTCTTCGCGCGGAAAGTCATATTTCTGGTTCGGGCATGGCCCGCCGCCGCGGAACCGTATGCTCAGGGAAAAAACTGCGGCGGGCGAACTGCTCGTTCCCATCGCAAGCTTTTTCCAGATCAACATACACGTCGCGGATCTCATGCTTCATAAAATCATGGATATCATCCGCAAGACGAAGCCGTCATTCGTCTGTGATCTGTATTGCGGATGCGGACTGTTCAGCTTCGCCGCTGCGGCGGCCGGCGTCACCCGGACGGCAGGTGCGGACTCGGACGCTGGCTCAATCAAGGCTGCAGCGGCCAATGCCAAGCGGATGGGCTTCAAGGACATGCGTTTTGTCGCCGGCGACGCCGGCAGGCTGCTACCGCAGCTCATGCGCGGCGCGGATCCGGCCGGGACGATGCTCATCGTCGATCCGCCGCGCGCAGGGCTCAGAGACGAAGCTCTTTCCGCAGTCGCGGATTCGGGAGCCGCTTCACTTCTGTATGTCTCATGCGCCCCGGACACCATGGCCAGGGACGTCAAAACCCTGATTAAATCCGGCTACCGTCCGGCCGAAATCATGCTTTTCGACATGTTCCCGAGGACCGCCCGCTTCGAAACGCTCGCGGAACTGAGGCGCATAAATATTCGGTGAACTACGCTTTTCCGCTGAAAATTGAACATTTTGATTGCGGAGATTTTGGAATTTGCTTCGCATTCCGAGAGGCCGCCGATACCGAGGTGTCGAAGGCTCTCGAAGGGTGCGGAACAAAACCGAAAGACCGCAATCCGCTAAGGCGGACGAGCATCTTTGGGCCGTATTTTTCCGTTCCTCTTCTTTACTGCTGGCTTATGCCGCCCAGCCCTTGGAAAATGCAGCAACGATGGTATCTTACCGGCCAAAGTCAATCCATCAAAGAAATGAAAGGAGCGGGATAATGAAACTGAGACTTTTCAAGAGTCTGGTGCCGGCCGTGCTTTTAATGGCCGGATCGCTTGCCGAGTGCGCGACGCCGCAGGAGATGGTGGCCGTCCTGAAGTCCAACGACCCCAAGAAGGTCGAGGAGTTCTACACGGCCAACGCGGGTATCATCGACAAGAAAATAGAGTTCCACGACATACCGCTCATCTACTGCATGAAGAACAGGCTCTACAAGTCGGCCAAGGCGCTCCTTGCTTGCAAGGCGGACCCGAACGTCACGGACGAGTTCGGCAAGGCCGCGCTTTTCTTCTATTTCGACACGGCGGCGCTCAACGCCAAGGAGGAGGACATCAAGGACATCCTTGAGGCCTTCTCCGCGGCGAAATATGACTTCAAGAAGATTTCCGGCGGCATGAACCTGATACAAAACCTGATCATCCAGGAAAACAGCAACTTGAAAGAGGAACAGGTCGCCAACGGTATAAAGGTCATAGACCTGCTGGTGGCAAAGGGCGTAGATCCCAAGGCCAAGCTCAAGGACGAAAACGAGACTCCCATGCTTACTGCGGCCTTCAAGCAGCTCAGGCCCATGCAGCCCGCCAAGGACGCCAAGCCTGCCAAGGATCCGAAGGCGGCCGCCGCGCAGGCCTACTATGGCATGGGCGGCCTCGAGATGACCAAATACCTTGTGACAAAGCACAAGCTCGGCGTGAACGACGTGGACAAGAACAAAGCGACCCCGCTTATTTCGCTTCTGGCCAACAAGGGCATCGACGACGCGCTGAAGCTCGACATTGTGAAGTTCCTGATGGAAAACGGGGCGATCACTTCTGCGAAGAGCAAGTCCGGGGAAACCCCGATGAAGATGGTCGAGAAGGACAGCGAAATCTACAAGGCGATGAAGGACGCCAAGAAAGGATCGAAGAAATTATGAGAGGAAGAGAGGTGTCGTTGTGAGCTGGCTTGGGCTTGAAGGGAAGGTCGGGATCGTGACCGGCGGGGCGCTGGGCGTAGGCAGGGCCGTATGCGAGGCGTTCGCTTCGGTCGGCATGAAGATTGCGATCGCCGACATACAGGAAAAGGCTGGCAGCGAGCTGCTCGAAAAGCTCAGAAAGGAGCATGGCGCCGACTGCACCTTCGTTAAGACCGACGTGACTTCGAAGGCGGACGTGGAAAGGCTTGTGTCGGAAACCGTTTCGAAGTTCGGCCGTCTGGACGTGCTGGTCAACAACGCGGGCATCAACATCCCGCGCCTGCTGGTGGATCCCGCCGGCAAGGAGGAGGTCACGGAGGATTCGATAATGAAGACCCTGAGGATAAACCATCTGGGCTACTTCCTCTGCGCGCAGGCCGCCGCCAGGGCCATGTTGAAGAACAAGAAGGGCGTCATAATCAATCTCGCGTCAGAATCGGGGATGGAAGGCTCCGAGGGGCAGAGCGTCTATGCGTCCACGAAGGCGTCCGCCTACAACATGACGCGCTCCTGGGCGAAGGAGCTCGGCAGGCACGGCATAAGGATTGTCGGAGTCGCGCCAGGAATCCTCGAGGCGACGGCGCTCAGGTCGCCGGAATACGAGCGCGCCCTCGCATACACCCGTGGAATCACCGTCGACGAGCTGCGTTCCAAATACGAGAAGCAGTCGATCCCGATCGGCCGTGTCGGAAAACTCTCCGAGGTCGCCGACGTGGTCTGCTTCCTCGCCTCCGACAGGGCGTCCTACATACACGGAACGACCGTCAACGTGTCTGGCGGCAAGACGCGGACGTGACTTCGTTATTGGTTATTCGTTATTGGTGAATGGTTTGTCGCGATTCGATTCCGGATATTGCCCGAAAGGTTTCGGCAGGTTTCCATAGGTATCGGAAGATGTCGGACGCAAGATACCGGATACTGGATAGCAGATACCGGATACTTGACTTAATGAAAAGGCATAAATGTTACTGCATGCGGCGATTGTTCGCCGCATTCCGCACTTACTCCTGGCACCTGAACACTGGAACCTGAGCCCGATTGCTGCAGACTTGCGCAATTGACACACAAAATATTTGAATAGGAATTGACATGGACTTGGAAATCAAGCTGAACTCCTTCGACATGAAGGAAAGGATGGCGGCTCTGGAGGAGCTGATTGCGAAGGGCGGCATCGCCGCGACGGCGGGCATCCTCACAAACATGCACTTCCACTCCTTCTTCTCATATAATTCCGAGGGGTGGTCTCCGGCGCGCATCGCATTGGAGGCCCGCAAGAAGGGGCTTTATGCGGCGGGTGTGATCGAGTTCGACGTGATAGACGGGCTTGAAGAGTTCTTCTACGCCGGACAGTTGCTCGGCCTTAGGACTTCCGTCGGCGTCGAGACCAGGAGCTTCTTCCGGACCTTCTCCGAGGTCGACATCGATTCGCCAGGGGAGCCCGGCGTGGACTACGTCATAGCCGCAGGATTCGGAAAAACGCCGGAGAAAGGTTCGCCGCAGGAGGAGAAGCTCTTCGAGTTCAGGCGGCGCGCGGCCGAAAGGAATGTAGCCCTGGTCGCAAGGATCAACTCAAAGCTGCCGGCGATCTCGCTGGACTACCTCAAGGATGTCGTCCCGCTCACACCGTCCGGCAACGCAACCGAGCGCCACATCGTCACCGCATATGTCGCGAAGTCCGAGCAGATCCACGGCAGTTCCGAATCCACCGCCAAATTCTGGGCGGAGATATTCAAGATGAAGCCCGAGGACACGTCCAAGCTCATGGCCGACCGTCCCGCCTTCGAGGAAAAGGCGAGGTCGTGCCTCGTGAAAAAGGGCGGCATCGGATACGTCCAGCCCACCTCTGACGCATTCCCGCCGATCCGCGACTTCTACAGATGGGCGAAGGAGGCCGGCACGATTCCCACGGAGGCCTGGCTAGATGGAACCACGGGGGGGGAGTCCGACGCGGAGAGATTCCTGGACGCGACCATGGCGGAGGGCGCGGAAGCGCTCAACATCATCCCCGACCGCAACTGGAACATCAAGGATCAGAAGACCCGGGATCTCAAGGTTGCAAAGCTGAGGGAAATCGTAAAGGCGGCGGAAGCCAGGCATCTCCCGATAATCGTCGGAACGGAGATGAACAAGAAGGGCCAGCCGATCGTGGACGACACTGGAAGCGGGGTTCTTGCGGAATTCGCAGACGTCTTCCTGAAGGGCGCCAAGATCGTGGTCGGACACACTTTGCTTGCGAGATTCGCAGACTTCCCCTACTCCGGGACGAAGGCCGAGGCCATGTTCGGCAAGGACAAGGCGGCGAAGAACGCGTTCTTCGCGTCGGCTGGCGCGCTCCCGCCGGTCACGCTTGAGATTTCCGCCCGGCTCCACGGCATGGATTCCGAAAAGGCTTTCTCCTTTGTCGCGGACAGCGCGAAGTCAGGCCATTGGTGAGACGATGAAAGCCGCAGTAATCAAAGGCCCCGGCATAACCGCCGTAGAGGATTTCCCGACCCCCCGCCCCGCGGAAGGCGAAGTCCTGCTGAAGGTCGACGCCTGCGCCCTATGCGGCACCGACCAGCGAGTGCTCAGGGGGGAGAAGAAGGCGGACGTCCCCATAATCGGCCATGAGATCGCCGGAACCGTCGTCGGGCTGGGCAAAGGCGTGAAGGGCGTAAGGCTTGGCGGCCGCTACGCGCTCCAGACCGTCATAGGCTGCGGCTGCTGCCGCATGTGCATCAAGAAGCGCCAGAACCTCTGCGAGAACAGGTTCAAGGCGCTCGGGTACGCCTGGAACGGAGGTTTCGCCGAATACATGATCATGCCCAGGAGCGGCGTCGAACAGGGCTGCCTGATTCCGATCCCGGACTCCATGTCCGCAGAAGTCGCATCCCTCCTGGAACCTCTGAGCTGCTGCGTGAACGGCTACAGGTGCATGCCTGTCAAGGAGATGGAGCATGTGGTCGTCTTCGGCGCCGGAACGATCGGCGTCATGAACGGTCTCGTCGCGAAGGCGCAGGGCGTCAAGACCGTGACCATAATGAACCGTTCGCAGGAACGGCTCGACACGATCCGGAAGATCGGCTTCCGCTTCGACAACCTCGTGAACATGTCCGAAGTCTCGCCTGAAGCCTGGGTGAAGGAGCATACCGGCGGCATCGGCGTCGACGCGGTCATCGTCTCGGCTTCCGTCAAGTCCCTCGTCCCGCTCGGAATGAAACTGCTCAAGTGGTCGGGGCACCTCTCCATCTTCGCGGGCATGAACAAGAACGATCCGTTCGAACCGATCGACCTCAACCTGATCCATTATCCCGAACTGCACATACACGGGGCAAACAGCTCGGTCGCCCTGGACTACACGGATTCCATCGACCTGATAATGGGCGGCCACATCGACGCGGAGGCGATGATAACGCACCGCTTCGCCCTGGACGACTTCAACGAGGCGCTCAAACTGCAGACCGACACCTCGGCCGGAGCGATGAAGATCGTGATCCTGCCGCACAAATAGGGGGGAATATTCATCTGCGAAAATCGCAGTTTTGTCCAACTGAAACTGCGGAGGGTGAAGCCGTGCTGAGCCGCGGTTGAGCTTGGCTCAACCCTCCGGAAGACGACAAA
>CAZWRV010000031.1:0-63597 GCA_964636325.1 uncultured Victivallaceae bacterium | reverse complement strand
AGAAAAGAAGCCAGCTGTCTTGAGGCTGGCTACATACTTCGCTGAATACTTACTCCTGTTCTTCGTCTTCAAGACCGCGATAAGCGTGCTGCACAAGATCCTCGACAACGTGCGCATCGCGCCCGTGGAGCCTTCGACGGTGCACTCCCTGAAGGCGGTGTCCTCCTGCACCATCTGGTGCTGCTACTGCATCGTCGTGCTCTATCTGATGGGCGTGAGCCTGACCAGCCTGACCGTGATTGCGGGCGGCCTGAGCCTGGGCGTCGGGTTCGGCCTTCAGCACCTGGTGAACAACTTCGTCAGCGGCCTTCTTATAATCTTCGGCGGGACGGTCCGCCAGGGCGACATAATCCAGATGGACAACATCCTCGCCAGGGTGCTCGAGACCAATGTGCGCAGCACGACCATACAGACCATGGACAACGCGATAATCGCCGTCCCGAACTCCGACATGATCAACTCCAAGATAATCAACTGGACCAGGAACGATCCGATTGTGAAGAAGGAGATCAAGATCGGCGTGGCCTACGGATCCGACGTGGAGAAGGTGAGGAAAGCGCTTCTGGAGGTCGCCAAGTCGCATCCCAACGTGCTTCATAAGCCGGAGCCGCTTGTCTTCTTCACTCAGTTCGGGAACAGCACCCTCGACTTCTCCGTCTTCGTATGGGTGAGCCACATCGACGTGGCCGGGAGGACGATATCCGACCTGAACTTCGCGATCGACAAGAGGTTCCGCGAGGAAGGCATAGAGATCGCATTCCCTCAGCTGGAGATACATGTGAAGGAGCGCAAGTCATGAGCGAGGACAGGTCAGCGCAGCCGCAGCCCCAGCCGTGCATCGTGGTGCGGCTGAACCACTTCGACCCGATATGGCGCCGATGCTGGGACCGTCCGATCCTCGACCGGGGGAGCATCGCGGTCCCGTACCGCAAGATAGAGGAGGCGTGCATAGAGGACGGGATCGAGTCGTGCTCGGACGGAAGATCATGCTTCATGGTCGAGGCGTCGTGGGTGCTCAGGCATTATCTGGAGAGGCATCCGGAGCATGCCCCCGTCCTGCGCCGCCTGGCGGCCGAGGGCCGCTTCGAACTGCTCGGCTCGGGCGAGAACATCGTGGACACGAACTTGATACAAGGGGAGCTTATCTGCCGCAACCTGGTGCTGGGGACGCTTTGGGGCGAACAGGCGCTGGGCCGCCGCCCTGACAGCGGCTGGGTGCAGGACACCTTCGGGACGAGCGCGCAGATACCCCAGATATACCGCTCCTGCGGATACCGCTGGCTCGCCTGGATCATCTACGTCGATCCCGACCGCCCTTACTGGCGCGGGCTTGACGGTTCGGTCGTGTTCGCCCACCGCGAGGACAAGGACAGCCTGGCGACATACATGTGCGGCACCGGATTCGGCCAGCAGGAGCCGTGCCCCGACTGCAGGGGTTACGGCTGCGAGGCCTGCCGCCGACGCGGGTTCCGCACGGAAATCCGTTCTGAATTCAGCAGGCCGCCCGGGAAGGTCAAGCCTTTCAAGGCCGGCGCGATGTGGCTCTACGGCGAGGAGGTCCTGCCGGGAATGCATGTCGATGAGGACATCTCCCGATTCATGAAGTCTCAGACGTCGTTCGACGTCAGGCAGGGGACGTTCAGGGATCTCGGCGGATTCGTATCCGAGGAGATTGCCGCCGTGGACAGCCCGCCCGAGGATATGGTGAGCACACGCGTCGAGAACAATCCGGTCTTCACCGGCTGCTATGTCTCACGCATACGGGTGAAGCAGGCCCACCGGGCGGCCGAGCACGCTTTGCTGAATGCGGAGGCGTGGGACACCGTCTTGAACAATGGATACAGCGCGGACGAACTTCGCGGGCTTTGGCGCAGAATGACGCTCTCGGGCTTCCATGACGCCGTCACCGGCTCGCACTGCGACGAGGCGTTTGACGAGCTTATGGAGCTTCTCGCGGACGTCCGCGAGAAGTCTGCCGCCGTCGCAAACCGCGCCTGCCTGCCGGCGCTGAAGAAGGGGCAGGGGGCGTTTACCGTGTTCAACTCCGGATGCAGGCCGGTCACGTCTACGGCGAAGATCGTCGCCCCCGGGAAATGGGAAGGCGCGGACGTGGAACTTGACGGCAGGCCTCTGCCCGTCTACGGAGTTCGTCCGGCAGGTGACGGAACCGAAATCACTTTCCTCGCGGAGAATGTCCCGGCCTTCGGCGCGGCGACGGTGCGGATTTCACAGAAGCCTGCGAAGTCCGGAGTCCTGCGAACCTCGCAATGCGCGTGCGGCCGCTTCTCCGCAGCCGCGGGGGAACATGGGATTACAGCCTTGAACGTGGAAGGTGTCGGCCCTGTCATGGATCCGGCGAAATATTTTCTGGGCGAACTGATCCTGGAGGCGGACCACGGCGGGCCGTGGGGAACTTTCTCCCCGGACCGCTCGCGTGTCAGACTTGCGGAATTCGCAAGGCTGGAAGGCGTCCGCTCCTTCGGGGACTGTGTTGAGATCGCCTACTCCGGAACCTATCCTGGCGGGGACGACCACTACAACCGCCCCCTGGGCTGGCGGCAGCTGTTCCGCCTTTGCCGGGGACTTCCATGGCTCGACGTCGAGACCGTAGTCGAATGGTTCACTGTCGGCAGCCGCCTTCGAATGGCGTTTCCTTCAATTACAGAGCTCGACCGCGGCGTCTATGAAATCCCGTACGGAGTGCTGGAGAGGGAACGATATGATCTGCCGAACAGCGGCTACGAGGCCTGCGGCGACTGGCCTGCCCTCCACTGGGCGGGAATCCAGGCATCCGGCCACGTCTTCGCAGTGCTTAACCGGGGGACTCCGAGCTGCCGAGTCGAAAAGGGCACGCTCATGCTAAGCGTCCTGCGCAGCCCGCGCTGGTACAACGCCGTCCGCCATACGGAACCTGCGCCCCTGGAAGATGACTCGTTCGTTTCGAGGCACTACCGCGGCCGACTGGACCACGGAACGCACAGATTCAGGCACGCAGTGTATGCGGCTCCCGGAAACTGGCGCGATTCCGACGTGGCCTGGCAGGCTCATGTGTTCAACGCCGGGCTTGACGTCCTTCCCGGCGGACTGGCCGGACCGATGCCGCTCTGGCGCCTGGATGCGTCGCACACCTTTGTCACCGCCCTGAAAAAGGCAGAGGACGGCAAAGGCGTTGTCGTAAGGCTCGTTGAAATGTCAGGAAGGCCGGAGACGGTCCGGCTCGGAGTCCCAGAGCATTTCAAGTCCGCATGGCAGTGCAACCTCCTGGAGGAGAAGCGCCGGATGCTCGAGCTGCGCGGCGGTTCCGCAGCCTTGGAGATGGGGGCCTGGAAGATAGAGACCGTCCGCCTCGAATAAACCCGGCTCCACCACCTCCAAATACGGAACATTTTCCTTCTCAAATTGTCTATTGGTGATAATGAAATATATTGGTCGTGCGTTAGGATTAAAAACAAGGAGGCATTCTTATGACCAGAATAGTTTTATTTGTCGCCACCAACCTGGCGGTGATGATTGTCATCGGGATTGTGACGAAGATCCTGGGCGTGGACAGGTGGCTCACCATGAACGGGATCAACTACGAGGCTCTGCTGGTGTTCTCGCTGATCGTCGGGTTCACCGGGAGCATCTTCTCGCTTCTGATCTCCAAGATCATGGCGAAGATGGCCTACGGCATCAGAACTATTGATCCGAACAATCCGCAGAATTCCGAGGAGCGCTGGCTGGCCGACACTGTGTCGCAGCTCGCGCACGACGCCGACATCCCGATGCCGGAGCTCGGCATCTACGAGAGCCCCGAGGTCAACGCGTTTGCGACCGGGCCGTCGAAAGGAAGTTCCATAGTGGCCGTCAGCTCGGCCCTGCTCAGGCAGATGAACCGGCGCGAGACACAGGGCGTGCTCGCACACGAGGTCTCCCACATCGCCAACGGAGACATGGTTACGATGGTCCTTCTCCAGGGAATCCTAAACACGTTCGTCATATTCCTGTCGAGGGTGGCCGGCTTCCTCATCGATTCAGCCCTTTCGAAGGGGCGGGACAGCGAAAGCCGGGGCGTGGGCATCGGCTACTACCTCGCGGTATTCGTCTGTGAAATAATATTCTCGATTCTCGCAAGCATGATAGTCATGTGGTTCTCGCGGCACAGGGAATACCGCGCCGACGCGAGCGCGGCCAGGCTCTGCGGCAAGGAGCCTATGATAGAGGGCCTGGAAAAGCTCAGGAGCATAGTCGAAGGCACTCATATCGTTGACAACAGGGCGCAGTCACTCAACACATTCAAGATCAGCGGAAGATCGAAGATGATCGCCCTCTTCTCCACGCACCCGCCCCTCGAGAAGCGCATCGAGGCGCTGAAGATGCTGTGATTTCAGATTTTCATCCGCAGTGTTTGAAAGCTCCGTGCAGTGGATCGAAGATTGACAAGTGGCGCTGCGGGGGCGCCAAAAATCTGAACTCGACGCATGGCGGTTGCGGTCTTTTGGTTTTGCTCCGCATCCTTCGAGAACCTTCGATACCTCGGTATCGGCGGTCTCCCAGAATGCTAAGCAAATCAAAATCTCCGCAATCAAAATGTAAATTTTTCAGCATGAAGGAGTATAACTGGCGGTCGCTATTGCAGGAAGGGAGGCGACGATGACAATCAGGCTTGGACTCATTCAAATCCCGGAGGTTCTCTGCGCCGCGGCGTTGATCTTCTCCATCGCCATCCATGCCGCCGAGGACAAGCCCGGCGATGACTCCGGCAAGAAACCGGACAAGGAGCTTAAAGTCGACGGAGTAGAGCCAGAATCCGCTCTGCCTGACAAAGAAAAGGAAAGCGGGCAGGCGGACGAAGACCAGGGCAAGGAGTATCCAGACAAGAAAAATTCAGGGGAGGAAAAGGACACCGGCATGAAGGATCCGGGCATGCGTGATCCCGGCCTCCGGGACAGCGGACGCAGGGATCCCCAGGGCGGGAACGTCTCCAAGGATCCTGTCACCACAATCTACGGAACCAAGGAGCTGAGGACCGGCAAAAGGGTTAAGAAGAAACCGGACAGCGAGGGGAAATAAAGCAAAGTCCTCCTCTGGTTTCATCCACGCCCGGAAAAGATTCCGGATTTTCTGTTTTGCCCCGATCACTGGTAAATATTCAGTGAACTACGCCCTTTCACTGAATATTTGCCACAAGATGTGCTGTCAAAGGTGCTTATGCGCGGCAGAATAATCGCATTCCTTGCGGCGTCGGCGGTGTTCGCTGCCTTCGCGGCGCTTTTCCTGCTCTGGGTCGGGGCTAGGCCGGCGGCCGGATTCAAAAGGAGCGTTCCGGGCATGGACCTTCCTGCCGGCGCTTCTGCGACGGCCCGCAGTTCCACCCCGGATGTGAAGATCGGCGAGTTCTTTGAAAAGTTCGCTGACGCTCCGGCCGGCGGGGACGAGCCCGCCTGGCCGTGCTTCAGGGGTGCCGACCACGACAATATTTCCAAGTCGCCGGCCCGGCTCGGCGTCTCATGGGGTGGAACTGGGCCCAGGATCGCGTGGTCAGCCGGGCTCGGAGAGGGATATGCCGCCGCATCAATCTGCAATGGAAGGGCTTATGTAATAGATTATATCGAGGACAAGAAGGCCGACGCCCTCCGATGCTTCAACCTTGCGGACGGCAGGGAGCTCTGGCGCAGATGGTATGTGACGAACGTGCGCAGGAACCACGGAATGTCGCGCACCATCCCCGCGGTCACCGAAAAGCATGTCGTGACGATAGGGCCCCTCTGCCATGTGATGTGCGTGGATGCCGGCGACGGCCGGCTGCTGTGGGGGCTTGACATGGTGAAAACATACGGCGCAACGGTGCCGGAATGGTATGCCGGCCAGTGCCCTCTGATAGTCGACGGCGTCGCCGTGGTCGCCCCGGCGGGGAAGGACGTGCTCATGGCCGGGCTGGACTGCGCCACCGGCGAACCCGTCTGGACCGCGCCGAACACTCGCGGCTGGAAGATGTCGCATTCCTCCGTAGTCCCCATGACGCTGCACGGAAGAAAAATGTTTGTATACTGCGCCATCGGCGGGATCTGCGGTATCTCGGCCGAGAAGGAGGACGCCGGGAAAGTCCTATGGGAATATCCCGCCTTCAACCACAAGGTCGTCGCGCCTTCCCCGCTCCACCTCGGCGACAGCCGCATCCTGGCAAGCGCTGGCTACGGCGCCGGCGCGAGCGTATTCAAGATAAATTTCGAGGGCGGGGCGTTCTCCGCCGAGACCGTCCGCAGCTATCTGCCGTCGGAAGGCCTTGCGTCGGAAATGCATACCCCCATACTCCTCGGCGAACACGTATACGGGGTCATGGCGAAGGACGCCGGACAGCTCAGCTCGCAGCTCGTATGCTGCCATAGGGACGACACCACGAAAATAATCTGGTCGAGCGGCAAGGCCGAAAGGTTCGGCCTCGGCCCCTACGTCATGGCGGACGGGAAGATATTCGCCCTCAAGGACGTCGGCGTCCTCGCGGTATTCGAGGCGTCACCGGACAAATGCTCGATCCTCGCACAGGCGAAGATTTTGAAGGGCCCTGACGCATGGGGGCCGGTTGCAGTTTCAGGAAACAGGCTTATCTTCCGGGATACCAAGGAAATGCTCTGCGTGGAAATGGCAGAATAGTTAATCGTTATTGGTTATTCGTTACATAAACATCGTAAGATAAAAGGCTATGGAAAAAGGAGTACGGAGAATCGACTTCATTAAAGGTGCACTGCGCGTGGCGGCGCTGCTGGCTCTGGGCGCTGTCGGCGTCTGGAGGACTAAGGGGCGAGGGGGCCGGGATCCAAATGTCTGCTCGTCGGACGGCATCTGCCGCTCCTGCCCGTCGCTGCAGGCGTGCATCCTGCCGCAGGCGAGCTCGCTGAAAAAGACGGAAGCGACGCGGCGGAATTATACTCATTTAGATTGAAAAATTACATATTGACGGGCAAGATTTGGGATTGGATTTTTTGTTCCGGCCGAGCGGCGGCATGAATGTCGTCCGAGGAAGGAACGGAAAAATACGGCTCACGCATGCTCGCCGCGATGCGGTTGCGGTCTTTCGGTTTTGCTCCGAACCCTTCGAAAGCCTTCGATACCTCGGTATCGGCGGCCTCTCAGAATACGGAGCAATTCCCGAAATCTCCGCAATCAAAATATAAATTTTTCAGCCGAAAGGAGTATAAATATTCAGTGAATGGGCGTAGTTCACTGAATATTTACGATACGAGGAACTTCAAGCATGCGCGGGCTTGACCTGATGGCCTAATTGTGATACTTTACGCGTAAATGCCGGAAAGGATATCAGTCAGTTTTCCAATGGATGGCAAAGACCGATACTGATTGATTATCAGACACTAAATAGCAAAAGGGCACTTAGTTCAGCTGGCTAGAACGCTACATTCACATTGTAGAGGTCACTGGTTCGAGTCCAGTAGTGCCCACCATACTCTATCTGGATATAAACTGTCGAATGCCCTGAGTTTGAGGCTGAACTGCTTCCTGTCGGGCGACATGTCGATTCTTGCCACCCTACTTTTGACAAAGCTCTGCATGACTTCCGGCCTGGTCGTTTTCCTGACCAAATCCGAGAATGTCTTCAAACTTTTGAACACTTCCTCATACTTTGCCTCACCATCATAAAGCTTGAGCATTTCTGCCAATTCTGCATTTCTTGCCTCCAATCTGCCTATCTCCTTTTTCAAATCGGAAAATTTCTGGTTGAAATCGTCCTTGTTGCTTTGATCCACCAAGCCATTCAATATGGCATTTCCCAGATTATTTTTCTCCTTTCTGGCCTTTAAAAGTGCCTGTTCGATGTTCCTAAGTTCAGGCAAGTTGCTGTCTATGATTTTCTGCCTGTCCTCATTGGCCTTCTGAATCAGATACCGAATCTCAGTCTTTTTCATCGGGGCTGAAATCAATATCTCCTTCACAGCATGTTCTATAAAGGATGCAGATACCTCAGAGGCACATTTCTTGTCGGTGCACTTGTAATACAAATACTTCCCACTTCTTCCATAGCTTCCATAAGGGGTCAAAGCTCTTCCGCAATGGCAATAAATGACACCTGTTAAAAGGTATGGATACTTGCATGCATTGGGTCTTGTATTTTTATGCTTTTTCGGCAACCTCTCCTGTACTGCATTAAACAAATCAACAGGAATTATCGGCTCATGCTTGCCCTGATATATTTCTTTCCTTCAGTTGAGCATGCCGATATAAACCTTGTTCCTGAGAATGCAGTTGGCAATGGTCGTATATTTCAGTTCGGGATATAGCAGGATTATTTTATCTATGGATTCACCCTTGGAATATCTGGTGAAGATATCCTTAACGATTTCAGCTTCCCTTGGCTCCACAATGAGATTATGATTTTTCTTTTCATTTTCCTTGGTCGGAACCTTCCTGTAACCAAATGGGGGTTTTCCAGCAAGATAAGCTCCTTCCTGCTTGACCATGAACATCATCTTGTCCTGAACATGCAGCTTGACTTGCTCCCGATACATTTCGGCGAAGATGCAAATCATATACATCATTGCTTTCCCCATCGGGTTGCTGTAGTCAATTCTTTCAGAGACTGACGCTACCGACTTGTTTTTCCTGTATAACTTTTCAAAAAGGTTGAAGGAATCCATCAGAGAGCGGGAAAGCCTGTCCATTTTGAAGACTATAAGGCAGTCCCATTCATCGGAGCCATTGTCAAGGGATTCAAGGATTTTTTGCATTCCAGGTCGCTTTAAATTTCCTCCTGACCATCCTTCATCCTGATATGTTTTGACAACTTCTCCGCCGATGTTCTCGACATACGCTTTGCATTGTTCAATCTGCATGGGGATCGAAGTTTCTTCTGCGGTTCTGCCTCCCATATCAGAAATTCTTGCGTAGATTAAATACCTGGTCTTTTTAACTTTTGATTCTGTTTCTTTCATGATGCTTTCTGTCCTTATGTAAGTAGTTAATAATTATATATTTGTTCATATTTTTATATAGAGATATCATACCTACCAGAGGAGAACAAATAAGAAAAGGAGGACATCCAATGGAAAATATTGAAGTGAATTGTGGGATAGACTGGACAAAGCAGAACACTGAAATGAATGACTTTGACAAGGCTTTCTGTGATGAGCTTTACAGGTCTATGAGGTTGATGAAGAAGGAAGAGATTGAAGGGGCTACAGAGGAACAGGGAATTTCAAGTCAGGAGGTCAAATAATTATGGAAAAGATCAAGATTACTACTGTCGAAGTTGACAAGGAGTTGCACTTGAAGGTTTCAGAATTGGCAAAAGCTTCCGGAATGAAGGTCAAAAAACTGGTCGCTTATTTGCTGGAAGAAGGCATCAAGGAGTTTCGGAAGAAGTATGCTGGGCTGGTGAGGGAGGGGAAGGGGTAAGCTATTTTTTCAGGAGTTTTTCAATTTTTTCAACTTCGCGAAGTCTGGCTATATCGTCGTAAGGGTCAGCGTCTATTGCCTTATCGGTTTCAAGCATCCGGTAGATTTGGGCTTTCCTTTGCCGAAGGTATTTCTTGAGATGGGCTATAATCCCTTCCGGACTGGACGGATATTTCAGTTTTTTTTGAATTTTTACGGCGCAAGGGTGCTTTTGAGTTCATGGTGAGACTCCTCTTGTTGGGGTTGAATTATAAGTGAATTAAATCGGTGGACGGATAAGTCAAGACCAGTCTTTTCCTATCCAAAAGTAAATATATATAGCATGAGGTGGCTATTTAAAGTCAGTGGATGGAAGGGGATGGGTTGGTGGCAAAAACCGCCTTGCAGTTCGTTTTTTAGGGATAAATGGTTGCTAGGAAACGAGCATGAGTTATATTCCATAAATGGATTTTGAATATGCCGGCACCGCAGGAAATCTTGAAGCTTGTAGAACGGTTTGACCAGAACCGGGAGTCCTACCTTTCCCCCGACTACAAAGAGGCCAGATTAAGGGCTGAATTCATAGACCCGTTTTTCTGTGAACTCGGCTGGGATATGTATAACAAACAGGGTTATGCAGAGGCTTACAAGGACGTTATTTTCGAAGATTCCATCAAAATCGGCTCTGCAACCGAAGCTCCGGACTATTGTTTCAGGATTGGCGGAGCAAGAAAGTTCTTCGCTGAGGCCAAGAAACCATCCGTCAGCATCAAAGATGCCGTAAGTCCCGCTTACCAGTTGAGACGCTATGCGTGGTCTTCTAAGCTCCCATTGAGCATCCTTACCGACTTCGACGAATTTGCCGTCTATGACTGCCGGATCAAGCCGGACAAGAAGGATACTGCCGCAACCGCAAGAATCATGTATCTCTCATATCGGGACTATGAAAAGAAATGGGATGAAATCGCCTCCATCTTCGCCAGAGAATCCATCCTCAAGGGGTCTTTCGACAAATTCGCCGAGGGCGTAAAAGGCAAAAAAGGAACTGCAAGCGTTGATGATTCATTCCTTGAAGAAATAGAGAGATGGCGGGAAATCCTTGCCAAAAATATCGCCCTTAGAAATTCGGTACTAACGACAAGGGAACTGAACTTCGCCGTCCAGAAGACCATTGACAGGATAATATTCTTGAGAATCTGTGAGGACAGAGGCATTGAAATGTATGGAAAGCTGGCCTCCTTCGTCAATGGAGATAACGTTTATAAAAGGCTTTTAGAGTATTTCAGGACTGCCGACGCCAGATATAATTCGGGACTCTTCCATTTTCAGGCCGAAAAAGGGATTTCTGAAGAGCCGGACTATCTCACCCAGAGAATCAGCATTGACGACAAGTTCCTGAAAGAAATCATCGGCGGTCTCTATTACCCGGAATGTCCTTTCGAGTTTTCAGTCCTGCCGGCAGATATCTTGGGACAAGTATATGAGCGCTTCCTTGGAAAAGTTATAAGGTTGACTGCGGGACACCAGGCCAAGGTCGAAGAAAAACCGGAAGTCCGGAAGGCTGGAGGGGTTTATTATACTCCCACCTATATTGTGGATTACATCGTAGAAAATACCGTGTGCAAGCTATTGGAAGGCCGTAAAGTTGATAGCAAGATTCCACTAAGAGTTGCTGACATTTCCTGTGGTTCCGGCTCATTCCTCATAGTCGCCTATCAGAAATTGTTGGATTGGTATTTGAAGAAATATACAGAAAACGAGCCTGAAAAATACGCAAAAGGGAAAATTCCGAGAATCCGCAAGGGCAGGAATGGCGAATGGAAGTTGACAATTAATGAGCGGAAAAGAATCCTCCTTGAGCATATCTACGGAGTGGATATTGATTCACAAGCGGTCGAAGTGACAAAGCTTTCATTGCTATTAAAGGTTCTCGAAGGCGAAAACGAAGAGATATTCCAGGGCCTGCTTTTTCAGGAAAGGGCTTTGCCTGACCTTGGTTCAAATATTAAATGCGGAAATTCCCTGATAGGATCAGACTATTATGCCAACCGCCAGGGCGACATGTTCAACGAAGAGGAGATGATAAGGGTAAATGCCTTCGATTGGGAAAGCCAGTTCCCGGAAATATTTTCTCGCAAAGACGCAACGACCGCAAAGGAAGAATCAGGATTTGATTGTGTCATAGGCAATCCGCCGTATGTCCGGCAGGAGACGCTTGGAGAAGAATTTAAAACCTATGCCCAATCCCATTACAAGACCTTCGCCGGAACTGCCGATTTGTATGTTTATTTCTTTGAAAAGGCTCATCAGGTTCTAAAACGTGACGGGTATTTCGGCATGATTTGTTCCAATAAGTTCATGAGGGCAAAATATGGAAATGCCT
The DNA here is from genome assembly GCA_964636325.1 of uncultured Victivallaceae bacterium. Taxonomy (GTDB): domain Bacteria; phylum Verrucomicrobiota; class Lentisphaeria; order Victivallales; family GWF2-50-93; genus CAZWRV01. The sequence goes on along the minus strand of CAZWRV010000031.1, from coordinate 51,848 downwards.
TGAGGAATTTCCTTTCCGAGAATTCAACGATAAGACAGATAATTGATTTTGGAGAGCTTCCAGTTTTTGAAAATGCCGCCACATTCCCGGCAATATTTCTGACACAAAACAACAAGAGGAAAAATCAGAAATTCACATACGCGCCTATAAAAAGATTGAATTTCAGTTCCCTGCCGGAAGAAGTTAAAACCATCAGCTATGAGCTTGACAGCCGTTCTTTGACCGGAGATAATTGGACGCTTGCAAGCGTTGGAGAAATCAATATTTTTGATAAGATGAAAAAAGTTGGAATTCCCCTTGGCGAATATGTCAAAGGGAAAATCTATCGAGGTGTCCTTACTGGCCTTAACGAAGCTTTTGTAATTGATGCTGAAACCCGCAAGAGGCTGATTAAAGAAGATGCGAAGTCCGCAGAGATAATAAAGCCCTTTGTTATTGGCGATGATGTCCGGAAATATCGCATTAATTTTAAAGATAGATATTTGATTCTGTTTGAAAAAGGTTGGACTGAATTAAATAAAAAAACAGATAATCCACAAGATTTTGTTTCAAGAAAGTATCCGGCAATTTTCAATCATCTGTTACAATTTGAAGAAAAAGCCAAAGTTCGAACTGATCAAGGTGATTATTGGTGGGAGCTACGGGCATGTGAATATTACGATGATTTTCAAAAACCTAAAATCATATGGCCTGAGATTGCCAAGGAAAGTCGTTTTACTTATGACGGTAAAGGGTTTTATCTCAACAAGACATGCTTTTTTTCTCCGGTAAAAGACCTTTATATTCTTGGCGTTCTCAATTCTAATTCTGTCTGGTTTTTCTTGAAAAGATTATGCTCCGTCTTAGGTGATGCAGATAAGGACGGAAGATTATTACAGCAGAAAATTTATATAGAGCAAATCCCCATCCCACCAAAACCCACTCAGGACAGAATAACTCCCCTTGTCACTAAAATGCTCGACCTCCACAAAAGACTTTCAGAGGCGACTATTCCGGACATGAAGACGATGCTTCAATGGCAGATAGAGGCCACCGACAAGGAAATTGACCGCTTGGTTTACGAACTCTACGGCTTGACTGATGAAGAGATAAAGATTGTGGAGGGGGATTAATATAAAATGGCAATATCAGAGAAAGCTAGAGTCGCCGTTTTGACTGAAGCTGGATACCGTTGCACTGCCCCTAATTGCCATAATGAACTTACTGTTGATGTCCATCATATCGTGGAAGTATCCAAAAATGGTGGGGATGAACCCGATAATCTCCTACCGTTATGCCCTTATTGCCATAGTAAATATCATCGTGGATTAATCAAAGACAGTTCAATTAGAGAATGGAAAAAACGAATTGTAAATATTTATAACAAAGGGACAAATAGTCTTTCAGAAACAAATTCAGAGGAGCAGGAGAGAGATTTAAAGATTATTTTTACTAGACTAACAGCTAATGAAAAGCAATTCTTGATTGATGCTGCGAAACTAATTCCGGAGGATCAAATCACATTTTCCAAGCGAGAACACCGTGATATAGAAGCAGAAGATCAGGAGATGGCGGTTCAAATTTTAAAAAAATCATTAGAATTCCATGAGCTTGAACAATCAGGAATGGTTCTGCTTGAAAGAGGCTCAGTTGTAACACTATCTGGGCAAGCATCTGGTATCCGTTCATGCGGTTCTCAACCTCATGGGCGACCGTCTTGCGGAGTTCGTCCGGAATGGGCAGATTCCCAAGTGAAAGAATTATCTGCTGCCTGACTTTCCCGTCATGGCCCCGGGCGCCGCTGACAAGCTGGAGGACCGGCGTCGTCCTGGTCTTCTTTTCCCGTATGTACATTCCTGAAGCGCTCCATATGCAACGGCAATAGTATAAAACAGAGCGCGGAGCCATCCAAGGGAGGGGCCGGAAAGGCGGCAGGCACAACAGGAAGGCCCGCAAAAATCAGACCTTGATTATCAGGCAATTACAACATGACGCACAAACGGAGCCGTAACGTTTTCATAGGAGATAATTATTTTTCATCTTTTTTGAGCGCGGAACTTGGGCTAACGCCGGTGAGCGCGCCGAGATCAAGAAGGTCGCCCGCGAGCTGTTGAACCGGATCAAGCTGCTGCTCGTGATCAACTGGCGGCAGAAGGCGTCGGCCAGGTCGCAGCTGAAGCTCGCCATCGAGGAGGCCCTGGACACCGGCCTGCCGCAGTCGTACACCCGCGATCTCTACCGACAGAAGTGCGCCGTCCTCTTCGAGCATGTCTACGAGAGCTACCCCTAGCGGGCCGCGGGGGTGTATGCTGCCCACCATATCTTCCCTGTTTTTCCTCTGAAACTCGATTCAAGTAACGCAGACATTCCTGTCTGCGGCTCGCAGGTAGGAATACCTGCGCTACTTCAAGTTTCTCCCCGACAGAACTGGCGGATTTCCTCGCCAGAGCGGCACTCTCCTTAAACTCGACTATCTTAATCGCGATCTTCCCCGCTATTTTCGTCGTCTTCCGAAGGGTTGAGCCAAGCTCAACCGCGGCGGAACGCGACTCCGCCCGCCATCGAGTTTCTCGCTGGCATAACTGGCGTAGCCAGTTCGGCACTCCTATGAAATAATTGCTTTTTCCTGCCTTTTGTGTCCCTGAAACATAAAATTGGGGCACGTTCTGCCAGAAATGTCCCGTCGGAGCAAGAAATGAGATACCTCTATCGCTGGCCAAGCATCTTCTTGAGGCAGTCGAGCGCCTTGGTGAGGTTTTTTCTCGCGTTGCGGCTAGGCTTGTCGGAAAGCTTCCAGGAATGCCCCCGGATTGCCATGATGAACGCATGGGGCTTCATGCCGAAGAGGTCCTCGCATACGGCGAGGACAGATTCGGGTTCGAGCGAATGGGTGGAGAACGTCGCCATCCTCGAAGGCCTGATCCTGCGGAGCTTGAACGGATACTTCAGCATCTTCGAGGCGTCGGCGAATATTACGGCGTCCACCTTGGATATGTCGAAGGCGTCCTCGATGTTGAGCTGGTAGTTCGCGTCGAATGAGAGGTTTGCAAGCCCTTCGGCCTCGGCCCAATCGCGCATCGCCTCGGCGAAAAGTATGCCGAGGGCGTCGTCCTGTCGCGAAGGATTGCCGATGCCGTAAATAAGGATATTGGAACGTTTTCTGAAGATTTCCCTGACGGAGGTCAAAGTTTCTCCTGAAACTTGAGAATTCTGCAATACTATTACGAATGCGTCAGCATTCTCGGGATTGCGGTGACAAAAGTCGCCGCTCTTGAGCGCAGACCTGCACGTCTGCGCACTTCCGCCTTTGTCCGACTACGGGCGCGACATGCCGGAGATTCGGCCGCTTTCAGCGGACGAATCGTTAAGAGTCTCAGTTTCAGGGGGGATAAAACTGTCCGCCTAGATTGACAGTTCGACACTCCTCTGCAACTTGAACATCTTTGTCTGTAGCTTTGTTGCGAACCTTGTCATCTTTATGTTTCTTTCCGTTAAGACTGTGTAATTCTCAGAAGATTGAAACTTTCGCCAGGCCGCAGGCGGCTGCGACGATGCAGAGGAACGCAACGACCAGCAGGCCCAGGCATCCGTGCCGGGTGACGGGAAGGAATTTGCCGGGCTGCTGCTCTCTCAGAGAAGCTTCCATGGCCTCCACAGATTCCTTTGACTGCTTCAGATCGTGCCCGGTGGATTTCCTGTAAAGCTTGATCGCCTGGATCTTCCTTCCCTGGAACAGCAGCTCCTCGATCTGGCCTTTCCAGTCGCTATTGGGGATATCGTAATTCCCTTTGGCGGCCGCCTCCAGCTCCTCCATGTCCTCCTTTGATTCCTTAAGGCCGAGACCGGTGAGTTCGCGGTAGATTTTGATCGCCTCGATCTTCTGTCCCTGCTTCAGCAGTTCGGCAAGCTCGTTCCTTCTGTCTTCCGGAATGTCGCGGTGCATGGTAGATCCTCCAATTATTTCGACTGCGATCTATTGCAGTCGACCGCAGCCGACTGCGAACGAACACAAATAACTGATAACTGAGCCAGATTCGAAATGCGGTTGAGCACGGCTCAACCCTCCACAACTTCCGATCGTTTCAGGCGTGGAGGGCGAAGCCGGGCTGAGCCGTTTTCGGAGTTTTGAAAATTGGCTCAACTAATAACGATTAACTACTTCACCCTCCGTTGCAGCAGTCTTCCGTCCGAGTCGAAGAGCGAGACTTCGAGGGGCATCTGGCCGTATGCGTGGGTGGCGCAGCTGAGGCACGGGTCGTATGCCCGGATGACGACCTCGATGGCGTTCATCATCGCCTCGGTGATCTCCTTCTTGGCGGTCATCATCGCCTTCGCGACGATGTTGACGCCGCGGTTCATCGGCTCGTTGTTGTTCGTGGTCGAGACGATGAGGTTGGCCATGGTTATCTGGTCGTCGGCGTTGACGCGGTAATGGTGGAAGAGCGTTCCGCGCGGCGCTTCGATGAGTCCGACGCCTTCGCTCTGGCGCTTTCCTGCCACGACCAGCTTCGAGCCGGTGATGTCCGGATCCCTGAGCAGGCCGTGGATCACTTCGGCGGAATGCAGAATCTCTATGAGCCTCGCCCAGTGCGTATGCATGCACATGTTGTTCGGGCGTCCCTTCGTGACGGACTTGAATTCCTGGAACTCCTTCTGCGCCAGAGGGGTAGGGATGAAGTCGGCGGTGTTGAGCCTGGCGAGCGGGCCGACGCGGTACCAGCCCTTCTCGTTTCCAAGCGACATGAGGTAAGGGAACTTCATGTAGCTCCAGGACTTCGTCTCCTCGCGGATGTATCTGAGGTAGTCCTGGTAGTTGACGTCGTCGAGGATCTTCCTGCCGTCGCAGTCGACCGCCCTCATCACGCCGTGGTAGAAGTCGAGCGCGCCGTCCTTGCGGACCAGGCTGAGGTGGTTGGACTCGAACTTGGAGAAGTTGTCGATGAAGTCCTTGTGCTTCCTGTAGTAGTCCTTGAAGAACGCGAGCGCGTCCTGTGCCCATGAGACCATCTTCACGGTGTTCATGGGGGAGGGGCCTTTCGTGAATTTGTCGCGCTCCTCCTCGGTAAGGCTCTTGTTGACTCCGCCGGGTATCGCGCCTGTGCCGTGGATCTTCTTGCCCGCCGTGGCGAGTATCAGCTCCTGCCCGAACTTCCTCATGAGGACCGCCTGCGTGGCGAGATCCTTGTTCGCCATCGCAAGTGCGACGACGTTGCGCTTTTCGGGCGGGGCGTCGTAGCCGAACAGGAGGTCTGGCGCCGCGAGATGGAAGAAGTGGAGGGTGTGCGACTGGAACATCTGGCCGTAGTGCATCAGCCTCCGGATCTTGTCGGCCGTGGGCGTGAGTCCCTCTCCGTCGCCTGCGCCGACGATGACGTCCACCGCCTTCGCCGCGGCGAGGTGATGGCTCACCGGGCAGATTCCGCAGAGCCTCTGCACGAGGACCGGGGCCTCCCAGAAGGGCCTGCCCTGCACGAACCTTTCAAAACCCCTGAATTCGACGATGTGGAGGCGGCTCTGGGAGACCTCCCCCTTGTCGTCAAGATGTATCGTGACCTTGCCGTGCCCTTCGACACGCGTCACCGGCTCAATAACAATCTTCTTAGGCATTTTATTCCAGCTCCTCGTCAGTCATATTTGAAAACGTCGTAAGGCATGTCGAGCTTGCCTCCCGTGGCCAGCGCGCAGAGGGCGTTCCAGATCAGGTCCGCCCGCGGCGGACATCCCGGCAAAAAATAGTCGATTTTGACGATCTCGTGGCACGGATAGACGCGGTCAAGAATCTTCGGTATGTCCGGATCGTCCGGGATTATTTTCTTCTCGTTGCAGTCGGACACCGTCGGGCCGCCGAGGTAGGCCTCCTCGAGGCATTCCTTCAGCGGAATCCAGTTCCTCATCGCGGGAAGGCCGCCCATGATGGCGCATTCTCCGAGGGAGACAAGGATGTTGCAGTGCTTCCTGAAGTCGATGAGGTTGTGGACGTTCTCGTCGTTGCAGCAGCCGCCCTCGATGAGGCCGACGTCGCACTGCTTGGTGAACTTCTTTATGTCGTCGATCGGCGACTTGTTGAATTCGACGATCTCGATCAGGTCGAGCAGGCGCTCGTCGATGTCGAGGAATGACATGTGGCAGCCGAAGCAGCCCGCAAGAGACGCCGTAGCTATTATCTTCTTTGTCATATGTTTGTCTCCGAGCCAGTAATTTCTGTTATGTGATCCAACCGGTTTCAGGTGTCGGGTTTCAGGTGTCAGTATTGTTCGTCCGACGGCTGAAACAAGCCAGCTCCATCATTTATCTTTGACAACTGATCATTTCTTCATCCTACTTCTCGACCTCCGACCCGATGGGGGCGAGGTCGTATCTTCGCTTTCCGACGGGGACGTCGAAGCCCTTCTCCTTGCGGATGATTGCGCCTACCGGGCATATGTCCATCGCCTTCTGGGCGAGGTCGTCGCTTATGCCCTTCGACGTGTCGGGGTCGATGTTGATGACCAGCTTGTCGGCGCGCTTTCCGAAGTCGAAGATGGGCTTTCCCTCGTTGTTGAATATTCCGCGTATGCACCTCTTGCAGAGGATGCAGCGGTTGTGGTCCTTGAGGAGCTTCGGATGCCACGCCTCGACGTCGCGCTTCGGGAACATGAACGGGAATTCCGGGACTGTCATCCTGTATTTGTAGGCGAGTGCCTGCAGCTCGCAGAATCCGCTCTTTTCGCATGACGGGCAGAGGTGGTTGCCCTCCGCGAAGAGTATCTCGACGACGGCCTTCCGGAACTCCTCGAGCTCCGGTATCTTGTTTTGGATATCCATGCCTTCGGCGACCTTCGTGGTGCAGGCGGTCGCCTGCCTGCCGTTGATGAGCACCGTGCAGATCCTGCACGACCCCTTCGGCGGGATTCCGGGATAGTTGCAGAGGGTTGGGATGTAGACGCCGTTTTCGGCGGCGGCCTCCACAAGCTGCCTGCCCTCCTGCGACATGCATACCGCGCCGTCGATAGTGAACTTTACGAACGTTGACATATTATCACCTCGTCTTCTTAACTGCGGCGTCGAAGTCGGCGACCGCCTTCTCAAGGTCGAACGCGGGACAGAACTTGTCGTCCTTCACCTTGATCCTCTCCTTGTATATGTCGGGGAACTTCCTGATCGTCGTGACGATCGGGTTGAGGGCGGTCTGTCCGAGCCCGCAGCGGTTCCTCTTCATGATGGTCTGCCACTTCTCGAAGGACACGACGTCCTTCCTCGTCCCCTTGCCCTCGATTATCCTCTCCAGGATCAGCTTGCTCATGCCCGTGAGCGCGCGGCAGGGCACGCAGGAGCCGCACGACTCGTCCCTGAAGAACTCAGTGAAGTTGAGAACTACGTCCTTCAGGAGGTCGCGCTTCTTTCCGATGATTATGAGCGAGCCGCCGGTGGCGAGATCCTCGTATGAGAGCTCCCTCTTGAACTCGTCCGGCCCGATGCATGCGCCGGACGGGCCGCCGACCTGGACCGCCTGCGTGTCCTCGGCCTCGACCATCTTCAGGACGTCGTTCACCGAGAAGCCCCATTCGATCTCGTAGATGCCGGGCTTTTTGCAGTCGCCGGAGACGCTGATGACCTTAGTCCCCTTCGAATCCTTGGTGCCGATCTCGCTGTACCATTCGAACCCGTTCAGCAGTATCCGGACCACGGAGCAGAGGGTTTCGACGTTGTTGACGACGGTCGGCTTCTGGAGGTATCCCTTTTCGACTGGGAACGGGGGCCTGTCGCGCGGCTCGCCTCGCTTGCCTTCGGCGGACTCGATCAGGGCCGACTCCTCGCCGCAGACATACGCACCTGCTCCGAACTGGATCTTGATGTCGAAGTTGAATCCGTGCTTGCCGGCGATGAAGTTGCCGAGAAGGTTGTCGGCGCGCATCTTGTCAAGGACGTCCTCGAGGTATCTCCTCAGGTAGCGGTATTCGTTCCTGAGGTAGAGTATCCCGTGCTTTGCGCCGACCGCGTAGCCTGCGATCGCCATGCCCTCGAAGACAAGACAAGGCAGTTCCGTAAGTATCACACGGTCCTTGAAGGTCCCCGGCTCCCCCTCGTCCGCGTTGCAGAAGATGTATTTCACGTCGCCTGCGGCCTTTTTCGCGACCTCCCACTTGAGGCCGGTCGGGAATCCCGCGCCGCCGCGGCCGCGGACATGCGAGGACTTGACCATCTGTATGATCTCGTTCGAGCTCATGCCGACGGCCTTCCTTATGCCGGAGCCGGGAACGTAGTCGGCAAGGACGACCTTCCCTCTCTTCATGATGTTGTTGTTCACCATCGACCTGATGAGCGGATTCGAGTTCTGGCCGTCGCCGTATTTCGTGCCCTTGAGCTCCTCGACGGACTTTCCGGCCTTCATCCCCGCGACAAGACTCCTCGCCTTTTCCGGAGTCAGGCAGGTGAAGACCTCCTCGTTGATTATCGCCGCAGGCTCCTGGTCGCTCATGCCTATGCATGCCGTGTCGAAAAGACCGATGAGGCCGTCCTTCGAGACCGAGCCGAACCTGCAGCCGGCCGCCTCTTCGAAAGCCTTCGCCACCTCCTCCCGGCCGGCGAACACCGCAAGGACGCTGTTGTTCAGGTAGACGGTGTATTTCCCGCGCGGCTCCTTCGTGAAGAAATGGTAGAATGAAACCGTCTGCTCGACGCTCACCTTGGGAATGTCCAGCGCCTTCGCAATCTGCTCGATCGTCCATTCCGACAGATACCCAAGCTCCGACTGGATGTCCATCAGTATGTCCATAAGGCGTGTCTCGTCGCCGTGGTATCTCTTGATGACATTGTTGACAGTGTTGCCCATAAAGACTCCTGAAGCTTCGCTTCCGTTATTGGCTGCTCGTCGTCAGATATTCGGGAACCGTAATTTACACGTGAGATAAATATTCAGTGAACTACGCCCTTTCAAGTATGAATTCAGCAAAAGGGCGTAGTTCGCCGAATACATGCTTATCGGCGATCAAGGCCGAGGAATTCCGAATAAAGAAGTAAACATTAGCGCTTGAAAAGCAAACGGCAAGGCATGTGGACAAAAAACGTTTGTTATAATCGGGCCGCAAGGGGCTAGGTTTTTCCCTGCGGGAAAAGGGCGCCCTTACGGCGCGAAAGTAGCTTGCGGCTTCCAGACGCAAATGGCTAACTCCGCATACTAGAACCGCCATGATTTGCTTTTTGCGCGCGGCGCGCGCAAACTATCTTTGTGAAAATTCATTTTCCAAGTCGCGTCGCAAGGGGCTAAGGGCTGATGCGGGTGTCGGACCATAGCAGGCTGTACGGATCCCAGTTTTTCCATCTGGAATATACGTCCCATGAGAAGCCCCATCCTCCCCAGGCCGGCTTGCTCAGGAAGAAGGTCGTGCAGTCGCTCCGGAGGACGACGATTCCGCGGTTGGAATGCGGGAGCAGGGAGGGAGGGTCATCGATGCGGCATGCGTTCAACGCTCTCCAAGCCTTTGGCAGTGGGGGGCGCCGTGCCCGGGCGTTGCTGCCGCCGTCCTCGTAAGAACTCGGCACGTTGTAGCAGTAGCCGGCCTGCCGCCAATACCAGTAGTCGCCGGGCGGCGGGTAACTGCGCGAGGGGCAGTATAGCATGTCATCCTTAATATAATTGTCGCGCAGGAGCAGTCCATAACCCTTCGGGTCGGTGACGATGCCGTGAAGATACTTGTCGCAGAGCCAATGGAAGTTGTTCGGCAGGAATTCGAAGTCGTGCGCGTAGTTCATGAGGACGAGACCGATCTGCTTCTGGTTGTTCATGCAGATGGCCTTCTTGGTCTCCTCCTTGGCCTTGCTCAGGGCAGGCAGCAGCATGGCTGCCAGGATCGCGATTATCGCGATCACCACAAGCAATTCAATGAGAGTGAATTCTTTTTGAATCTGCCGGCGTTCCGCGAAAACTTTTCCTTTTAGGTAAGGCATAATCTACTCCCCTTAATGGTGACATAATCCTCATCTAGCGGGCTTTCATAACGATATTTCATTTCCATTCCACTGTCAGCAGGCGGAAGCTGTGGCGTTCGACAGCGACAGTGATCGCAGAGCCTTCCAGTTTCGGCGGAGGTGCATCGTCGCCGTTCCAGCAGGTGACCTGTTCGTGACGGAATGGATTCTTGTTGAAGGGTCTGGGCGCTTCGATGTCCGGCTTGGCCGGCGCCGGTTTTCCGGCCTTTTGCGCGTCGGCCGCCTGTTGCTCGTATGCCTTGTTCTCCTTTGCGATACGGTTGGCCTCCTGGGTCTCCCACGCTTTCTGTTCCGCGGCGAGTTCCTCGTCGGTCTTGGGTATCTGGCGCGAGCCCATCTGCTTGTATCCGCGCTCGGCGTCGGCGACCGCGATGGATGCGCCGCTCCAGCCGAGCTTATCCGGACTGAGTGTGACGACCGCGTCCTGCTTTTCGCCGAAGTTGGCGACGAGCAGGAGGAGCTTGTCGGGCTTCAGCCATCCGGCGAGCTTTATGTCCTTGCCCTCGCAGCTGATTCCTGTCTTGTCCCAGTATGCCAGAAAGCGCACGTCGCCTCCGCCTATTCCGAATGCCTTGCGGATCTTGACGAGGTTTGAGGCGTGCCCGTTCTCGTTGCCGGTGGGAAGGGCGTCATGGAGCATGACTTCCGCGAAATATGCGCGCATGGCCAGATGCATCGCCACGGGATCCCAGTTGCCCTGGTATTCGTGCATGAAGTTGACGGCGACGCCCCACTGTCCGGGATAATCAACCCGGAGGCGCTCCAGGCTCCAGAAGTCCATGAAGTCCTTCTTCATCTCAGGATAAATCACATGGTGTTCGCCGTCGTAAGCGACGTCGGCGGGGCCGACCCACGGGATTATCATGGCGTTGGTCATGTGCAGGACGAGCCTGGAGGCCGGGCGCTGTTCGAGGAAGGCGGCGCGGCTGCGCAGGAAGTAGTCGCGGGTGTCGAATATCTGGAAGGACGGCTGTATCCTTCCGTCCGGGAGCCTGTATCCGCAGCCGTGCTCGATGTTGTCGCAGGCGATGGGGCGCATGTTGTCCACGTAGTATCCGTCTATCCCGTATTGCTCCGCCCATCTGCTCCAATTGTAGACCATGTAGTCTATGAGCGAGCCCCGGTAGCAGAGCGCCTTGTCGACGGTTGACTTCCATTGCTCGCCGAAGTAGTTGATTTCCGGCGCCAGATGGCCTGGCAGTGCCTCATGGATGAAGTAGGGGACGGCAGGCTTGCCCGCCTTGTGCTGCGCCTCGACGAGCTCCTTGGCCTTGGCGGCGTATGCGGGCACTACGAAGGGCGTGGATGCGAAGATAAGGTTCTGATCGTGGGCGTAGTTCCTGAAGGTGTCGCCGCACCACCAGTTGTCCTCCCGCCATCCCTCGTGCATCTGCTTGACCGGCGAAGCCTGCAGCCCGAAGGTGATTGTCCGCGGGGAATCGACAGTCGCCTCCGTTCCGATCAGGTTCAGCACCAGATCGACCTGGCCCGGAGCGTTGCGCTGTATCTCGACCGCCGGGACGGCGTCGCTGGGAATCCATCCCTCGTCGCTGTCGGCGAACCAGCAGAGCCCGCCCTTCGTGGAGCCCAGCCAGACATATGGGATGAAGGAGCCCACCTTCATCGTCTTGTCTCCCAGGAGGATGCAGTCCCAGACCTTGCCCTTGCCCTGAGGAGTGAATCCGTACCAGAATCCGCTGCGGATCTCGGCGGTGACGGCGTGGATGTATTCCGCCATGTCCTCCTTGTAGGGGAGGACTATCTGGAGCTTCCTCAACGCCGACGGCCTTGCCGGAGTCAGCGTCATGGCGACCTTGTACATGCCGTCGAACTCCGCCCGGACTTCGCTCCTTACCGCGATGTCGCCGAGCCGGCTTGAGACTTCAACCGTCTTTCGGAAGTCCTTGTCGAACAGCGTCTTTACACCCTCTGCGGAAGCCGTTATCTCCTTGCCGTCCGCCGTCGTGGCGACGAGCCTGGCCGGTGCGGCTAGGATTTCATGCCCCTGCGTGGAAGCACGCGCCGGAAGTCCGGCCGGGCCCACTTCCATCTCGCGGCCCCAGAAGGCCAAGGTCTTGCCCTTCAGCCCGACCGGCGTCCATGGAGCAATGACCTTTTCAATGCTGCCGCGCTTCGTCTTCCACCATTCGAACTTGGCGGCGAGATTGTCCTTTGTGAACGAGCTGTCGGTGGAGGCGACGGCCTTTCCGGAGCTGTCCTTGCATTCGATCCTCACGGAGTATTTGCCGGGCGCGAGGTTGTCGAACTTCATGACCGCCTTGGCGAAGGCAAGATTGTCCATGGGTGTCGACGCACGCTTTATCTCCTTGCCCTTCTCGTCGAGCACCGCGATCAGCACCTCCTTGATCTCGGAACGCTTGTCGTAGCCTATGAAGTCTCCGAAAATCCTCGCGTAATCCTTCTCTGGATTGAACGTCAGGCGCAGATCCAGCCGGTCACCCGTGTCCTTGACCTCCTCCTTCGGGATGGGGCCGAACGCGCGCAGGGCGGACCAGTCGAGCAAGGCGTCGCCCGCGGCGTCGGTGACGGTGACGCGGACCCTGCCGTTCCCGGGAACGTCCAGATCGGGGATGTCCGCTATTTCAGAGAGGACCCCTTTCTTCACCTCGGCCGTTCCGTCCTTGGACACGGTGTCCGACTTGTAAGACCATCTTATCTTCGCGTCTGCCTGCCCGAACGCGGCGATGCGCAGCCCTATCTTCTTCGCGGCGGCGTCGCCGACGGAGAGCAGGTGCATGGCCGGGGCGGTCTTGGACATTATGAACTCGGAGTGGGTGTCGATCACGGAGAAAGAGGAGGTGCCCTCGAACGAGTTCTGCTCCCACGGACGCTTGTAGTTTCGCGCGATCAGCGCGCGGAAACGCATACCGTCGTGGAACGGACTCTTGGTCGTTCCGAGGCTTGCGCGCGGGATGGCGAGCTCCATCTCCCATTCGTTCTTCCCCGTGATGCGGTTCTTCGGCCGCCAGCCGCAGTCGTAGCTGCTCGTGCGCGAGTTGCCGACGGCCGGCTGGTGGAGGGCGTCGTAGCGCGTGCCGTCGAAGTTGCCGAGGAACTGGCTGGAGCAGTGCGGCTGTCCGGTCAGCGGATCCGTCGCGTCAACAGACACCCATATCTCGTAGCAGTCGTCGAATATGACGTCGAGATCCTTCCCCGGCTCGCGGGTCCGGTGCGCCTGGACGGGGCGTTCGCCAGGACGCAGCGGATCTCGCATGGCCACATAGATGTTCTCCTCGTCCCACATCACCCAGAAGCGCGCCTGGCGCGAACTTATCTGCTTGCCCACCGTCTGGAGCGCGCTCTGGCTGAAGGCGCACTGCCATTCGGCATCGCCGACAGTTCCGTCGATGACCGGTTTTACCGCAGCGTACGGGATCGCCGCGACCGGATGCCTGTATTCCTCGCCGGCGACGGCCGAATAAGCCCAAGGCAATGTCGATACGCACGCGGCCACAGCCAAAATCTTCCATGAACGATTCACAGTATTCCTTCGGTTTTATAGTTAGTCACGGTTTGCATCTCATCTTAAACCCGATTATCATTTCACTGTCCGCCGCATGGCGGATGGGGGTTGAATCCTATTCAGCAAGTTTCTCTTTGGCAAAGCTGCGATTTCCGAATCACGCGACCTTGGTGCCTTTCCCTGTCGATGGCATTGCAGACGTTATGAGCCGGAACGACAGCAATCGCCTCTTCGGCTCGGGAATGATGCCGCGGAGACGCTTGGAAATCATGCCGGCCAATATCTCGGCCGCTTCGGCGGGGTCCACTTCAATGATGCTTGCCGGCAGACGGATCGTCGGGGATGCGTTACGGCTTGTCTGGACTACAATCTTCAGATCCTGCGGAACTCGCACGCCTGTCTCCATGATGGCGAGCTGCGCGTCGGAAAAAAGCATGTCGTCAAGTATTACAAGACCGTCCGGGCGCCCTTCCGGAGCACCCCAGATATCGTTGAACTCCTTCCAGCCCGAGCCGCGCACCGCAGGATCCATGTCGCATCTGATCCAGGAGTCGTGGGAGGACAGGCCCAGCACGTCCAGCTTCTTACGGAAGAGGTTTTTCCCCATCCAGGACATCAGGCCGATACTGCGGCATCCCTGTCCGACAAGGCAGGCCAGGGCGGCATCAAGCATTCCGTCCTCGTCAAGATCCGACACATACTCCGTAGGATGTCCGACGGCCGGGAGGGGCATAGTCGAAACGCGGCGGTTCCATGCATGCGTTGAAGGGACATTCAAAATAACCGCCCCGTCCAGGCGGCCGGCGTTCACGTCGCTCCAGAATCCCGGACAGGTCGGTTCGTCGGAGGCTCCGGCGCCGGGTTCGGCATGGCCCACATAGAGGCGCGGCTCGATATCGAGCTCCTCCAGCTTCAGCGTCAGCGCCCCCGCCAACGCGCGGAAATGAAACCCGATCCGCGGATCCAGCAGATCCAGCTCCGAGAGAACCCCGACACGCTTGCGCCCGGCATCTTCCGAGACGTATACGCCGCTGCCGCGCCTTTTCTCAACAAGCCCTTCGCCGGCAAGCATGTCCAGCGCCGCGCCTATCGTGTTGATGCTCACCCCGAAGCGCTTGCGCAGGAGGTGCATGCCCGGCAGCTTGTGCCCGGCCTTGTAGCGGCAGCCGAGCTCCGCCCGCAGCTCGTCCGCGATACGGCGAGGCAGATTCGGCGGCCTGGGCGATGTTGTTTCCAGATTCATGGCACCATTATAATAGTTTCTGAGAAACTTGTCAAGCCATGAAATGGACAAAATGCAGTGAAAATGCAAGATCCTTATACGTATATGTTATTCAGTGAGCCTTGTCACTGAATATTTACCCTCACATGATGTTGACGTTCTTGAACTGCGGGAGGTAGTCCTTGTTCTTTTTCAGCATCTCCTGCGTGAGCTTCCTGATCTCGGCGAGTGAGAGGACGGCGGCGCACATCGGGTCGTATGCGCAGGCGTGGAAGACCATTTCAGGATCGCGTTCGAGCGTCGCGTCCACGGTCATGTTCTCCGTGGCCACGCTGATGTTGTTGAGCGCGGCGAGCTGCGGCGGAAGTTCGCCGACGGCGACCGTGTTGATCCTGTTTCTCGAAGCGAAGACGGGGACTTCGACGCAGCAGTCGGTCGGCAGGTTCGTGATGAGCCCTTTGTTCGGGACGTTGCCGTTGAAGCCGAAGGGTTCTCCGCCCATCCACGCATTGATGATGGCCGAGGCGTATTCATGGCCGCGATCCAGGTCAATCGTATCTTGGGCGAGCCACTTTTCGATGTCCTTCTTCCAGCGCTGGTTCTTGTCGCGGGCCATGTACTCCTTTAGGATGTAGGCGTATTCGCCTGGATTCCAGGCTGCGCCGGGGGCGTTGGAGCAGTATTTCTTTATGAGGTCGGGGCGTTTGCGGAACCACCAGTTGTATTCGGAGTTGTGCCCGCTGGACTCGGTGACGTAGTAGCCGAGGTGGAGGAACATCTCGTTCCTGACAAGCTCTTCGTTGTATATCTTCTTGTTTGTCGAGACGACCTTCCTCAGCGCCGGGTATAGGTCCTTCCCCTTGTGTTTGAGTTCGAGATACCATGCCTGGTGGTTGATGCCGGCGCAGAGATAGTCGATTTCCTCGTGGGGGATGTTGAGCCACCTGCCGAAGGCCCAGGGCATTCCTTGGACGCTGTGGCAGAGGCCGGTTACGTTGACTTTGGTCGCCTTCTGCATCGCGTGGCAGAGCATGGCCATCGGGTTGGTGTAGTTGAGCATGATCGCGCTGGGGCAGAGGCGCTCGATGTCCTTGGCGATGTCGAGCATCACCGGGATTGTCCTGAGCGCCCTGAAGATTCCTGCGATGCCGCGCGTGTCGCCGACGTTGAAGTCTATCCCGTATTTCTTCGGGATCTCAATGTCGTGGCGCCACACCGAGACGCCGCCAGATAGGATTGTGCAGAGGACGGCGTCGGCGCCTTTGAGCGCCTCCGCCCTGCTCTTGGTGGCGACGACCTTGGCCGGATACTTGCCCAGCTCGACGATCTTCTTCACCGCCCTCGTGACATAGGCGAGGCGGTCAGAGTCGATGTCCATCAGGACAAGCGTTGAGTCCTTGAGAAGCGGATAGGTCAGGATGTCCTTGACCAGCGTCCTTGTGAATCCGAAGCTTCCCGCTCCGATGAATGCGATGCGCGGCATATTTCTCCTTATGCTGTTGTTTAAGATTTACTGACCCGCCCTCACTAAGCGCGGGACGAGAATATAAGCATGGAATCGATTCATTCAATGGCTCCGTCAACCTTTGCCGTGTCGATCCCTCATGGGGCAAGATGACAAATGAACCTAATAGCCGCAGTTGGCCGCATTCGCCGTAGCTACCAGGCAGCAAGACGCAGCTGTGGTGACCACTGCAAGTTGAAGCTAACGAAGTAGATATGGCGAATGCGGCCAACCCTCCCGGGTTGAAAATATGCCGAAACTGGCTTTCACTCATCGGGTGAAAGCCTCTAAATATGTAAATGCCTTATTATGAGAGAGTTGATTTATAAAGCATATTTTCAACTGCGGCAATTAGGATGAATTTGCCAGAATAGCGGTTTGCGGCATCACCGGCGCAAAAAACAAACTATGGCAACCCTCGCATGCGGAGTTTGCCCTTTGCGTCTGGAAGCCGCAGGCTACTTTTGCGCCGTAAGGGTGTCTTTTCCGGCGGGGAAAAACTTGACCTCTGCTATTCGGCGAACGCCGGTTCGAGCGCCCTGATCTTTTCGATGACCTTCGCCCTGTCGAGGTCGTTGCTGGGCGATCCGAGTGACATCTTCCAGTATTTGAGCGCCATCTCGTTGTTCCCCAGCGCCTTATGGATGTCGCCGGTGTGGTCGGCTATCACCGGATCGGGAATGTCGCCCTCCATTTCAAGAGCCTTCTTCATATATTCGAGGGCCTCCTTGTGGCGTCCCATGCGGTAGAGCGTCCATGCCATGCTGTCGAGGAAGGCGGCGTTGTCGGGCTCCTTTTCCAGAGCCATCCGGATAAGCCGTTCGGCCTCCTCCAGCTCCTTGCCGTTGTCGGCGAGGGTGTAGCCGAGGAAGTTGGCCACTTCCGCATCGTCCGGGAACTTCTGGAAGAGGTTGCGCAGTATCCGCAGCGCCTTGTCGAGCTGCTTCGCCTTGTCGCAGAAGTTCGCGAAGCTCAGGTAGAAGTTCTTCTTGAGGAACTCGTTCTTCCCTCCCTCCTTCGCCAACGCCTCCGCCTCCTCCATCGCCTTGACCGACTTGTCGTACTGCTTCATTTCCCCGTAGCATGAGGCGAGGAAGTATTTCGCCTCCGGGATGCCGTCGATCCTGGCGAGGCAATCTATGGCCTGCAGGGGCCTCTGCGTCTCCATGTATGTGACGCCGAGGTAGAAGGCGGCGAGCTTGTTGGATGGGTCGAGCTCCACTGCGCTGGCGAGTGTTTTTTCGGCGTCCCCGAGCTTCATCGCAAGGAACTGTTCCCGGCCGAGTTCGTAGAGGATATAGGCCTCCTCCGGCTTCATCCCCCCGTCCGTATCCTGCCTGAGCTCGGCGATCTTCCTCCAGAGGCGTATGGAAATGTTGTGCTGGCCCGCCTCTGAATAGACCTTCGCGAGGAACATCGTCGCGGGCAGGTTTTCCGGGTCGCCGAGGAGGACGTTCAGCACCAGGTTCTCGGAGGACTCGAACATCTGCTTGTCCTTGAGGACTTCGAGGACGGAGAACATGTCCTGCAGGCTGACCTGGCCCTTTCCTGCGGGGACTCCCCTGATCTTGTCGT
The DNA here is from genome assembly GCA_964636325.1 of uncultured Victivallaceae bacterium. Classification (GTDB taxonomy): domain Bacteria; phylum Verrucomicrobiota; class Lentisphaeria; order Victivallales; family GWF2-50-93; genus CAZWRV01. The sequence continues at coordinate 34,115 of CAZWRV010000031.1, read as the reverse complement.
CCCACAGCCTGCCGTATGCGGCCAGGTTCTCGTCGAAGAGGCGGCGGTATCTCCTGCCGGTCCAGTCGAAGAGCCCGTCCGCGGGGGTCTTTTCGGCGCATGCGGAGTAGAAGACCACGGCGGCCCTGCGGAAGTCGATGTCGCCGGCGACCTTCGGGAGCAGCGAAGCGGCGGAATATATCTCGTCCCCTTCGCCGGCCAGGCCGAGTTTTCCGTATACGGTGAGGAGGAATATGCAGACGTTCTTGTAGTTGTCGTCGGCCTCCTTGAGTTCGTCGGTCCGGTCTTCGAGGATGTCCCATGTGGAACGGAGAAGCTCTGCCGCCTCGGCGTATCTTTCGAGGATCATCAGTGCGGTCGCGGTGGTGAGGTTGAGGACCGCGGACTCGGGATGCTTTTTCGCGAGAGGGAGTAGCGACTGCGCCCATTTGTCGTATTCGCTGTTCTTGTACCACTGGGAGGTGAGCACGGTTATGGGGAACTTCGAGTCGGGATCCTTGTCGACGGTCTCCAGAAGCTCCTTCTCGGCCTTCTCGCCGAAGCCGTTTGAGTCGAGAATCGTCAGGAATCCGACGGCGAAATGGCCGAGAGCCTGCGCCTTGGCCTCCTCCGTGCCGCTGAGGAAGGGGCCCTTTCCGAGGCAGGGAACATCCTCCTGCTCCAGGTCGGAAACGATGTCGTCGTTGCTGGAAAAAACTACAGTGGCGGCGCAGAACAGGGAAAGGAAAATTATGCGCCGTAACATCTATTTGTTCTTGTGGCGGTTGGCGCGCAGCTGCTTGCGGCGCTTGTGCTTCGCCATCTTCCTAAGTCTTTTCTTCTTCAGGTTACCCATGTTTGTCTTCCTGCGGTGGTGTTGTAATTCGAAAAGTGGCTCATAAAATAGACGGAGTATCCGCGGATGTCAATGGATGAAAGCCGGAATTTTCATTGCAGGCCTTAAACATCATAGAAAGGCGGCGGCTGAGAAGATATATTGTGCGCGTCGACTGAAACTTGGCACGCGCCGCTAAAAGGTTGCACAAGGTTATGCAAGAGAATAGCAAGGAACGTATCTTCCGTCTGCTGGCGCCGCTTTTCTGCGCTGCCGTAGCCGGTGTTCTGCTGGTGTCCGCGATAAGGTCCTCGTGGGACAGCATTTTCCCGCCGGAGCGCGCCGCCGCATCCGCGCGCGACGTCGGCGCCTGGCTGGACGCCGTGCGGGCCGGAGACGAGGGGAAGGCTCTTGTCCTCGCGGAGAGGATCGCGCCTTCGGACTTGACTTCCGTCCCCGATTCCGGCTACATGAAGATCGTTCTTGACATGGGCATGTCCACGCTAGTCCTGACCGAAGGCTACAACAGGTTCGACTACCTCCGATGGAAGGATGCGGCCGTTGTTTCAGGCAAAATCCGCGACGAAGGCCTGGCCGGGGCCGGGATGGAGAAGTTCTTCAACCATGTGTGCGGGCTTGTGAAATACCGCAGGGAGGAACCTGGCGCGCCCCGGGTTCAGAACATAAGCGACCTGCTGGCAAGAGGTTATGGCAGCGGGCACGAAGCCGCCAGGGTCTGGTGCGAGTTCGCGCGGCTCGGCGGATTCGAGGCGGCCGCGGTCTGCGCCGTGGACGAAAAGGGGGCCTTCAAAAGGCTCTTCTGCGAATTCCGCAAGGGCGCCTCCGTTTGCCTTGCCGACCCCCACAGCGGGGCGGTCGCCATGGACATGTCGGCGGCGAAGGCCGCATCGGACCCCTCCGCGCTGCTCAAGCTCTGCCCCGACGATCCCGGCCTGGAAATCGCTGCGCTCGCATATTTCATCCCGTCCGAGTTCCAGGACTACCGGGGCGCGAACCGGAAGCTCGCCGCCGCCGCGCTTTCCGCCGGGCCAGTAACCGCGCAGGAGATTTTCGGCGATGGAAACTGCGATCCGGCGTCGAGGATCCGCGGATATCTGAGCCACTTCGATGGCGTTCCGACGGCCCCCCTTTTCACATATTGGCGCTACCCGTTCCACGTGCTGTTTTCCAGGCCGGACTTCCCCCGGAAATGGCGGCTTGAGAAGGCCGGCGAATAAGGCGACTGACCCCCGTCCGTTTTATTGCCATTTTTTTCCCTTCGCTTGTTTACAACCGATGAATCAAAAGTAAAGTATGCGCAAGTTCAGAACAACAGCTTTCACCATCAAGGTAATATAAATGGCTCCTTCCAAGGTCAAGAGCGACGCATACAAGCAGGCGGGGGTAGACATCGATCTCGCCACAAGGCTTCTCAGGAAAGTGAAGAGGAAGATCGACCGTGCCACGCGCCCGGAGATGATCACCCCCATCGGCGGCTTCGGCGGACTCTTCCAGGTGGACTTCAAGAAGTACCGGCAGCCCGTCCTGGTCAGCAGCATCGACGGCGTCGGCACGAAGCTCATGGTCGCACGCCTCATGGAGAAATACTACACGATAGGCTATGACATAGTGAACCACTGCGTCAACGACATCGCCGTCCAGGGCGCGGAACCGCTCTTCTTCCTGGACTACGTCGGAATCGGAAAGCTCAGGAGCCCGCTCTACGAGGAGGTTCTTTCCGGCATAGCGGACGCCTGCATCGAGGCGGGATGCGCTCTGCTCGGCGGCGAGACAGCCGAAATGCCCGGAATGTACGGCGACGACTTCGACCTGGTCGGAATCGTCACCGGAGTAGTCGAGAAGGACAGGCTCATCACCGGCAGGAAGATACGCCCAGGCGACGTGGCCGTAGGCCTGGCCTCCAACGGCCTCCATACCAACGGCTACAGCCTGGCAAGGCATATCCTCTTCGAGAAGATGGGCTGCGACGTGGACACCGAGCTCAGGGAGCTGGGCGGGACCGTAGGCGAGGCTCTGCTGAAGCCGCACATAAGCTACTGGCCCGCGATACGGAAGGCCCTTGCAGAAGGCGTCGGCATCCATGGCATCGCCCATATCACCGGCGGCGGCCTCTACGAGAACGTCCCGAGAGTGCTTCCCGGCTCCGTCGGCGTCGTCTTCAGGAAGGATGTCCTACCTGTCCCGCCCATCGTCAAGCTGATCGTCGAAGAGGGCAACATCTCCGAGGACGAGGCATACAGGGTCTTCAACATGGGCGTCGGGATGGTATGGTTCGTCGGGAGAAAGTCTGCGGACGCCGCACTCGCCGCATGCAGGAGCTGCGGCTACACCGCCGAAATCATCGGCGAGGCTGTCAAGGGGGGCAGGAACGTCAGGATCGAATAGACTTTCCTTTATTGTCCCCCGCGGATTTAATGCCCCTTGTTTTGATTCACCGCGTGACAGCGCAGTCACGGAATGGGATCGGAACGCTACCTCATGCGGCGGGCGCAGCCCCGCTCAAGATATGCTCCTGTAATACTCGTTCATCCTCCTGTGGAGGTCGAGCATCTTCGGTTCGTCGGCCCTTTTCCAGTGCATGCCGGTGTGGCCTAGCATGATCCTCGGATTGGCGGCGAGGCGTTCGAGGTCTTTGCGCAGAACCTCCTCCTCCCTTCCTTCCGGGAGCTCCTGTCCGATGTTGAGGACGATCGGCCTGCCTCCTATCTCCTGCTGCGCCTTGTCGACGTCGGTCCAGCCGGCGGTGGCGCATGCGATGAATCCGGCCTCGGTGCAGATTATCTTCGGCAGGTTCCTTATGGTAGCGTAGAATACGTGCGGCCCGGAGCATGTGTGGATTCCAATCAGGCCCCATTCCTCCATGATCGTGAGGTCGTGCGGCAGAATGTGCTCGCAGTACATTTCGGACGAAACCATGTTGACCGAGCATTCGGCGACTCTGTAGAGGCCCGGTCTGTATTCGGTGAGGCGTTCGGGGCCGATGCGTTCGCGGAGAAGCCTGTGGAGATCCAGATAATATCTGGTTATGATGGACATGGCCTGGCGGAACTCGTCGGGTCTTTCAAGCGGGAGGGTGAATACTTCGTTGCCGAGGATCATATGCGCCAGGTTGAAGGGGCCCTGCATGTCGGGGAGCGCTATCTTTACGAATGGCGGCACATTCCTCCGGATTATGCCTATCTTCTCCAAGATGAGCGGCATCAAGCCCGCCTCCTCGAGAACCGGAACCCCTTTCCGGATGATTTCCTCTACGGGGAAGCTGTTCGACGGGCAGTAGTTGAGGTCCGGCTCCAGGCGGCAGCCGAAGCTGGCCGCCAGCGTTCCGGGGCCGACGCCGAGGCCGATGCAGGCGCGTATGGGATTCAGCATGGCGGGCGGCCTGGCCAGCGACGACAGATCCTCCACGAGTTTTTCCACAGTATATCTTCCGGTCTCCTTCTTCCGCTGGGGATCGGCGAAGTCCGTTATCTCGGTCTTGACGTCCGGCGCACGTCCGAGGTAGAAGACGGCGTGCTTCCTCTTCCTGCCTTCCTGCGCGGCAAGTTCCGCGGCGTAGATGTCGCATTCGGGATGTTCCGCGATGTTCCTCTTGATCGAATCAACCAGCTTGTCGATATCCATGGGATTACTTAGTGCTTTTGATTTAGAGTTCTATGCTTCAAGCGGTTGTAAATTCCAAATACCAAGCACCAAATTCCAGATAAATTCCAAACTTCAAACTTCTAACCGCCCTGTTTGGAATTTGTAAATTGAAAATTATTTGGAACTTGGATTTTGGAGCTTGGAATTTTGCTTGGCGGGCGCGGCCCGCCTTAGCCCGTTCACTTCTTGTGCTGCGGATCGGTCTGGCGCCGCGTCTTTATGTTCCGCACGCCCTTGGACGTCCTCCTCTTTGCGCTAAGGAAAGCGTCGTACGCCGAGCGGCTGATCGGCAGGTCCACGGGGCGGCGCTTCGACGCGGAGAGCCAGATGGCGTTGGCGAGTTCGAGGGAGCGGAGGCCCTCTTCGCCGGGGGAGACAAGGGGCTCCTTGTAAAGGATGTGCCTGGCGAAGTTGCGGATGATCGAGAAGTGGCCCCATTCGGCCTTCGGCACTTCGACGACCTGTTCCGTGTTCGCGGGCGCGCCCCACATCTCCTTGGTAGTGTCGGAGAACTTCTTCACCGGGATCTGGTATGTGATGAGCCGCAGCGTGCCGTCGCGGTAGAAGAGCTTGCCCTTGTCTCCGAATATCTCGATGGACTGCCCTGGCCTGGGTTCGTTGGTAGAGCAGTAGAAGTAGCCCGTGCCGCCGCCGGGATATGTCAGAAGCGCCTCAGCCAGGTCCTCGACTTCGATTTTGTGGAGTCGAGTTTCCGTGCGCCCGTAGACGCTGGAAGGCATGCCTCCGAGCAGGATGAAGACGTCTATGATGTGCGGAGCCTGGTTCAGCATCACCCCGCCGCCTTCGCCGACCCAGTTGGCGCGCCAGCCGGCCGAGTTGTAGTATGCCTGGCTGCGGAACTCCGGCGAAATCATGGCCGTGCGGTAGATCTTGCCCAGGACGCCGCTGCGCGCGATTTCGACGGCCTTTGCGATGACCGGATCCGTGCGCATCTGGAACATGACTGCGAAGGCGACGCGCTTCTTCTTCGCAACCTTTATCATCTGGTCGGCCGTGCTTACGCGTTCCGAAAGGGGCTTCTCGCTTAGGAGGTGGAGGCCTGCGTTCATCGCGTCGATGCAGATCGGCGGGCGCACAGGATGCGGGGTCGCGACGATCACCGCGTCGCAGAGCCCGGACTTAATCAGCTTGAGATGATCGGTGAATGACGGCACGTTGTGCTGCTTTCCGATCTTTTCCGCCGTCTCGGGATCGATGTCGCAGACGGCGGTCAGCACCGCCTCGTCCACCTTCTTCAGCCCGTTGCAGTGGCCCTGGCCCATGCCGCCGACACCGATGATTCCAATCCGAACCTTATCCATATCCTGCCTCCTATAGAATGTGTAATATTATTGAACGCGCTAAAAACAATAATCGCGGATTTGACAATTAAAAGTGCTTTGCTGCAAAAGCCCGTCCATCCCCGAGCGCGAGACGCGCCGGGGTTTTGGCGATGGAAGGCATGTATACTCCTTTAGGCTGAAAAATTTACATTCGGTCGGAACAAAAAAATCCAATCCCAAATCTTGCCCGCCAAAATGTAAATTTTCACGCTAAATGAGTATAATATGCCGGTCGGCGGACATGAATGACAATCGAGTTTCAGAAGACGCATGAGAAACTGACGCTGGAGCCGGCGTATTCATGTGCCGGCAGCTGAATGCCGAAGGAGCCGTCCTTGCGGCCGGAGAGCCGTAATGTGAGCATGCCGCCGAGTTGTTCCGGCTGGGCCAGCGTAAACGCCATTCGTCCGTTCTCTTCCGGATTGTAGAGAAGAATGCAGGGATGGTCCGGCTTGATCGCGAGGCCGTCGGGAAAAGTGATTTCAGCGGGCCGGTAGAAGACGGCCTGGCCGCGGATTGAAAGCGGATCCCATACCGCCTGTGCATCCGCATCGTTTCTGAGAATCATGAATCGGTTTGCTTCGGCTCTTAAACAGTCCGGAGAATTTTCGCGGTGTAGCACGGCATATGCGTATGTCGCAGCGGCCGGCTTGATCCCGTGATCGAGGCCGGCGTTGAGGACTTGGAGCGTAAGCAGCTCCTTCGAACCGACGCCGCAAGCGCTCCATGAGCCGGTCTGCGGACCGAGCCGAAGCGTTCCGGCGCCGTCGATAACGTGGTATTCGAATCCGTCGTGCCGGAAGATCGATCCTGGCCCGAGACGATATTCTCCTTCCCGTAGTGCCCCTTTTTGTGCGGAGATGAAGACCTGCCCTCGGAGCAGGCACTGGTTCAAGGTTGTCCGAAGAGGAACCTCGTAAGCGCATTTGATGTCTGCACCGAGCGCGACGAATGAGTCGTTGAAGAAGAACCAGGCCTTCCTGGCCGAGAGGCCGGCGCGGACGAAATCCACGGCGGCGCAGCCGACTGATCCGTCCGAAGCTCCGCCGGCGAAGCCTCGTTCACCGCGGAGACGGAGAGCATCCGGATTCAGTTCTCCCTCATGCTGTGGAGCCGTAGTGCCGGGTATCTGGCGCCAGTTCCAGACGGGATAGATGTCGCGGTATTCGTCGCCGTCCCGCATCAGGAAAGTTGCGCCGTCGGCCATGTGATGCAGCGCTGTGCCTTCGCCGCCGCACGGCCAATCGTTGTTCCAAACCCGAGGGCTAGGCACGCGGACGGAGAAGCAGAAGCCGGGGCGGTGATGCACCATCAGGTCGGAACACCAGAAGTGCCGGTTGCCGCTGACCATGGAACGGCCGGGCGTCGCGGATACTGCAAGGGATTCTCGCGCCTCAGCCTGGCGCGGATGTGCGAATGACGCAAGATGGCGCAAACCTTCATGGAACCGTTCCGCCCCGTGCCCTTGGCGTGAGAGTTCGCGGCCGCACGCCGCAGGATTGAACGTCCGGCCGCGCACCATCCAGCGTGAGCCGTCGAGGATGAAGCGCGAGACGAGGCTCACCATGTGTTCCGGGAAGGCGTAGACCGTTCCGGCGGAGAGGGCCATGATACGCCCGATGTCCGCCGCAAAATTCTGCCCGTAGCCTCCCGAGTAGAGGAGCTTCCCGTGCTGGTGGAAGCTCATGTCCGGCTGGAGCCCCTCTGCGTCGGGGAATACGCGCAGCTCCTTGCCGATCATGATGAAGCCATGCGACACGCGGTCAGGATCGTCCGTTAGTATCCCGTGCATGACCTCAACGACAGCAGTCCATACCAGGTTCTGTCCGGTGAAGCGGGTTATCGGCTGGTGGCAGAGGAATGCCGGACAGGCGCGTTCGATGTAGGATTTGGCGCAGGAGCCTTTGATAAGCAGCAGTATTTCCCCGAGCGTCTGCGGCGCGCCGATCTGGTTCCACCACCAGTTTGGATTCTGCGGATTCCGCAGATACCATCCGTCAAGTCCGAGCAGGACTGCGCGAAGAAGCGAAGCGTCGCGGTGCAGCTTCGAGTCATGGCGGTACCAGGTTATCGCCATCGTGCGCAGCCGCACCAGGTGCCGGGCCGTCGTCCAGTTTATCAGCGAGCTGTCGGAGTAGTCGATGTCCGGCCAGATCCCGTCCGGACCGAGCGAGGCGGCAAATCCTGCCGCGTCGGAAGAGGTGGAACCCGGTGTGTTCCAGTGGACGACCGGCTCGTCGCAGAAACGCCCCCTCAGCGTCTCAAGGGCCGGGATGCGTGGATCGGTTGTTTTTGCGTCAGGCATAATCAATGCTCAACCGCATATTGAAAATGGCTCATAATATTCACCTTCTGCCTATCGCGATGAGAGATCTTAGCTTGAGCCCGCGCAGCCTTTTGACTTTACGGAAATTCCTTAGCCCCTTACGGTACAACTCGGAAAACGTTTTTACCAAAAAAGTAGTTTGCGCGCGCCGCGCGCAAGCAACATAACACAGCATTACTCGTATGCAGAGTTTGCCCTTTGCGCGCGCCGCGCGCAAGTTACCTGCGCGCCGTAAGGGCGCCTTTTTCCCGCAGGGAAAAACCTAGGATCTTGATTATCTCATCAACGGTTTGAACAATCAGCAAATCTCATCCGATTTCGGGGCCGGCGATCGCGAAGATGCTTCCGGTCTTTCCCGGATGGGAGTTGTCTCCGCAGAACATCCTTATGTACGGGCGCTGGACGGAGAAGCCGAGAGATTTCAAGAGCGAGACCGTCTCGGCCTGCTCTTCCAGGACGTCGACCAGGACTGGCCTTCCGGCGAGGCCGGACAGCGTGGCCTTGAATAGTTCCGCGGCGGTGAGGGCGTCGTCCGCGACTACGGGGCCTATCATCGTGAAGTCGGAGCCTCGGCGGCCCAGGCAGAATCCGCGCATCCCGGAACTGTCCTGCGCGACGAACGCCGCTGACGGAAGATTCGAGAAGAGCGCCTTCAATATGGAAAGCCTGCTGACACCGAAGCGCGGGGCGTCGAACGCGTCGACCTCGGCCAGCATCGCCTCCGTCATGGGGATGACGTCGGCCGGCTTCGGTGTCGGCGGAGCGGAATTGCAGGCCATGCGCAGCAGGCGGTATTCGTCGGCGAAGCCCATCCTGTCGTAGACCTTCTTGCCGTCGGGAGTTGCGTCGAGCTTTATGCATGCGCAGGACGAGAGCGAGCCGATTGCTCGCTGCATCAGATCGGTGGCGATGCCCATCCTGCGGTAGCCGGGGTCGACGAGCACCATCCCGATCCAGGAGACCTTGTCCGCATAGTTGACGGACGTGACGGTGCCGACTACTGCGCCGTTGTGCACCATGCAGAAGCAGCCCGAGGGGTTCTGCCGCAGATACATCTCCCAGTCGGCCTCGAGCTGGTTCCATTTTGAAAGAGCCTTGAGGCGCATCCCGCCGGGGATGTCCTGATGGAGCATCGGCCGTATGCTGAGCCCGCCGGCGCCGGAATAGCGCGGCTGTTCGCGGAGGATCCTTATACGTTCGATCACCGCCGGGATCATCGCCTTACGGACGGATTCGACCAGTTTCCGGCCCTTCTCCGCGGTGGCTTCTGCGTTGGAGCCGGTCGCGCCGGACCTTGACAGGTGCCCGACTCCGAAGGTGGTGAGATCCCGCTGGAGGAGTCCGGTGTCGGGAATCAGTCCCGGATCCGTATGGATGTCCTTCACTACGTCCGGTGCGATAGCGAGCATTAGCGAGGCCTCCATGTCCTCGGAATGGAAAGGCGCTTTGTCCGGAGGCAGCTTCGCATATGAGGCTATCGACCTGTCCCAGTATTCGTAGAAGTTGGCGATGATGATCTTGATGGGGCGGTCCATGCGGTTGATGTCGCGGACGACAGGGACGAGGAAATGGTTGCCGCCGTGCGCGTTGGCTACGACAAGAATTGTGAAGCGGGATCGTTCGAGCTCGTCGGCGATGTCGCGGATAACGGCCATGGCGGTCTCAGGCCTCAGGCTTACTGTCCCGCGGAACCCGCTCTGCTCAAGGCTCGTCGCAATCGGCAGCGCCGGCAGAAGCGCGGCGTCAAGTGCCTCGGCCAGCATCCGCCCCATGAATTCCGCGATGATCGTGTCGGTCGAAAGAGGCAGAGACGCTCCGTGCTGCTCGCATGCGCCCACGGGCAGGACGGCGACCGTCCCCGGATGCCTCTGCCAGTCGATGGTCGTTGAAAGCGAATCAATCATTTTCATTTCTCGAATACTTCATTGTTTTGCGGATTTCGCTGGCCGTCCCGGCAGTTTGCCGGTCACCTTGCACGGAGATTGCACCGTGATTACGCCGTGTATCATCGCCGGCGATAGATATTCGGCGACATATTCGCCGGGCATCAGCGCGACGACATGGCCGCGGCTGTCGAAGATCATGCTGTGGCCCGGATGGTATTTGGATACGCCGTCGTCGCCGGCGAGGTTGACCGCCATCATGGCCATCCTGCGGTCATGGCATTCGAAGATCGTCTTTCCTGCGAAGCATACCTTCTCCATGTCCTCCAGATATTTCTTGCGTTTTTTGGCGTCCTTAAGATCCTGCGGACGCCGCATATGTTCCCGTCCGGCGCCGCCTGCGCAAGGTCCGCAGTAGACCTGGCATCCGGCGTCCGCCAGCTTGTTCCAGATGTCCGGAATGCCGGAATCCGCGCAGATGCAGATGCCGAAGCGCACGCCTCCGACGCTGAAGATAAGCCTTTCCTCGGGGCCTGCGCTTATCCCTCCTTTCTTCTCGTCTTCCGTAAGGTTGTGCTTCCGCTGAATCAGTAGTCGGCCGTTCGGAAAGACTATGAAATGGCTGACGTAGAACAAGTCGCCGGCCCTTTCAATCGCGCCCGCCGCAATGACAATCCCGAGCTTGGAGCTCAGCGCGTGCAGCGACCTCGCCTGCGGGCCATCTGCTGAAACCGCATGCCTGCGGACAAAGTCCCGCCTGAAAATGTAACCGTTCATCGCGCCCTCGCCGAAGAGCACGAACTTCGCGCCCGCCTTGGCGGCGTCCTCGGCAAGCCGTTTGATCTGCCGAATGTTCGCGGCGATGTCGCCGTGGCGGCATACTATCTGCCCGCAGGCGACATGAATTTTCTTCACGGTTGAATGCATGTGCTGTTCAAGTCTCCTTATGCTTATGGTCTTTGGCACCGTCTTTATCGGGTCGAAGAACAATATCCCGGCCGCAGTCGACTGCAGCCGATTGCGGTCGATTGCAGTCGTATTCCTTACGTTAAGTTAAAGTTCCCCTTCAACAATGTTGCGGCCGGAGTTCAAAATCTCGCTTCCACCTCGGCTGTGCCTTTGAACGGGCTGACGGTGACGGTCTCTTGGCCGGCATTGTACCGTCCGCCTTTCACGGAAACGGCCTTCAGCCCTTCCGGATGCGGCAGGCGGATGACTATCTCCTTCAAGCCTTGCATCTTCTCGCACCTGACGTTCGCGACGATGCGGCCCTCGCCGAGCTTCGAATCGACCCGCAGGGACAGGATTCCGAAACGGCTTGCGACGCGGTTCAGCTCGACGCTATTGCCGTCCTCCATCCAGCGGCGCGGAATGCAGGAGAGGAGGCGCAGGGAGGGGCCGTCCTCGAGCCAGAGCATCCAGCGTACCTGCATGAGGAACCATCCTTCCTCGTGCGTCTTGTGCTGGCTGGCGTGGAAGTAGTGCTCCCAGAAAGTGTATGTCTCGCGGTCCTGCAGGGCGGTGAACTGGTTGTAGAACGTCTTGAGGAACGCCTTCGCCTCGCCGCGCATCGCATGGATGAAGTCGTGCCTGACATAGTAGGGCTGGCTGAACCCGGCGTTGGCGACGGTGAAAAGCTGCTGATGGCTCTTCAGCAGCGCCTCGGCGCCGCTTTCCCAGGGATCCAGCACCTCGCCGATCACCAGGTAGAGCGCACCTATCAGAGAGTCGCGCGAGCCGAACGCGCCGTGTGTGAACCAGTTCTGCCCTTCGGCGTATAGAGCCAGCGGGCCGGGATATTCCGTCCATGGCGGCGCCGAGGGGATCCATGTGCCGTCGCCCAGGGGGATTACCGGCGAGCGTGCGAGCGCCTCGTAGAAGGCTTTCCGGATGTCGACGCGGAATTCTTTGGACTCCTTCTCCAGCCGCTTCGACTGCGCCGCATCGACCTTCTCGAGCATTTCCGCGGCGCGGGCGATGCCGACATATGATAGGGCGTTCAGCATGAACGAGTGGAAGAAGTCCTCCGGATCCGCCACCTTGCCGTCGAGAAGTCCGTAGCCGTTCCCGCGCAACTCCTTGCGCTTGTTGCGGTTGCGCCAGGCGATCAGGAAGTCGCAGGCCTTGAGAATCTTCGGTTTGACGCGGCGGACCCATGCTGTGTCCCGGGTATAGCGGTAGTGTTCGCCCATCGTCCAGAGAGCCGGTCCGGTCTCGAGCTGGTATCCCCCGAAGTTTTGTATGAACCCGTCCGCGCGCTGGCGCTCCAGGAAGAAATCGAGGGACCGTTCTGCCAGCTTGTGCCAGCCCATCGAGTCGAAGAACTGTATGATGGGAGAGCTTTCCGAGCCGATCGGCGCATACCATCCGATTGTCGCCAGGACAGGGCCGTCCGGCTCCTTGCCGAGCGCGACGAGGTCGCAGTGCAGGAGGCCCGCCTTTATCCGTTCGTCGACGGCTTCTTCGGGGACGGATATCTTCGCTCCGGCCTTGAGCTTTCCACGCCAGAACTCCCGGCAGGCGTCAAGATGCCGGGAATAATCTTGGCGTGCGAGCTTGAGCGCACGTTCACGGGGTAGCGGCCGGTGCGGTATCAGGACGTCGAAGACCGCTTTCGCTCCGGGCTGGATAAGGATCGCCATTTCCTCCTGCGGCATGGGGCTGCCGTCGAGGCGGCTGACCGCCTGGACGCGGCCGCTTTCAAAAAATCCGAATCCCGTCTTGCCGTCGTATTTCGGGCCGGGGCATTTGAACCAGGCGTAGCGCGGTACCCTGCCGGAGTTCGCACACTCCACGTGCACCCAGCATACGGTCTCCTCCTCCCGGCCAAGCATTTCGGATTCGAGGAGATCCTTGATTTTTTCCTTGTCCTCCTTGGCCAGCATGTTGCCGCCGGTGTTGGGGTAGCATGCCCGCCAGTCGGAGCCGCGGACGGAGTTCCGGCCCAGGGGCTGCGTCTCGAGCGTGGCGAAAGCTGTCATCTTGTATGTGACATCCCCTTCGCTGATTGTGGAAAGGAGGATCGGCAGCACCCCCTCGTCCAGCCGCCTTGTGATGTCGTAGCGGCACGACGCGCCGGCGCCTATGATGAACTGCACCTGGTATGGCTTGTTCCCGGTCTCCGGGATCGCCGGGAGCGTGGAATGGTAGCGCGGCTGGACGTAGCCCCAGTAGCCGCAGTCGGGGCTGTATCCGATTTCAAAGATGCGCATGTCGCGGCCCAGGCCAAGCCAGGTGGGGCAATTCTGGTCGCGGTTCTTCGCGCAAGCCCCCTCATATGTCTCCTCGGGCTCGGCCTCGATCTGCTGCTGGATGTTTTGGAGTCCTGCGCTCCGGATCAATGCTTCGACTTCGGCGTATGAACGTTTGTCCTCCGCCGGAACCACCATCACGCCGTACATAGCGATGAGCATCGGTGTCTCGGAATTCACGTCGCGGAGGAAGAATGAGAAGCTGTTCTCGGCTGCATTGATCATGATCCTCGTCGCCGCCGCGCCCGGATCGATGCCGACGTCCTCCACGATGAATTCAATCCGGCATGGGCCCTTGGCCTGGAAACTGAAACCCGCTCCGGTCCAGCGGCCTTTTCCCCTGGCGATTTTTCCTGCGCCCAGCCTTCCGTGGAAGACCTCCACTGATCCCCGCGGCCTGCCGTCCTTCCATTCGATCGCGATACGTTTAGATGACATGGAGATACCCCATTATATTTATTTTGCTGTTCCGGAATCCGGAACTACGGCCCCGTGTTCGCGCAGCAGCCGGCATATGTCGGGCATCGGAAGTTCTTCCGGATCGACGCCGGTCTTGGCGCTTAGCGCTGCCATGACGCCCGCCGCCTGGCCCATGGCCATGCAGGGGCACTCGACGCGCAGGGCGGAATTCGCGTCGCGCTCGCTGGAGACGCAGCGTCCCGCCACGATCAGGAAGCGGCTGTCCGCAGGCAGCATGGCGCCCCGCGGGATGGTCGGGAGTACGCCCTGCTTCAAGGGCCTGCCGTTGATGCCTTTGCCGTCGTTCAAGTGCTCGTCGATAGGATAAAAGGCGTAGCAGAGGGCGTCTTCATAAACCTTGCCAGATTCGTAGTCGGCGGTGCTTATCGTCCGCTTCCCCTTGATTGTGACCGTTTCGCGGATGCCTGCCTCGGGGCATACCCAGTCTATCCGGAAGTTTTCGAGCCCGGGCTGGCGCCTCATGAAACGGTGCATCCGCAGCAGCGCCTTCCGGCCCTCAATCTCGGCCCGGGACTTGCCCTCGCTGGTTTCGGCCTGCGGCGCGCGCAGGTGGTTCGCGTTGTGGCCGTGCTTCTTCAGGAGAGACTGGGGGCCGTCGTCGTACCGCGAAATGTCCGTCGCGAGCAGCTCGCCCGAGGCGATCGCCTTGCGTGCGGCGGCGTTAAGCGCGTCGAAGTCCAGGGAGGCGGCATCGTATCCGGAACAACTGAAGGTCAGCGTTGCCGGCTGGACGATCTCCGGACGGATCAGTTCGAATCCTGCCAGCAGGACGGCGTTGGCGTCGCCGGTGGCGTCTACGAGCGCCTTGGTGCGAATCGGTCTCAGCCCTGTCTTGGTGCACACCTGCAGCGACCATTCCCCGCTCCCGAAACGGACAGAGGCTGGCATGGCATGGAAAAGCAGATCCGCTCCTGAGGCTAGAACTGCTTCGTCCGCCAGTGCGCTGAAAATAGCGATGTCAATCCCGAGGTGCCGTGTGCCGTCGCCCGGTTTGGGTATTGGCTGTCCGGTCTCGGCATAGGTCTTGCAAAGCAGTTCCCATCCGATGCCCGCGACGACCTGCCTGTCCCATGCGAAGAAATGGGCCGGTGCGTTGATGCCGCCGACGGTCATTGTTCCGCCGAGCATTGCGTTCTTCTCTACAAGGAGAGTTCGGGCGCCCAGGCGTCCTGCCTGGATGGCGGCAATAGTTCCTGCGGTACCTCCGCCTATGACAATCACATCGTAATGCTCTTTCATCTCAATACCTTTCCCTTAAGCTCTTGTATATTGGTTCGCTTGGCCGGCCGGCGGTCCGGCCTGCCGGTCTCGGCGAATATCCGCACGTCGAACGGCTTCATCTTGATCGTCCCCTCGGCCTTTCGTCCGGACATCAAATCCGTGAACGCCCCGGGCAGTTCGACGTCGCGTCCGTCGGGATGCGGATTGTTCACGAAGAAGATTTTCCTGCCGTCCTTCTCCCTGACCGTGGCGAAAATGCCTGGGGGCAGCTCCATGGAAGGGCGCCATGCTTCCGCGGCCGCGAGCGCGGCGTAGAACTTGTCATAGCCGTCCTGGCCGAGGATCGCTCCGAGATAATAGGCGCGGCCTTTGCCGTAGCGGTTCCTCGTGATTGCCGGAATCCCGTCGTAGAACGGATTAGCGAATTTCGCAAGGACCTCGACGTTCTTGGAGCCGGGCCGGATCTCGTCGACCCATCTGACGTCCTCCAGCGCAGGCATCGCCCATGAAGGGTCTGCCGGAACCATGCGCAGCTTGCCGGCGCGGGGATGGTATGCGCCGTAGTCGCGCACCTCGATGCCGCAGGCGCCGCAGAGAGGTCCCGGCGGGGGGGCGTCGAGAGTCCTGCCGTTATCGTCAACAATCCCCGAAAAGCTTGTCACGACGATGGTTCCGCCTTTGGATACGAAGCTGCCGAGCTTGCGGCCGAGCTCGGAGGAGACGCTGTATAGGGCGGGGACTATGACGGCCCCGTATCTTCCGAAGTCGTCGCCGGGATAGACGATGTCGCAGAGGATGTTCTGCCGCGCAATAGAATGGTAGTGTTTCGCGAGATGCACCGCATACTGGTTGCCGAACGGCCCCTTGAATTCGGGGTTGTGGACGTTCCTGGCGAACTCGCAGTGGTTGTCGAAAGTGAAGAGGACTGCGACTTCCGCATGCGGCGCCGTCGAACCTTCGATGAGAGGGCGGAGCTTTTCAATCTCCATGGATGTCCGGGCCACCTCGTCGAAGACGCGGCCTGGCCTGCGGTGGACGCCTACAAGCCCGTAGCCGTTCCGTTCCGCGCCGGAGGGCGGAGTGTCGAAGCGGAAAAAGCTTATGAGGTCGGCGCCGCGGCCGATCTGCGTCAGCACCTCCCACCGGACTTGTCCGGGGAGGGGCATCGCCCCGTCCGGCCCCGTGTGCGCGCACTGGAACTCGTGGAACCAGATGTTCCGGCCGTGCCTGATACCGCGCATGTAGGCGTGGTAGAACATCTCGTTGGTGAAGTCGTCGCCGAAGAGATGTTCGGCGCCCAGGCCGTAGTGGTCGCAGGCTATGACGTCCAGGCGGCGGCCGAGCTCCTCGTGGTCGTATCCGTACCACGTGCCCATCATGTTCGTGGTAATCGGCTGGACCGCGCCGTGCCCGCGCAGCGCGTCGATCTGGACGCCGTAGCAGTCTATCGTGACGTCGGAGACGAAGCGGTGGTAGACGTGCCAGAGGCTCGGATTGGTGCAGGTGTCCGGGAAGGGGATCTTGCCGAACTCGGGAATCGTCAGCCCCCAGAAGTGCATGCACAGCGCGTCGTTGAAGGCCGCGATCGTCTTGAACTTACTTCCGCACCATTCCTGGAAGTGGCGGCGGCAGCAGCCGCAGAAGCAGAAAGGATGGCCGAACTCGTTGTCGAGCTGCCATGCGAGAATCTGGGGATCGCGCCCGTAATGGTCGGCCATGGCTCCAGCGATCCTCTCCGACAGTTTCCGGTAGGCGATCGACGTAGGGCACGTATAGCGGCGGACCCCGAACCCGAAGGTCCTGCCGTCCTCGAGCACCGGATGGAGCTCGGGATATTTTTCGCACGCCCAGAGCGGAGGCACGGCCGTCGGCGTGCACATTATCGCGCGTATCCCCTTGCGTTTAAGCAGGTTCAGCGCATCATCGAGCCATTCGAAGTCGAAGACTCCCTCGCGCGGCTCCAGCTTGTCCCATGCGAATTCCATGATTCTGACGAACTTGATGCCGGCCCGGGCCATGAGCCCGGCATATTCCGGCCAGGTTTCCCTCGGATGGTGCTCCGGATAGAACGCCGCTCCAAGTCCGTGGAACTCCTGGACGTCAGCCGGACGGTCCAGGCCTGCAGTCTGTTTGCGCATATGCCCTCTCAATTATTTTCAACTACTTCGCCGTAGCGGTGATTGCGAGATATCCTGATGAGCGTACGAAGACGGACTCTGCCGGCCCGCCGGCGATCCGTGCGGAGCCGTCTTCGGAGCCGAACAGTATCCATTTGAGGATCGCCTCCGGTGCGCCTTGCCTGGCCGGAAGTTCAGGCGCCAGCCTCACGTTCCCGCCGACTGCGCTCGCGCGCATCAGCCCGGGACATTTCACCTCGAGGCCGCCGGGGACGGCCTTGACGTCCTCTATCGGCTTGTCGCAGAGGATCGTGACGCCGTTGTATGACGCGACGTATCTGCCGCGGTAGTCGTCCGCGGTGATTGCCGCCGAGCGTTTTTTCGCGACCACCGGGTCGGCCTCGCCGGTGTAGATGTCCAGTCCCGGCATCTTCACTTCTGCCGCGGCGTTGCCGCCGGAGACGCATGCTGCAAGGCCGCCTGCGCCTGCACGGAACATTCCGGGGACTGCATCGTCATCGAAACCGACGCCGTGATCCCTGTGCAGCCTGTTGACGATCTCCTTGAATTCGAGCGCGTCTGTTTTTCCGCAGTCGAAGAGGACCGCGCCTTTGAAACCGTCGGCGCGCCACAGTGCCTTGGTGCATTTTGAGTTGTCGCCGTCTAGGGGCTTGGCCGCCTTGCCTTTTAGCGCATATCGGTCCTTTTCGAAAACTATGTCCGGCTCCCATGGCCAGCTCTCCTTTAGGATGCCGTCGTGGTCGGCAGCGGTGCTCGCCTCGTTGGTCTTGTCGGTGGACAGGAATCCGGCGATGTAAAGGAGGCCGGGCTGCTCCTCGAGCCAGGAACGGAGCGCGGCTATGGTCTCGTCGCGGAGCGGATCCTCCGGCTTGGCCTGTATCCCGACGATGCGGTATTTCTTGAGACGGCATCTGGGGATGAGGTTCAGGAGTTCGATCTTGTCGTGGCCGCCGAGCGCGGCGAACTGTGGGAGGGCGGATCGGTCGCCAACGAGCAGGGCCGTGAAATTCTCCTGCGGCGCAGGCATCCCGATGAAGGCCCTGGCTATGTCGTACAACGCTTTCTGCTCCAAGAACATGCCGAGCCGGAAGCGTTCGCGGTCGGCGGCGGCGCGCTTGCTGAATTCGTCCTCTTCCGGCCTGGCTTCCTCAAGTTCGTCGCCCTTTCCGGCGTCCTCTCCGGCGGCGCCGTCGGCCTTGGCGCCCGGGCCGGTCCCCTTAACATCCTTGATTTCGGCGTCGAGGCGGTATTGGGCCGCCACGCCCGCCCAGACGTTGTCCAGGCCTTTCTTGAAGACCTCGCTGTTCTCCGCCATGTCCTCGACCCACACCCAGACGCCGGATGCCTTCGGCCCCGGCTTGACGTCCTTGCCCATGAAGAGCCAGGCGACGAAGTAGCCGGGGTCGCCGCCCGCTGCCCACACGCACAGCGAATCGGCGTATGCGTTGCATGTGCGGTCCAGCACCAGGGCTTCAGGGACTTTGAGCTTGTAGTTGACGTCGGCGAGGACCGGAAGGCCGGCGTTGCCCGAGACGAGATAGATCATCCTTCGTCCGGGCCACACGGTGCGGTAGCGGCGCACCATGTTGTAGCGGGTGTAGTTCCCGCACTGGTACCAGTATGCGCCGCCGACGTCGAACTTCCATCTGTGCTCCGCGATGCTCGGACCGTTCTGGTCCGGCATGTAGGTGCCTACGAGGAATCCGGGGCGCTGAGCGCCCTGGTCGAGCTTTATGAAGTCGTACATGCGGTTGAATCCGTCTATGGCGCGCTCCTGCTCCCAGTCGAGATAGGCCAGCGTCTCATGCTTGCCGAGCTTCGTGCGGTCGCCGTCGACCTTCTCCGCGTCGATGCCGGCGTCGGCGCAGAAGCAGCGCCATCCGTCGTCCCACAGGCTCCATGGCTGGGAATACATGGATTCCTCGCCGATGACGACGCCGTCCAGGTGCCGGATGTCGGTCAGCTCCTTGCGGAGGTTCGTCCACCAGCGGTCCCGCCAGACCGGATGGAAGATGATCTGCACCGGATTTCCTGCGACAGTGTTGGTGCGGCCGATCATGATCTTTCCGGCGTCATGGGCCTTGCGGGCGGGCTCCTTCACTTCCGTGTTGAGGTTGTAATACCATTCGAACGGTGATTCGGCCGCGTATGTGGAGTAGCCGCAGATGCCGAAGCTGGAAATGCCGGGCTTGAAGTTGTTCACGGGCTTAGGCATGGGCTTTCCCTGCGCGGCCTCCAGATAGATTCGGCACGTGGAGTCCGTCTCCGCCGCGAGCGCCGCGGCGACGGGATCCTTCAGCGCGGGCGACTTGAGCGAAGCCGCCAGCGAGGATGCATGGATCCTGACCCATATCGACGTATCCTTGAGCATCCCTGGCAGGATTTTCAGCGCAGCTTCCGGGGACTTCGCATTCAAGGTCATCAGTGCCTGCGCTCTTATCTGCGGGTCGGAGTTGCCGCAAGCCTTTTCGATGAGCTGCGCCGCCCATGGCTCTGCGATCTTCGCAAGCTTGTCGAGCGCCGACAGGCGCAGGTAGAGGTGTTCGACCGCCAGGTCGAAGGCCAGCTGCTCCTGCGGCTCGGACGGGCGTTCTGCGCGGAGGGACCGCCGTGCGGATTCCGCGGTTTTCGCATAGACTCCGTTGGCGATTGCCACAAGTGCGTCGCGGCAGGCGGCGGTCATCTCCCGGTTCATGGACTTCAGCACGATGGAGAGCAGTGCGTCGTCAGCGCTGCGGAGCAAGGCCCGGCAGTCCTCGGCGGTCAGCGCGCCAAGGCGCGCAAGGCCCTTCACGGCGATGCGGCGTTCCGCCATTTTGCCGGCAAGCAGGCTGCGGAGGCGAGGCTCGTCCTCCTTGGTTCCCGCGCCGGCTATAAATTCTTCGACAGCAATGTTTTTCGGGGCAGTAGAATCGAAAAGGCGGCGTGCTGCGGCAAGTCCGGCCTCACCGTTTCCGCCGCGCCGCCATAGCGCATAGTGCGCGGCGAACGACACTTCCGGCTCCTTGTCCGCCGCGAGTTTTTCGAGCGGCGCAGCCGGGCCGTTTTCAGGGACGGCCAGCGCGAAAGCGGCGGCCGCGCGGACGGGCGCGGACGGATTGGCCGCGAGGCGGGGCAGCATCTTCTTGAGCTTCGCGGAGTTCATCGCGGCGAGGCATCGGATCGCGCCCGCCGCCTTTGAAGGGTCTTCCTGAGCGCCTTTCCGGGGCTCTTCGGCGACAAGTCCTTCCCCGTCCTTGCCTATTCCTTCCAGAAGGTTGTCCGCCTCGTCCTTGCCGGCCGCGGACACGATGCCGAGGAGCTCCTTCTCGAACTCTTCCCGTCCGTGCACCGTCTGGCGCACGAAGGAGACGGCCTCGTCCTCGGAGGCAGTTCCCAGCGCGGCAAGCAATGCAATGCGCAGCATCTCGACGCATTTCTTGGGAGACTCGGGCTTGCGCGTGTCCGTCGAAAGGACTGTTCCGGCCCGCAGGAATGCGGCGGCAAGCATCGGGTGCTTTGGGATATCCTGCACGAACGGGCGCAGGCAGTCGAGGCGGCTTTCTCCCGAATTGTATACCCAGGCCGCCTTGAGCCGCTGCGAGACAAGATATGCGTCGAGCATCTGCGGCGTGAGGCCGCCGCAGTCGCCGAGAGCCGCCGCGGCCTTCGCGTCGAGCCCCAGCGCCGGTCCCATGCGTTCCGACACCGCCTTGATCCAGGCCGCCGGATCCTTGCGGTTCGCCGGCGCGGATACGGACACGGCACCTTTCTCCGAGAGTATCGTGCATTCGATATTTCCCCCGTCCTCTCTCAGGAGCAGGGCGGCATCGGCAGGTGCCAGGGCGCGTATTTCGCCGAGCGATGGCGGGGACTTCGAGCCGGTCATATCCTGGCCGCAGAAGAAGCTGACGGCGTCGGCCCAGTCCTCGTCCATCGCTTCGACGCCGGGGAGCGAAGCCAGGCGCTCGCGGAAAAAGACAGATATGTAGAGGCGCGCAAGATCGCCGTCGGTCAGCTTCTTTATTTCAGCCGTCCATGGCGCGGGAGGTATGCAGACCCTGACAACGCCATTCTGGCTTGTCGCATCGGCCGCCATCGAGCTGGACGGGATGAGCGCCGAAAAGGCGGCCATGATGAATGCTGTGGAAATTGCAGAGAAGGAAAATGCTCTTGCCATGATCTCAATTCCTTTATGATATTTCCCGAATTTTTCCGCTCCTTCCTTGGACGACATTCATGTCGCCCCTCGGTCGGAACGAAAAAATCCAATCCCAAATCTTGCCCGTCAAAACGCAAATTTCCACGCTAAATGAGTATATGTCTGTGCAATCACCTGTTCCCGGCGGGCTTCCGCCAGCACGCTGTTTTACCGGGCAGTATCCTGCACGGGAATTCGATATATTCCAGCCCTGCCGGCCTCCGGACGCTTTTTTCGAAGCGGCCCAGCGCCTCCCGGATCATCGCGTCCAGCGGTATCTGCACGCTGGTCAGGAAAGGGGGCATCCGGCAGGCGTAGTCTATCCCGTCGAATCCGAGCAGTCCGACCTTCTCCGGCACTGGGATTCCCGAGGCGCGCAGGGTTTCAAGGACTGCCAGGGCCAGCATGTCCGACATCGCAAACACCGCGTCGAACGGAACCTTTTCCCTGATCAGCCCATGGACCGCGGCGGAAACCGCCGCGGGGGTGAACGCCGTGTAGACATGCAGCCTTTCGTCGAACGGAATCTTTAACTCCTTCAGCGCGGACCTGTGGCCGTCCAGGTTCCAGCTCCCGAAATATTCCTTGTTGTCTATAAGAGCTATGCGCCGGTATCCGAGCGACGCCAGATGGGAGACGCCCAGACGCGTGGCGGCCGTCCTGCTGTAGTCCATGGTGAGGCACGGGAAGGCGTTGTCCGGCTGGCCGAACGCGGCCACCGGAAGCCTCGTCTTAGTGGTCAGAAAACGCAGCAGTTCCGCAGGCTCCTTGGTGTGGTGGAAGAAGATTGCGTCGTATTTCGAAAGATTCAGCGTCGACCGCACCGGATCGCTGTCCGCCATCACGGGATGTGTCGCGGAAGACCAGCCGCATCCTGCGGCGGCGACCGTGAACGTGTGCAGGAGCGACTGCACCTCGGCCCAGAACTGGGGATTGTGCTCGGGGTTGTCAAGGTGTTCGCCGGGGAGGATAAGGCATGCCGTCCTGCGAGCGTGCGGCCCCTGTTCCGGGCCTACGAAAGTCCCCTTGCCGTTCTTCCTGTGGATCTTGCCTTCCCTTGCAAGCTCCTTGAGGGCCTTGAACATGGTGACCTGGGTCACTCCGAAGCGCCGCGCCAGCTCGACCTGGCCCAGTATCCTGTCGCCAGGCCGCAGCTTCTGCTCAGCCATCCAGTCGAGCAGCGCGTCCTTGATGGCCGCCCGCTTCCCGGGATTTCTAAGCGAATTGCTCCTGGTCTCTTTCCGGACTGCTCTCATCGGGTCGCTTCCTGCGGGAAATTTGTCCCATGCCAGGCGGCCGTCCGTTGACAGGACGATCCGGGCAGGGTATTAGTATACAGCATATATATAGTTTTCAAATCAAACGGAACTTTAAAAAATCAGCGAGGAGATGGACGATGAAGGTGCTTTCCGCTCTTGTCCCGTTCTGCCTCATAGCCGGAATCTTTGCGGCGGAGGATGGCCGGCAGAATCCCTGCCTCAATCCTGTGGAGTTCGAGGCGCCGCTTGCCGGGGGGGCTGTGACGCTTGTCAAGGAGGGCGCGGCCGCCGCTGCGATCGTGATCGCCGGCGAGGCGTTGAAGAGCAAGAAGGGCGTCGAGTATCAGGCCGCCACGGAGCTGGCCGAATATGTAAGGCTGGCGACAGGCGCCGCGCTGCCGATCAGGTCGGACGCGGAACAGGTCTCAGGCACGTTGATTCTGGTCGGAGATTCGAAGCTGACAGAACAGCTTAAGATCACCGCGTCAGATCTGCCGATGGAGGGCTTCCGTGTCGCGACTTTCGCGGACGGGCTTGCGATCGTCGGCCGCCAGCCGGATTTGAAGATCACGCCGGAAAGCAAGGGGACGCTATGGGGCGTCTACGACTTCCTTGAGCGATACTTCGGTATACGCTGGTATTATCCCGGCGAAGACGGACGGGTGATCCCTAAGCGCGAGTCTTTTGTCGTCGAGCCGGTCCGGTACAAGGATCATCCCCGGCGTCTGATGCGCTCGATATGGCCGCCCGCGCCGCCGCAGTACCGCGGCGCCACCGCCTCTTATATCGTCATGGCATGCCATACTCCGCTCAACTTCGGCAGGCACTTCAAGGACGCGCCCGAATGCTTCGAGCAGCGCCTGGACGGAACGCGCGACGGCGGCATGCCATGCTACGGGAATCCTAAGACGGTCCGGCTGATGATTCAGGATCTGGACGACTTCTACACGAAGGGCGACAAGACGCCGTGGCTCCACTCGGACGGCAAAAGCCTCTGGTTCCCGCCCACTGACAAGGTCTACTATATTTCGCCGCCGGACAAGGGCGTGGACTGCCACTGCGAATTCTGCGGCAAGCTGATCGATCCGAAGGCGCCGGACCTCGGGCGGGCAAGCAGGGTGATGGAGCGGTTCGTAGTCGGCATGGCGGAGGAGATAGCTAAGAAATGGCCCGGGGTGACGGTCGGCTATCTGCCGTACGCGAACTACACGCTTCCCCCCGCGGACTTCAAGTTCCCCGACAACGTAGTCGCCTCGCTCTGCCTCATGCGCGGGGTGAACGAGCAGAACCCGGAGGTCGCACTGGATCACGACAGGATGATCGCCGGATGGGTGAAGGCCACCGGAAGGCGGATCCGCCTCTGGGAATATCCATGCTGGCCCCAGGACGACACGGCCCTGCCGTTCCAGTATCCGCACATCGTCAAGGCGTTCCAGCAGAGGCACCGCGACGACAACGACGGCTCTTTCCTATGCGCCGGATACTGGCCCGTAGAGCTGGGCAACGACGGGATGTGGAAGTCCCAGGCGCCCACCTACTACTGCTGGTTCCGGCTGCTCTGGAATCCGGACTTCGACGTCGACGCCGCGCTGAAGGAATATCTGGAGCTGATGTTCGGGCCCGCG
This sequence comes from uncultured Victivallaceae bacterium, assembly GCA_964636325.1. GTDB lineage: Bacteria > Verrucomicrobiota > Lentisphaeria > Victivallales > GWF2-50-93 > CAZWRV01. The sequence goes on along the minus strand of CAZWRV010000031.1, from coordinate 9,932 downwards.
AAGGAGCCGATGGGTAAAATACTTTCCTGCCTGACAGACAGATGGGAGAAGACGGTATGGAAGGAGCAGCCGGCGGGCCACCATGCCTCGCCCAGCCAGATCAACGAGGAGACCATGCCGCGCGCCGAGGCGCTCAAGCTGCGCGCATGGCTGGCCGATGCGCGCTCCCTGGCCGCGGATGGGACGCAGGAACGCAGGCGCGTAGACTATTTCGGCCAGGCCGTCGAAATATTCCTTAAGGAGTCCGACACGTACCATGAAGGAGGAAAGGACCTCCCGACGCTTCCCATTCTGAAAGTCGGAGGCAATCCGAAGCTCGACGGCATCCTCGGCGACCCGTGCTGGAAGGATGCGGCCGCGCAGCCGTTCAAGATGGCGTATGACGCGAAGGAACCGAAGCCTGACAGGGCCACGACCGTCCAAGGCGTCTGGACCGAGCAGGGCGTAACATTCGCCTTCAGGCTCCTCGAACCGGACATCGCCTCCATCAAGGCCGCATGCACTGTGCACGACCAGGACGTCTACGGCGACGACTGCATAGAGATTTTCCTAGATGTCGAAGGCAAGCGCTCAAAGTATTACCAGATAGTCGCCAACTCACTGGGCGCCCTTTACGACGGCACCGCCGCAGGGAAGGAATGGAACACCGCCGGTACGAGGGCGGCGGCCTGCAAGGACAAGGACTTCTGGACGCTCGAAGTATTCGTACCCTTCTCGGACTTTCCGGAAAAGCCGCAGGTGAAGATCGGAAGCGTATGGTATGGGAACTTCTGCAGATCCCGGTGGGGCAAGGGCTTCGAACTCCAGCGGTGGAGCACGCTCAAGCGTCCGTCGAACCTCGACTTCAGCGCCTTCGGGAAGCTGAGGTTCGTCGAGTGAGGACAGATATCGAAGCTGCCGCCTTCGGCGTCTTAATATGGCGGAGCCTGATTTCGCAGTATGCGCCGGTAGCTCTTCACCAGCGCCACCGTCTCGCCTGCGTCCTTCACGCTTGTCTCGGCCATGTCCTCGCTCCAATGGACACCGCCCAGGTTGAAGACCGTGCCGTCTATTGGGGAGACGAGCGGCTGGACGTGCATGACGTCGTCGAAGTCCACTATTTCCGCGAATGTCTCGCCGGCTTTAACGACCGCAGGCACGCGGACTCGCGGCACTAGGAGCCCTGCGAAATCGGCCTTGAGCACATATTCCTTGTGCGTTTCGGACTCTCCGTCGTCAAGCTCGATCTGCTCCGGCGGCAGTTCAGGTTCCCCGTCGATCATGCCGGCCCTTTTCATGATGTTGAGCACTCCGCGCGCACCGGCGGCGGTTGACTTCTCGCAGAGGATTTTCTGAGGAGTCAGCTCGGCGGTGACGCTCCTGATGCCAGCCTTCCAGCAGACGTGTTCCAGGCAGGTTCCGCCCTTCGCCATCTCCGCCTCGCTCTTGACGAGATGGATGTCCAGGCCGAAGGCGCGGACAAGGTCCGCGTCACGGAAAGCGCCCCACACGAGCGACGAGCTGGCTCCGGACCATCCGTGCAGGTCGATGCATATGGAAGAGCGGCTGACGGCCTCGCGCCACATTGCCCCGGCCATCTGCTGGTAGAGCGTCCCCTTGCTGTCGCCGGGCCATTCGCGGTTGAGGTTGAAGCCCTGGGCCGCCGCAAAGTAGCGGCCGCGCTCATGCGGATAGTCCTGCTGGCGGATGCGGACTGCGACGGGATTGGCGCAGGGGATGAATATGGCGCGTCCGCGGAGGCGGCAGGGATCGAGCCCGAGAATCACGCGGCGGATGGCTTCGATCCCGTTCAGCTCGCGTCCGTGCTGGCAGGCCAAGGCCGTCAGCGTAGGCCCTTCCTCCGCTCCGCGGACTACGACCACGGGAATCGCGACCTTCACCCCGCTCCGGTAGGACGATGTCTCAAGTACTCCGGAAGCGCGGCTGGACGGCCCCACCGACCAAATATCAAACTGCATCTTGCCTCCTAATCTGTGTGTTTCGGATTCCATATTCGGATTTTTCCGCATCCGTCCGCATTTCCGCGGCGGATTCATCCGGAGAGCTTCTCCGCGATGAGCAGGGAAACGTCGATGTATGTCCGGATCAGCCAGTCGCTGGAGAGCAGCCAGATCAGTGTTCCGGCGCTGAGGAATGGGCCGAAGGGAATGGCGGTCTTCATTCCGGCCTTCCTGAAGGAGACCAGGTAGAGTCCGTAAAGCGAGCCGGTGATCGAGCCGAACAGTACTGCGAAGAAGCAGGCCGGAAGGCCGATGCAGGCCCCGACCGCCGCGAGGTATTTTACGTCGCCCATGCCGAGCGCCTCCGCCTTGAAGACGGACTTTCCGGCGAACGCCAGCGCCGCGGACAGCGCCGCCGCGGCGACGAGGCTGATAAGAGACGCGCTGAAGGCGATCGCGTTGTAGGAGGACGGGAAGTTCATGGGCATGTGCTTGTTCGCCAGGTAGATGTAGACCCCCCAGTTCTCCGGCAGCAGGGCCGCGAAGACCAGGCCGCAGATCATCGTGGGGTAGGTGAGCTCGTCGGGGATTATCATGTGCTCGACGTCGATGATGAAGGTGGCGATGAGCAGGAACATGACGGCCGCATACGGAAGGAATGGCGCCATGCTTCCGGCTTGCATGGCCTTGAAGGATATTGCCAGGAAGAGCAGGGCCGTAAGCGACTCCACAATCACGTATCTCGGGGATATCGGCTGCTTGCAGCAGCTGCATCTGGCATTGAGCATGAACCAGCTGAATATCGGTATGTTCTCGAACCACTCGATCTCATGGCCGCACTTGGGGCAGTGCGACGGCGGCGAAACTATAGATTCGTTGCGTGGCAGCCGCCAGGCGCATACGTTTATGAAGCTGCCGACGCATGCGCCGAGGAGGAAGGCGAAAAGATTTAGGATGTTCAAGGCTTCAGCTTCTCCCTGAAAAGTATGTATCTGAGCATCTCCTCCATGTCGAAGACGACGTGCGGGTGCGCGAGGTAGCGTCCGGCAAGGATTGCGGGGAGTCCTTCCGGCTTCAGCGTACCGCTGCTCTCGAACCTGCCGAGGACCCCGGGATCGCCCATCGACTGCGGAGGATAGAACTGGACGCAATATTCCCGTTTCATGTCATGGTAAAGCATGGGGGCTTTGACGGCGCTGTCCTTCCCGCAGGACCTGCATGAGAACACGTTGATCCTGCGCTTGAAGAGCTCGTCGCGGAGTTCAGGATTGAGCGTCACGTTCACGCACTCGTAGACGGTCAGCTCCTGCTCGGCGCCGCAGATCGGACATCTCATGAGCTGGCTTTTCATCGTGGACATACCGGCCTCCCCTTCAAATTTCAATATGTTTCCCGATCAATTGAAAGTTGCATGGGATACCAGCAGTGCTGCAATCATCAATACTCATTTAGCGTGGAAATTGACATTTTGACGAGCGAGATATAGTGTGAAATTTCAGCCTGACAGGGGTATGGCTTAATCCTTTGCATGGCAATATAATCCGGATTGGGCGCTTTGAAAGCGGAAATCCCAACGAGATATTTGGACTTTATTGCGCCCGGAGGCTAATTTAAAGGGACTAAAGATGGGGGCTGGAGGCGATGCTTAAATACGCTGTGATAGGGGATCCGGTCTCGCATTCATTGTCGCCGAGGATGCACAATGCGGCGTTCAGGGCGCTCGGCATGGATGCGGAATATTCGGCTGTGCGCGTGAGGCCTGAGGAGCTTGCCGCCTTCGCGGAGCGTGCGAGGGCTGAGCTCTCAGGCTTCAACATAACTGTTCCGCACAAGGCGGCGATAATCCGGCATCTTGACGCCGTCTCAGCCTCCTCGAAGCTCTGCGGAAGCGTCAATACCGTGAGGAACGTGGGGGGGGAACTGCACGGCGATTCGACCGACGGCTACGGCATCGAACATGCGCTCAAGGAGGATTTCGGTGTGTCTCCGGAGGGCGGGATATTCACGTTCATAGGCTGCGGAGGAGCGGCCAGGGCCGTTTCTTTCCATCTTCTGGAGCGGGGTGCTTCCGGGCTGTACTTCGCCAACAGGACCGTCGGCAACGCCGAACGCCTCGTCTCCGACCTGAGGGATGCGCACCCAGGCGCCCGCCTGTCATGCTGCGCACTCGACGACCTTGGCAGGCTTTCGGAATTCGTCGCGGAATCGTCGGTGGTCGTGCAGACCAGCAGCGTCGGATTGAATGACGGCGACCCCAGCCCGATACCGGAAGAGCTCTTCCTGCGGAACGCCTGCTTCTACGACACAATCTACAGGAGGACCAGGTTCCTGGACATGGCCGCGGCAAAAGGGTGCAGGTGCGCGGGCGGGCTTTCCATGCTGCTTCACCAGGGGGTGAAATCGTTCGTCATCTGGACCGGGATATTTCCACCGGTGGAGGACATGCGCAGAGCTATTTCATGACGTCCGTCACTGGCCGAATATCGCCGGAACCACATAGGCGACGACGATAAGAAGGACGAGGAGCACCATCAGGATTTCAATGAAGGTGAATCGAGAAGTCATCATCCTGGCCACCTCCGGCTGTGAAAGGTAAATTACCCCTGGGGTTAATATAATGGACATCGCCGTGATGAGAATGCAAGCGGGGATTTGTATTTTCAGGTTTCCTGCCCCGCCGGCTGTGAAGAGCATGCAAATGCCTCCCTGGGGATAAGTAGGTATGAATTCAGCGAAAGGGCGTAGTTTGCTGAATTCATACAATTCATACGCTGGTGTCAGGGCTGGGCGGAGTTCTTTTCCTTGTCCGCTGCCTGCTTGTCCTTCTTCGGGGCGAGATCCTTGGGGTTGTAGGTGTAGATGGTTTCGCCATCCTGGCACATGTTGAATTTTTCCCTTCCGACCTTTTCCACGGACTTGGGATTGTTTTCAAGGTCGTTCAGCAGCTTCTTCAGGTGCATGCATTCCGTCTTCCTGGCTTCGAGCTCGTCCTCCAGCTCCTTGACCCTCTGCTTCATCTTGTCCAGGTTGTTGTATGCGGGGAAGAGCAGCGCGAAGGACATGAGCGCCACCGCCGCCACCGCCGAGAATATGAGATATCTCTGGAGGTTCTGCATTTACGTAGCCCAATTTAGCCGGCGCGGGCCGGCGTCCTATTCCTCCTCGTCATTGCCGTCTTCGCCCATGTCCTCGTCTTCGAACTCCTCGATGTCCTCGATGTCCTCGATCTCGATGTCGCCGATGTCCTCCTCAGGCTCCTCCTTGAATACCTCCTCGTCGAGCTCGTCCTCCGATTCGTCGTCCTCGAAGATGGAAGTTCCGCCGATGACGGCGCCGCATTCGGGGCAGTATCCGTCCTCCGCCTCGAGTGCGCTCATGCTGATCTCCATGTTGCAGTAGGGGCATGTCAGCATCGCCATAAAAGTTCCTCCGTGATTGCAGTTTAATTCACTTTTGCGGTGAAATTATGTCCCGACTTGCGTTTTACAAGTGGAAAAAACAGGAAAAAAGCGAGAGACTGCGGATTCCGGAATCAGACCTGGAGCGTCATCAGGAACTCTATGTTGGTCTTGATCTTCTTGAGCTTTCCGACCAGGAGCTCCATCGCCTCTATGGGGGGGACGCCGTTCATGGCCTTGCGGAGGGTCCACACCTTCTGCAGCTCGTCGGGATGGAGGAGCAGCTCCTCCTTCCTGGTTCCGCTCTTCTCGATGTTGATGGCGGGATAGATGCGCCTGTCGACGAGATGCCTGTCGAGGGCCAGCTCCATGTTGCCGGTTCCCTTGAACTCCTCGAAGATGACCTCGTCCATCCGGCTGCCCGTGTCGATGAGGGCGGTGGCGATGATGGTTAGGCTGCCGTGGTTCTCGATGTTCCTGGCGGCGCCGAAGAAGCGCTTCGGCTTGTGCAGTGCGTTGGCGTCCACTCCGCCTGAAAGTATCTTCCCGCTGTGCGGCTGGAGTGTGTTGTAGGCCCTGGCCAGCCGCGTGATGCTGTCAAGCAGGATGACGACGTCCTTCTTGTATTCGACCAGCCTCTTTGCCTTTTCGATGACCATTTCGGCGACCTGGACATGCCGTTCCGGCGGCTCGTCGAAGGTCGAGCTGACGACCTCGGCGGCGACGCATCGCTTCATGTCGGTCACCTCCTCCGGGCGCTCGTCGATCAGGAGGACGATCATGATCGCCTCGGGGCTGTTCCTGAGTATGCTGTTTGCGATCTTCTGCAGGAGGACGGTCTTGCCTGTGCGCGGCTGCGCGACGATGAGTCCGCGCTGGCCCTTTCCGATCGGGGTGATGAGGTCCACGACCCTGGTGGAAATCTCCTCCGGCTCCCTTTCAAGGATGAAGCGCTTCGTCGGAAAGTAGGGGACGAGGTTCTCGAAGGGGATGATCTCCTTCTTCCTCTCGGGGGAGTCGTTGTTTATCGACTCGACCTTGAGCATCGCGAAGAAGCGCTCCTTCTCCCGCGGCGGACGGATCTGCCCGGCCACGAAGTCGCCGGTCTTCAGCGAGAACCTGCGTATCTGCGACGGGCTGAGGTAGATGTCCTCGGGGCAGGGGAGGTAGCAGTAGCTGGGGGATCTGAGGAATCCGAATCCGTCGGGGAGGACCTCCAGGTAGCCGCTCCCGTACATCAGGCCGTTCTTTTCCGCGTTGGCCTTCAGTATCTCGAAGATCAGATCCTTCTTCTCCAGAGCCCCGATGCCTTCCACGCCCATCTCGCGGCCCATGGCGGCGAGAGCCTCCATCTCCTTCTCCTGCAGTTCGGTGATGTTGAGGCTCGGGGCGGTCTTGTCCCTTATGTATTGCTCGTTGTATTTCTCCTCCGACGCGTCGTCCCTGTCCTGATACTGCCCGTAGCGTCCGCCGTTCCTGTGGAAAGGCTTCTTCGTGTGGCGCCTGTTGTTGTAGTATCCGTTCCTGGGCCTCTGCTGGCCGTCCTCGTAGGAGTCGTCCCGCTCCCTTTCGCGGTCGCGCCTGTAGTCGCCCTGCTGCTGGCCGTCGTCCGAGCCGCCCTGCTGGGGGTAGCCGTCCCTGTCGCGGTCCCTCTCCCTGCCGGCGTATCGGCCGCCCTTCTGTTCGTCGTCCTGGTCCATGTTGAAGTCGGGCTGCGGCGGATAGTCGTCGTCGGCGTCGTTACGCCTGCTGCCGTGGTGCATGTTCTGGGAGCTGCGTCGGCCCCTCGGTGATGGAGTATCATTTTCCATAGTCGCCCTTCAGTGTTTTATTTAAGGAGCAACATTGCTGTTCCAGCGAACGAATGTCTCCTGTGTTGATAAGTCCGTAGTCGGCCATTTCGAGCTTCTCGCCGGCGGGGAGCTGGAATTTCATCCTCCGGGCGATGTCCTCTGTAGAAAGTCCTCTGCCTTGCAGCCTCGCAAGCTGGCTTCGGGAATCGGTCCATACTGCGACCGTGGCGTCAAAGCTTTCCCGCCAGCCGGCTTCAAACAGAAGCGGGACGTCGAACATGACGTCCTTGGCGGTTCCTTTGAGACTGTCTTGCGCCGCCTTGAACACGAGCGGATGGATCAGCGTGTTGAGCCATCGCAGCTCGTCGGGATTTCCGAATACAAGGTCGGCTATCCTCCTCCTGTCGGCCCTGCCGTCATCCCTGAAGACCTTCCCGCCCCATCGTTCCCTGATGCCCCTGTACAGCGCGCTGTCCGGATCCTCGTAGAGGCCGTGGCATATCGCATCGGCATCAAGTGATCCCCATCCGAGTCCGGCGAACAGCCTGAGGGCAGTCGACTTCCCGCATCCGATTCCGCCGGTCAATCCAATAAGCATCCGGTATCCATCGCCTGAAAAAGTGGATTTGAAATAAAGAATGAGGCCGAATCCGTGGGAAAATACGGGGAAAAGTCCTCAAAAAGGAAAATGAAATATTGCCTGGTCCGAGCTGTCCGGGAAAAACAGAAATAACAGCAGATTATCTTTGACAATATGCCTTGTATAAGGAATATGCAAATGATAAAATTCAAAAAAATGGAAAAAATTCATGGACGCCAAAGAGAAACTTGAAGCGGCGGCTGTCAAGGTGGAGACTGTAGCCGCGGGCGACTGGCTGAGGATCGAACGGATAGCATACACCGACGGCCACGGCGTGCCGCGGACGTGGGAGTCCGCGGCGAGGAACAAGGCTTCCGGCGCGGTCGCGATCATCGCCATGCTCAAGCCTTCCGGCAGGATCGTCCTGGTCAGGCAGTTCAGACCGCCGGCCCGCGGGCAAGTCGTAGAGTTCCCGGCCGGGCTCATCGACAGGCCCGAGGACATCGAAGTGACAGCGCTCCGCGAACTCCGCGAGGAGACCGGCTATGTCGGACGGATGATAAAACTCCTGCCTCCGACTTTCAGCTCGCCCGGCCTCAGCGGAGAAAAAGTAAACCTCGCCCTCGTCGAAATCGACGAGACATTGCCCGAAAACATGAACCCGGTTTCCAGCCCCGACGAAAGCGAATCCATTGAGACAATCCTTGTTCCCCTGGGTGGACTCATGGATTACCTCCTCGCTGCCTCGGGAAATGGATATTTGCTAGACTCGAAGCTGACATCCTTCGCCCTCGGCCTGCAGAACGGGGCTAAGGCGAATGAATGGATGGATGGGTGAATGGATGGATGGGGGGTGGGTATGCGGTGAAACAGCTTTCATCCTCTGTTGTCACTGTGGGCTCGTATTATTACGGGCAAAGTATGTGTTGGCTTACTTGTCGCGCCGTAGTCCGACGAAGGCGGAAGCGGACAGGCTAAAGCCCGTCCCTACTGTATACGGCTTGATGCCAGCCTAATCAGGTATGCACATGGAACAGAGCCCGGAAATCTCCTGCCCCCTCTGCCACGGCACCAAGTGCCTTGACCAGAAAGGCATCGCCGTCGTCTACCTTCTCGCCTGGAAGTCCTCGCTCGTCCTGATCCTTGCTGGAATTCTCGGCGGACTCTTCTACGCGAAGTTCGCCTACATAATCGCAGTCGTCGGCTACGTGATGCCGCTCGCTTCCGCCGACCTGCGCCTCCTCCTCTATCCATTCGTCGCCGCCGCGGCGCTCGCCGGGAAGAAGGCGAGCTGCCCCAAATGCACGCACGACGGTTCGGTTTTCCGCGGTTTCTAGTTTTGTTTTATCGCAAAGGCGCAGAGCCACGAAGAATATAAACCGGGATACATCCCTCCTACAGGATGGTGTAGGGAAGAAAGGATGGATGGTTTCAGATGATATAAACCTAAAGGAGTATAATACTGAGCTGAAGCTTGTCTTGGCGTTTTGGCGGTTAAAAGTTTACCACTCGAGATCCTCGTCTTCGCCCGTGAGCTGGCCCATGCGCTTGCCGATGATCTTCTCCTTGTTGGCCTCGCGCTTCTTCAGGCGCTCCTTCTGAGAGTCGAGTTCCTTCTGTGCGTTTTCGATGTTGATCTTCTCGTCCTGGATTTTCAGGTCGAAGAGCTTGCCGAGCGTGTCCTTCAATTCCTTTTCATTCTTTTGAATGGCGTCCTTGTTCTTCTCCATGCCGTCCTGTTTCATCTGCAGGATGGCCGCGGCCATCGCCTCGGTTTTTATATTGAGCTTCTTGACTTCCAGAGCCCTTTTGAAATTTTCAGGGTTGTCCTGCTGCATGGCGAGCATATCCTTGCATTCGTTCAATTCCGAGCAGAGCTGGTTTGATGCGTCCCCCGGACTTTCCTTCATGAGTTTCTCGTATAACGCGATCCTCTCCGGGAAGTTGGCCTTGAAGAACAAAATCACCTCGCCCGATTCAGCGCCCTGTTCGTCGAGCATCTTGGCGGCGGCCTTGAAGAGGTCGTCCACGTTTCCGGGCTTGAACTGCGGAGCTCCTTCGTCCTGGGCGTTGACGGCTATCCCCGAAAGCGCGACGAGCGCGCCGACAATCATGGAAGCAATGCTATGTTTTCTCATTTGTCCGTTCCTTGTTTTCTGTAATAATTTAGAGCCCGTCTATAAAAATATAAATATTTAACAGAGAAGGACTTGCATGCGCC
>CAZWRV010000030.1:0-64251 GCA_964636325.1 uncultured Victivallaceae bacterium | reverse complement strand
GGGCGAACGGCCATCCCTTGGACACTTTCCATAGCGCCGTGGCCGGCACGCCGCACCCTAAGGCCCCCTACGGCGGGGTATCCGTCATGTCGTTCTGGGACGGCCATGTGGAAAGCATGATCCTTCCAAGAAAACTCTCATGGGCCAACAAGCTGGCACCCTGGCAGTTGGACTAGGGTATGAATTCAGCAAAAGGGCGTAGTTTGCTGAATTCATACTCTGCACCGGGCTGTAGAATCCGCATCATTGAAATGCGCCTTCCGTATCAGCGGAACACCGTGAGCGTCCAGCCGTGGAACCTAAACTAAAAAAATTGTGGTATCTATACTGGCAACGGGATATTCACTGCCGATCGGCCAAGTCCCTGCTCCGGTGGTCGGCAAGCACCTCCTCGCCCGTCCGTCCCTTTCTATCGGTCAGCACTACCGCTTATCCGAAGTGAGCGGTCGCGCTGGCGACGGCCCGCGCCTTTCTGGCTATCTTCGCTTTTCCGCCTTCGCCGTTTTTTACGGCGAAGCAAGCTGCAAGCCCGCGTGCGTTTTCCGACAGCCACAGGCAGGCGTCCCTCCTGCTCGCGAAACTTTCCTTTCCGGCCTTGTCCTCTATCTGGTAGATTATTCTTTCGAATCTGGCCGCGCGCTCCGCATGCGCCTTCCGGATACTCAAAAGCGACCTCGTGCTGCACCCCTTCTTCCATCAGATCGGGGATGGCGAAAGATGGGTTAGGATGGCTTCATGCAGCCCTTACATTGCGCGCAATCTCCAACACTCTCGGTGTCGCGGGAAATCACAGCATGGTGCAGGAACTCGCAGGACATTGTCGGCAGGGGGGGCGCCGCAGCATAACAAGCGAGCTATAAATGCGGAAAAAGACAGAGTTTTGCCGCTTTTTGCGGCTCACTTCAAAAGGGGCATGGCTACTGCCGCAATGAATAAAAAATGACATAATGCAATCATTATGTTGACAATTTGTAAACATAATGCTACAATAAATGGAAAAAGGGAGGTTTTCACCGCCATGCCATTAGGAAATATAAAGAAACCCGACAAAGTGAAAGAGCTTGTTGATGATATCAACCTACAGATTCGGACGGGCAGGCTTGCCCCCGGTGACAGGATACTGTCTATCAGAGAACTTGTCAAGTTCTACAAGGTAAGCCAGAGAATAGTCCTGTCCGCCCTCCATATCTTGGTTTCTAGATCTGTCCTCGTTAAAGGTGGTAAAGGCTATTCTGTCTCGCGGAAAATCTGTTCCGGGGAAGGAGTTCTTTCAAAGGGAGCGAATCCAGGCAACGAGAAGATCACTGACTTCTCGGAATATCTTACCCCTGTTTTTTTCAACAGTAGGCCCAGTCTGCGCATTTTCATTTCGGACTATGACTCAAACATATCGATGCTGTGGGATGTGGTGCTGAAGGAGTACGGGAGGAAAAACAATGTGGATATCTCATATTCAAGCTGCGCCAGCAACCATATTGAAGATGCCTGGAAGAAAGAACATTTTGACATCCTCAACACGACCCCGCATATACTGGACAGTATAGGATACGACAAATTCGTCCAGTTCGAGGATCTTGCCGAAATCGGGATACAGGAAGCAGAACTTGCATGCATACTGCATGAGTTCGTGAAAAGTCCATATAGCCATCAATGCGTCATTCCCTTTGCTGTCTCCCTGCCATTTCTATTCATAAATAGGAGTCTCAAGGCCAAATTCAAAGAGTTCCGGGAGCCAAGAACATATGATGATATTTTCAGACTTGGGGAGCTATTTGAAAAAAAATATGCAAATGTGGACGAGTATGGCTTTTACCCTAGCGGTCTTTACTACAACCTGGTCAATTCCGGAGCACTTTTGTGGAAGAGCAACGGCCTGCCTGCAATCGACTGGCAGAAAACCGAGGATTTCATATCATTTGTCGATGGTCTCACCCTTAAAGGCCGCAATGCTATCAATCCCGACCAGTTGCGGGAGTTTTTCGACGATCGGCTTCTGCTCCTGAGAAACACATCTCATCTCTTCACCGAATTGAACAACAGGAAGGAGGGCGGCTGGGATGTCATAGAGAAACCGCTCGCACCCGGTGCCAAGCAGGAAGTAACACTATCGTGCTTTGCCATTTCATCTGGAGCGAAATATATGAGCGAATGTATAAGCTTGGTGAAGTATCTCTGCTCTAGAGAAGTCCAGAATCTCTTTGCATCCCTGCATTTGAACCTGCCCATATACCAGGAGTTGATAGACGGGACCTATGTGAGAAACCATCATCTGCCTGAAACCCTGATAGGGGAGAATCTGCGGAAATGCACGCTTCTTCATCCGATGACCGCAGCCTACTACTGGTTCATCATGAACATAGAAGCCTGCAACAGGGATTTCATGGCGGGGAAACTCACAAGGAGTGAATGTATCGCAAGACTCAAGCACCTCCTGGCTGAAACAAGCTATCTGCCTGCGGTAAAAGCTGAAAGGTTGATTGCATGAGAACTCAAGTTTCTTCAATTCTGCCGGATGTCACCGGCGCTACCGGAGCGAGAAGTGCCGCTTTCACACTGATCGAACATGTGCCCAGCGAAGGCTGGAGTCACTTGACATATTCAAGCTATGTCCCTGCCAATTGCCCAATTCAGGCAGGTCGCCTGACCGTCATGGCGGACAGCCATGCTCCGTCACTAAGCATGGCGACAAAGCCGCGGGAAGGGAATGGGCAGCGCCCGTCTGTCCGACAGTGTAAAAGGGGGCGGCACGAAGAGGAAGCGACCTCAAGCAACGGGGGAGGTCTGACACGGTTCTCCCGGCCGGGGATAAGCGCGGGTATGAGGCGGAATGTCGAAATCCTAAAGGAAATTCCAGTGGGGAAGCCGCATGAGGGGAAACTTCATGCACGTTTTGGCCTATGGCTAGAAAACTCCCCGTTTCATCGGGCGGCATTCACCCTAATAGAACTTCTGGTGGTGATTGCGATTATCGCGATTCTTATGGCGATTTTACTCCCCGCGCTGAAAGTCGCCAAGGAGATGGGGAGACGGGCGGTATGCATCAGCAACCACAAGCAGCTTTATACTGGGCTTGCGAACTATTCCAACGACTACAGCCAGATGCTTCCTGAAACAAATGCATGGAGCGGATACAGGAGCAACAATTATTTCGGAACCGGATTTTTCGGGAATAATGGATACGTGACATATAACTCTCCAACCCCTCCTGATACTCTGATAAGAGCGTGGTGGGGTATTGCCAAGCTTGCTCCTGACTACATGGTACCGTCCGATGCTTTCACATGTCCCTCGGAGCAGAAAGATCAAACGGTCAAGTCCTTTAAAGAAATGTATGAGAAAGTTCTTGCGAATCCTGCCACCGACTATTGGGGATCATATGCAACCAACACCTGTGTATTCTATGAAAATACTCCAAGCAATACGGCCAAAGGCCGTTTCGGGATGCCCGGTAGAAATGCGGCAAACTGGGATCCAGACAAGTCGTTCTATGGGAAAATTGATCATTTGACAGCATACATCCAGTGTTTTCGATTCAAGGCATCCCTAGATACGCCCAGCCAGTATTCTCCGATCACCCATTGGAAGAAAGGAATTAATTGCACATATATTGACGGGCATGTCCAGTGGTTCTCAACGCCCGCATATGTCATCCTGAATCTTGATTCGAATGTCCTGAATTATGGGAACGGGTACTTTTCCCAGGGAGGAACTGGTGGACTATGGTCGTATGCCACATACATGGGACAGAAGTGAATCAAGCATCTTTGAATACAGTGAGTTTAATCCTTGGGATGCCAAAAGCAATATGCCATGCCTGATTTGAACGTAGGCAGTGGAAAAAGGTGGCGTTTATGATCGGATTCCATAGCTTATTGAATCATGCTCTCGCTTGGGCTTGGCTTCCGGTCCGGTATGATTCTACGGCATCCCGAGGCCTTGTCCAAGCCATCAAAGAAAATCTTTATTTGACGGGGCAGATTATGCGAGGGCACTCATATGATTCATTGCCAAAGAAATTAGGATACTTTCTTAAAAACTTCTATCACAAAAGCATGCATGTGTCTATGGAATTCATTGAATTTTGGGTTGCGGGCGAAGCCCGCCTTAGGATATTAAATAAAGAAAGGGGGAAACATGAGAAGATTTGGATGGCATAAGGATGCATCATGCGCCTTCTGGACTCCAATAGTGACCTGCGCCTTAGGAGCGATTATCCTGGGGGGAGTTGCTTGGGCGGAAGAGGATGAATCCGGAAAATTCGAGTATCCCGTGTTGCTGGCGCCGAAGATGAAGGTGCCGCCGAATATAGACGGAGTGATCGGACAGGAGGAATGGCGGGGGGCGGCGGCTATCACCGGCCTTGCGTCGACCGGCGGCGTAGGCCCCTTCTCGATGGTTGCGGAAGTCCAGCAGGTTATCTGGTATATCGGCTACGACAGCAAATATCTTTATCTGGCGATGCATTCTCCAAACCCCAAGGGGACGTATCCCAAGGCACGTGTGAAGGAAAACGAGAGTGAAGCTTTGCTTTTCGAGGATCACGTCGAGGTGCAGATACTGACTAACGAACGTAAGGATGCAATGTTCGAGGGGAAGGGTTTTTATAAGATCATGGCCAATCCCAAGGGCGCTGTGACAGACATGTGGTTTTTCAACGGCACGCCCGGATCGGAAACGCTTTGGTCGATGGGAGGACCGCTCAAATGTCATGTTACGGAGGATGCATGGCAGCTCGAAATGGCTGTGGAGCTCAAGCGCATGAACATTGATTCACTGGATGGCCGAAGCCTGGTGATGCAACTTGTGCGCGCCGACGAGTCGGGCGGTTTCTACTTTGCCGGTCTGGTGCCTGGCTGCTGGACCGAATGGAAGCGATTCGCACGTGTTGATTTCGCCCCGGACGCTCCGGTCTTCCGCTACACGAAAACCGGAGAAGTCATGGACGGCATGCTCGACACGATGATCTCAGTTGCCGGCGGAAGCAAGCCCGCTGAAGCATTCATTGAGGTCTCGGTTGAAAACGCTGAGGGCAAGAATATCTTCCGGGAAAACCGAACCCTAAAGCTGAATCCTGGCGAGTCTGCGGAAGCGCATTTCAAGAAAACAGGCATTCCGATAACTCAAATAACCCAGAAGGATTCCAAGCGCAACTGGATGGAAATAAAGGCATTGTCTGGCAATACGGTGCTCTACCATAATCGCCAGCCTTTTGTAGCTCTAAACGGATCTTACCGGACGGAGTATCTCGTCAAGTGGCTTGCAGGCAGACCACAGAGCGGCGCATGGGAGTCGCACTTGGCTTATCTTCCATACAGTGGAAAGGCCGAGGCCGGAGTGGATTTGGACTTCTTCGGAGTTCCTGCCGAAATTCAGGCGGCGGCATCTTTCAAGGTGGCGATCCGTCCCGTAAACGGCTGGTTCCGCAGCACTTTGGCGTTTGGCGCAGCGCCCATCCGGGATAGGACAGGATCGCTGTTGCTCGACGTTCCATCCCTTGATGATGGGGACTATGAAGCTGTTTTCCAGCTCCTTGACTCGGAAGGCGGACGGATTGCCGAGCAGACATCCAAGTTCGAACGTCGCCATTACCCATTTGAGCACAATACTCTTGGAATAAACGAGGAGGTCATTCCGCCCTTCTCCCCCATTGCTGTTAAAGACCGCCGGCTTTCAGTGTGGGGTCGCAGCTATTTGGTCGGAAAGGGAGGTTTGCTTGACGGCATCAGCGCCAGAATGCCTACAGGACAGCGCGGCCTTGAGGCTGGCTTGTTGGCATCTCCAATGCGATTGCTGCTGAAGACCGACAACAAGATGGTGGCGGCGGCGGATGCCGAAGTCAAGTTCCCGTGTGTGGCTGCTCATGCCGTCGAAATCGCCGGCAGCCAGAAGCTGGGGGATATCCGTGCCGATATATCGGGAACCCTCGAATACGATGGATGGTATGGAGTGAAACTTACGCTGACTCCTGAAAAGCATCTCGTGGTCGAGTCGCTAGATCTGCTTCTCGAACTGGCCGACATCCCGGCTGATACCTTGTACATCCAGCGCAACGGCGATTCTTGGGCAGGCAACCGTTTCGGAGCGATTCCGTCGAGTCCGGGTCTGTTTTTTGAAAGCACTGAGCTGGCAGCCTACTGCGACCGTGGCAAGGACTGGCTCTCCTTCGTGCCGGTTTCGTATGTCGGCAGCGGTGACCGCGGCCTGTGGTTCTTCGCTTGGTCTGATGCCGGATGGGAACTGCGCGCTGAACAGCCCATGATGTGCTTGGAACGCCTTGAGAATGGGCAGGTGCGCATGACCGTTCGTCTCCTGGCCGGGCCGGTCACGGTCGACAAACCCCGGAATCTGCGTTTCGCCTTCCAGGCGGCACCCATGAAGCCCAACAACCCGCGCTACCGGACTTTGGTGCAGGAGGGCGGTATCGCCCATGCCACCCCAGGCTACAGGACTTATGGCGATTCCGTGGACGGCTATGCGTTGCATGATGAGAGAGATTTCACGGCTTTGCGCAGGCATCTGCTATATGGGACGAAATATCCGGAAATCACAGCAGGGAACATGAATATTTTTCACGAACGATTCCGCAACGCCAACCGGATTGTCCTATACGGTTCCACTTTCATGGGCGGCGTTGGCGCCCCCGAACATAAGACTTTCGGCGGTGAATGGCTTGGGAGGAGCGACTGGAAGCCGCGTCCGGATCCAAGCTATGCCAACCAATTGAACGACGGCGGAACAATAAAGTGGACCAGCGAAGAGCAGCTGACCCCTTGGTGGTATAACTGGACGGCCAGCTATAACGACTTCTTCATATGGTACCACAAGCCTCTGATGGAGAAGTGCGGCATCAACGGTACATGGTGGGACAACGCCTCGATCGGAACTATAAGGGAATACAACCCCGAAACCGGGCACATGGAACTGTCATTCAACCTCTGGCAGAGGCGCCAGCTTTTAAAACGCCTGAATCATCTTGGATGGGAACTCATGCGCCCGCCTTTTTGGACAAGCAACATGCATTGCTCCGACATGTCGTTCAACCAGATGGCATGGCAGATAGAGAACCTCTGGTTCTCATCAAACGCCGACTACACGTCTTTTGATGTGTGGTCCCTGGATCAGTATCGTGCCCTTACGAGGACCAAGACCACAATGCTTGTTCCCAAGCCTTCCTACGGCGGTTTTTTTAGAAGCTGGGAGAAACATCCAGATCCCTCACGCGGGCTGAAAATAGGGCGTAGCCTGGCCGCAATCCAATTGCTGCACGATATCGTTCCTATAGTCGACTACACTAACATTAATTCCTTCCTATATCCTCTTCGTCGCAGGCTTGACGCGCTGGTCGACCTTCCTGACTGCATCCGCTGCCTCTTCACCGGCTATTGGAACTCCACGGCGTTCATAACACCGCCGGATGCCGACATAAAGGTTTCGTTCTACTCCAACACTGCAACGCTCAGCACCGCCGTCATATTCGGCAACATCTCAAGAAAGGACTTGTCCCTGGAAGGAACCGTACTTGACGTGAACAAGATAATCTCCGGGCATCCTCTGCCTGATGCACCGCGCAAGATCAAACGCATATACGACTTGGAAACAGAGCGGGACGTAGCCGTGGCCGCACAGGACGGGAAGTGGCGGATTAATCAGGTGCTCGTCGTGCCATGGCACGAATATGTCGTGCTGGCGATCGAGGCGGAATAAGGCCAATGGGCAAACTCTCACGGAGAATAAACCACGACTGCAACGTCAGCAATAAGACCGGTGAATATATGTTGGAAATTGAATCCATGCAGGGGCTGTCGCCAATGCCACGTCGGATCGAAATCAATGGCGCTATTGGAGTCGAGTCGAAGAGGCTTGTCGTAAAATGTCATGATAAGGAGCTGTGGACGCTGAGGGCGGCCGACGAGCTGGCTGGATTCTTCCAGTCGAGAACAGGATGCAAGCCTCGAATGGACGCAAAGCCCGGCCGGGTGCGCCCCTTTCATATACATCTGTTATCTGGCAATGGCTGCGGCAAATATTCCGCCGTCTTTCAAGCACCCTTCTTTTCAGGAGCTAAAGGCCCTGTCGGCTTCCACTCTTATCGAATCTGCTCCGTCGGACAGGATGAGCTTGTCCTGCAGGGGCTTGACCGGCAGGGTGTATACTGGGGCATGAAGACGTTGAAACAGCTCATTAGTTATAACGGTAGGACAGTCAGGATTCCGATGGTCAGAATCCTCGACGGCGCCGACTTGGAGGATCGTGGTATCTGGACAAACACTTTCACGCTAGATGGGGCATCCGCAACAAGACTGGTGGATGCGGAAAAGCATTACCGTAATTTGATAGACTGGTTGAGCGACCACAAGATAAATCTGATTGAAGTGATTGCCCTTGCCGGCAATGGTTGCTCATGGGTTAACAAGAAGGATCCAAGGCTGTCCGCCACGGATGCCAAAAGCACTCAGGTTCTTATGGGCAGGATGATGGCCTACGCCCGTTCAAGGGGCATAAGGATCGTTCCGACGGTGTCGCATACGGATCATTTCGCTTTGATACGCAAGTTGCATCCTGAGCTGAAGCCGGGAGTGTCCATATGGCATCATGGGCACAGCCTCGGGTTGCCAATAAATTACTACGATGACAAGGCGGTGCGCCTCATGGGTGATCTCGCCGTGGGGCTGTGTGACGCATATTCCCCTGATGAAATCTGCTTCTGGATGGCTGAAAACCGCCTGCATGCGATCTCCAATTCCAAGGAAAGCTATTTCTTAAAGGAGGCACAGGTCTTCCACAAGATCATCGACCGCGTCCGGCATGAGTCTAAATCCGACGTCGGCCTGAAGATACTTCTGACGCAGGGTTCGTATCCTGAAAATCCCCAGATAATAAGAAGTTTCCCGAAAGACACCAAGTGGAGCTTCTATTCCGGCGAACGGCGCGGCACGTATACGACTCGGAAATTCAATCCTATCCCTCCCGAGCTTTCTCAGGCTGCAGCCGAAGGCCATTGGCTGTCTCTATGCAATACAGTTGTCGGCGGAATTGCGCGTCCGGCTGTTCTCGAAGTCATCCGCCGTAACATTGCCCATGCCATCGACGGACGGTTCAGGGGAATCAACTCCATGTCCTTCGCTTATCCCGCGGACCAGATGGGCCTTTTCGTCGCAGCGGAATATTCCTGGAACAGTTGCGGACGCGGACTTGATGAAACTCTGCGCAGCTATGCCTTATCGCAGGATGTCAAGGACGTTCGGAGCCAGGCCATGGCATATGCCCTCTACGATCTGGCCACGCTCTGCCAGGCGTCACTGGACAAGACGGGCATCGGCCATCCATTCGGCGTCTTTTCCCGGTTCTACAATATGCTTGAACGCATCAAGGCGAACGACAAGGTGGATGAACTCATGATGATTCTCGCGGACAATATGGAGGAAGAGGAGCTTCCGGCTCTTGCGGACGCTATCTCGGATCTGGAGAAGGCGCTGGCCTTGGCCGATGCGGACGGGGATGAGCTCTTCCGCCTCAGATGCCGTTACCTGCTCCACGTCATGCGCATCAGCCACAATATCGCATGGGCCTACTACGTGAACTGCCGCGAGAAGAGCTGGGATCTCTGCAAGGGGCCGTGGAACAATTTCCGTGAAGAACTGCGCGCGGCATTCAAAGCAATAGAGACGGAGGCTCGTGCAAGTACCCCCCTTTATGAACGAATCAGGAAGCTCGAAGGATGGGGGCGCGCTTGGCAGAACCGGGAGAATTCCAATCCGCTACTTAAAACTGCGGATTTCGCAAGGAGCATTGATGCAAAAAAGGCGCTCTCATCCCGGGAATTGCAGGCATGACCGAATACAAACACAGGCATAAGACGATATTGATGGCAACCGGTTTCCTGTTTTCCTTAAGCCTTTTCTCCGGAGCGGAAAATAAAATGCCTGTCCCGCACTATCCGCTGCTGACCCGCTCCGCGCCATGGATACCTTATCAATGGGACGGCTACACGCTGGCGCTGTTCCATCTCGACGAAAAAGACGAGACTTCCAAAGAGCTTGAGCTGACCGATGATAATGAGGTTCCCTGCATGGATATCAAGATCGAGTCCGTGACTGCCCCGGGAATCGTTCTCAACGCAAACAAGATGGGACCGCCCGGTCTGCTTCAAGGAGATGCTGCTCCGGTCTCCGAAGGGCGGCTCGGGGGCGGTCTCAGGTTTGGCGACAAGGGCGGTGCACTCATGTTCGACACCGGAGCAAAGTCTCTATCTAGCCACAGCACTGAACTATGGCTTAAGCTTGATGAGATGCCTCTCTCCGCCGCGACCATCATATACTGGGACAATCCCCAGATTAAAACCCCCGACTCGTTCCCGTTAAGTCCAATTATATTGCGCGTTCTTGCGGACGGGGCGCTCGAAGTCGATATCCGCAGGAATAAATATCTAGTCGGAACCCACAAGCTGTCCGTATGCCAATGGACGCATCTCTGCCTGCAGTGGACTGTAGACAGATATCCGTATGAGAACAATGTCATACTTTTCGCGCAAGGGAAAGAGATTTGGCGGCAACGCCAACCGATCGGCAAGCCCGACTTGGGGCCGGAATGCCGCCTGAACATGGTCACAGTCGGAAATGATCCAAGCATGAAGTCCGGCATCAAGGGAATCATCGATGAGGTCAGGATTTCCAAGACTATACGCGAGTTCTATGAATACGACCTGGACTGGGTCGAGTTGAACAAACAGGCACCGGTACGCATCGGCCAACCTTATTTCCGCGACGAATCCGACCTGATCTTCAGGGCTGGATTCAACAGGACCTTGACTCCGGATCTGTGCGTTCCAGGGACGGCCTTTAAAGAACATACCGTCACAAAGGCCGATTGCGATTTGAATCCAGCCAAGGTTAGAGAACTATTTCCGGACGGTGTCGAAGGAACTGCGCTGATGCTGGGCGAGGGCTCGCTTTCTCCGGTTTATAGGGGAATCGGCAATGTCCTTCCCCAAGAAGGCACAATCGCCTTCTGGCTGCGACCACTCGACTGGGATAACCTCAGCCGTGACAATCCTTATGACAACATCAGCCCTTTGACATTCGGCCTCTTACAGATCGACGGTGTCTATCCTGACGATTCTTATTACTCCCGCTTCAGCCGGAAAGGCTGGCTCCTTGAGTTCAACATCAACAAGGATTTGAACGAGACGCTGCACAATCCGGCCCAGCTTACCCCTGGTATTTGGACGCACATCACAATCACCTGGGACGAGAAAAGCCTGTTCTCAACCTATGTGAACGGCGAGAAGCATGATCTAAACTTCGACGCCACGCATGGAGAATGGCGGATTGTGGCCGCGATGTATCCGAACAATAACACCACGGGAGAAAAACCGGTTCCGGAATGGTGGCTCAAGTCGCTTCCGGACGCGCTCAGATTCGGAACCATGATGTATTGGGACAAGCTGAATCTTCCTGCTCCACGCTCGGCGATTGATGACTTCAGGGTATACCGACGGGCCCTCTCCCGCAGCGAACTCCGCAATCTGGTGCGTATCTGCGATCATCGCAAACCATTGCTGCCTCTACCGGATATGGACATGGACGTTGACTGCAACGGTGCGACCGGCCTGGTCAAGGTGAAAATCACAGCTCTCATGAAGGACTACGCCTCGGCCGCCTATGTTTCGGCCGCGCTTTTCAAGGAAGGCGACACTAAGCCTGTCGGCCGAGGAACAGCTTCAATGAATGATCGCAAGCTGGCCATGGTCGAGTTCCGGACGCCGGTTCTGGAATTCGCAAAATATGTTCTCAAGGCCGAAGTAAAGAATACCGACGGCAAGGTGATTGGTAATGCAGAACAGGCGATTGTCCGCAAACAGCCGCCATGGTGGAAATGCAGGGCTGGATTGTCGGACAAAGTGCCGCCGCCGTGGACGCCCATTCAGGCCGGGGATCGAACAGTCAGGGTCTGGGGGCGCGAGATTGTCTTCAGTTCCGTCGGACTCCCGGAGAATATTGTCTCTGCAGGCGAAGATATCCTCGGAGGTCCGATCAAGATACTACTTGACGGAAAACCTCTCCCCATGGAGAATGGTAAATTCGAGATCGTCTCGGCAAAGGAGGCAAGAGTCGATGTGCGCGGAACTGTTTCTGCGGCAGAGGTCAGTTTCGAAACCGAGGCGAGCATCGAATTCGACGGCATGATCTGGTTCCGCCTGGCCATGAAAGCTGCTGAGGCCGGGAAAACTGCGCGGATAGGGAGGCTTGCAATGCATATCCCATTCCGGTCGGAAAATGCCGGAATGTTCCACTGGTGGAGCGGTCAGCGTGATTTCCGTAATCCGAAAGTAGTCCACATTGGTACAGTGCCCGAAGGCACAGGCATTGTCTTCCGCAGCAACGACGACAAGATAGTCGAACGTCCGCCAGAACTTCGCGGCAGCTTCATCCCATACATGTCTCTGGTTGGCGACAAAAGAGGCATGGCATGGTTCGCTGAAAACGACCAGGGATGGACTCAGAGCATTGAGAATGCGGCTGTCAGCGTTGAACGCGGGGACGGAGTTGTTACTCTTGTGCTGAACATCATCTCGGAACCTGTTAACTTCGATTTGCGGGCCTTCGAATTCGGCCTCCATCCTGTGCCGGTCCGCCCGTTGACCAAATACTGGCGACGCGGCGGCGGGGTAATGCCCGACACCTTCACCGGCAACAACCTGAAAGGAGACAGATCCACAGTATTTCATGCCTATCCCGAGGATGACTGGGATGCGGTGCGGCGAAGGATTGACGGCGAAGGGTTGACGAAGAAAGCGGCAGGGTTGAAAATCCTGTTTTCACGGCTCAAGGCGGAATGGCGGAAGGAACTTGGGCGCGAACCCGCTCAGGATGAATATGAGAAGGTTCCCGGACTCTACTGGGACTTGAACTGGGTCGGTTTTCCAAAAGAGATGCGCGAATGGGCGGAAGCTTGGTATCCAGGGTATCCGAATGTCGACGACTACCTATATTACACCCCGGAGTTCTTGGACTATATCTCATGGGCTTGGAACGAATGGATCGAACATACGGACAAATTCATACAAGGTTTTTATATGGATGACTGCTGGAACCGTCCGCACACCAAGGCAGGTGGGCCCCACACATATGCGCTTGCCGACGGTCATGTCCAGCCTGGCTTTGAGTTCAGGGGATTCAGGGAACGCATAAAACGCGCATACCAGATCTGCGTCGGCCATGGAATCTATCCGCCTCGCCTGACTGCGCACACAACACATACGTATTTCATCCCCTATCATTCTTTCTTCACATCAATATTGGACGGCGAGGATAAATATTCCCATCCTTGCAGCCAGGACGATTTCATCGACCACTGGCCTCCGGACCGAATACGTTTCATGAATTCGGAGAAGTGGGGCATCCCCTCTATCTGGCTCGGGTATTCCGGCCCGATAGAGAAGAAGAAGTATGAATCTTGGATATTCCGCCAGGAACGCGCCTACGCGGCCAACCTTGCCGTCCACGACATCGCTCGCCCCTTTCCCGAATCAGTCCTCAAGGAGACGCGGATCAACATGCCCGACACAGAATTTGTCCCCTACTGGAATCTTCATGGGCTCGCGTCACACACCCACAAGAACCTCCTTGTTTCGGCATGGAAATGTCCTGGGAAATGTGTTGTCATTCTTGTCAACATCGGCGCGGAACGCTTCAATGCCTCCGTGAAGCTTGATCCTATGGCAATGGGGTTCGGAGACGTATCCCCTGCAAAAATCACAGCAAGGCAGGCCGATCAGGATATTTTGACATATTTCAGGGACGACGTGACGACGACCGCGAAGCCGAAACTGAGCGAATCAAATGGGACATATGACAATATCGAGTCGGCGGTCGCAGACATGAAGCCCGATGAGAACCCGGATGATCTGCCAGTAGAGCAGCGCCGCGCCAACGATCCCGACGGCAAGTTCGAGTGGAAGGACGGAGTATTGAGCTGCCCTGTTCGCCGCCATGACTACCGCCTCTTCGAGTTCGGCATTGAATGATGACTAACCTGAATTATTCACAAGCGTTTTTTGCATGTAAAAAAGTTTGTGAATAATTCAGACTAGAGGGAGTATGGCGGGAAAAATGGTGCTTCCTTTATGCTTGCTTTTTGGACGTGAAAACGTCTGAAATCAGGGGTAAAGGAGGGGTATGCAAGATTCTACAAGTATGAGAGTTAACTCATTCATTCGCAGGTAGTTATAAATGGTGGAGCAGAGGGGATTCGAACCCCTGGCCTGTACGTTGCGAACGTACCGCTCTAGCCAACTGAGCTACTGCCCCTTGAGGTGAGTGCTTTCCTTGGAATTGGGTGTAATCTATTCCCGCTTTCGCCCAAGTCAAACCCATCCGCGCCCTTTGCCCGAAATACAGACATGTTAATCCGTGGAAAATAAACATGTGGGGAGTAGGGACACCGGGAAGGTGTTTCATTTCGGATTTCCGGTGCCCCGCTTTGAAAAGGCAAACAGTATCCTCCAGCGTTTTCAGGCACTTCATGGAGGCGGGGCAGGAAAGCCTGAAATATGAACAAAACATAAGAAATAGGAGGCCCGCGAGGTTTTCAAGGGGGGGCGGCGGATGTATATTCAATGTAAATATTCAGTGAACTACGCCCTCTCGCTGAATTTTTATTATTCAACAGCTTGATGCGGAACTTTAGGCGCGAATTGTCGAGGTTTCTTTTGAACGCTAGGAAGAAAAGGAATTCCGGCGGTGCCGTGGATGCGGCATCCTCCGCGGATCCGGACGGCGGGGACGTGGTCAGCTCCATGTTCGACATGGACGGGACGGGAACCCTCCCGGAGATTGATTCCGGTCCGGCAGGGCTTGGGGAGGCCGAGGTCCTCGACATCTATCTCAAGCAGATGGGGCAGAATCCCCTTTTGACGTTCGAGGAGGAGCAGTCGCTTTCGAAGAGATACTTCGACTCCTTCGAGAAGATACGCGCCGCGGTCTACCGGTTCGGGTTCGTGGCGCTTGAGCACTCGAGGATAATAGCTGACTGCAACGCCGAGAATCTTGCTGAACATTTCCAGCTCCATGCGGATTCCGACGCAATCCGCTGCCCCGAGTCGCTGCTCCCGAAGCTTGCAGGCTGGAACAAGGAGATACTGGCATGCCATGCGGCGCTCGCCAAGGCCTACCGCGGCCCCGATGCGCCCGCGCAGAAGCTGAGGGACAGGCTTGCCTGCGTCCTTGGAAGGTACAGGATGCAGGCGGAATATGTGGACGAATGGTACGAGGTTGCTTCTGAATACCTCAAGCGCTTCTCCGCCGCTCAAGAGCCGCGGCCCGCAGGAGGCGCGCCCCTGGTGGAGGCGCGCGCCGTGGAGGACAAGGTTCTGATGGGCATGGAACTTTTCAAGGCCGAGATGTCGAGGATCGGCAGCCTGAGGGACGAGGCGTTCGCGGCGCGGAAGAGGATGCTCGAGGGTAACCTCCGCCTGGTGGTCAGCGTCGCTAGAAAATACAAGGGCAAGGGGCTTCACTTCAACGATCTCATACAGGAGGGGAACATCGGCCTCATGAAGGCCGTGGAGAAGTTCGACTACAGGCTGGGCCACAAGTTCAGCACTTACGCGACCTGGTGGATAAAGCAGGCGATTTCAAGGGCGATAGCAGACCAGTCGCGCGTGATACGCCTGCCGGTCCACATGATTTCGACCATAAGCAGGATGTTCCAGATGGAGCAGCGCTTCCTGCAGGAGCACGGCAGGGAGCCGGAGCCGGAGGAGCTGGCCGCCCTCCTCGATATGCCGAAGGAGCGCATCAGGGCCTTGAAGAAGATGGCGCAGCAGACGATTTCGCTGCAGTCAACCGTCAAGGAGGGCGAGGACGCTTCGATAGAGGATCTGATCGCCGACTCCGACAGCCTTGATCCCGCGCAGAAGGTGTCGTACGACTTCCTCAAGGAGAAGGTCCGCCTGGCGCTGGACACTCTTTCCGAGAGGGAGCAGCAGGTGCTCATGATGCGCTTCGGGCTGCTCGGGGAGAAGGAGCGCACGCTCGAGGAGCTGGGCGCGCACTTCAAGATATCCAAGGAGCGGGTGCGCCAGATCGAGAACCGGGCGCTCGAGAAGCTGCGGCATCCAGAGCGCAGGAAGTTCCTCGACGGATATTGAGGATGATTTCATGGCGGCCTCAGCAAGCCCGCCATGAAATCATTTTACTCCCGTCTTCGTCGGACTACGGCGCGGCGCTTGGCTCAACCCTCCGGAAGACGAGAAAGTTCGCGACAAAGATACCGACAGAGATATGTGAGTTTCAGGAGACATTTCACATCGACAACTGCGAAATTTCATACCTACGGGACACAAGGTTCAGAAGGCTTTCGCTCTCAGTGGGAGCGGGCGGCGTAAGCGTAAGAGTTCCCTGCGGCTGCGGCGAAGGCGAGGTGGCCCGCTTCCTTGAGCGCCACGGCGCCTGGATACGAAGGAAGCTCGCCGAATACCGAGGGAGCCGCATCAGCCTTTCGCCGATTCTCGCAGGAGGGACGGTAATGGTCCCATTCCGCGGGGAGATGGTGGAGCTCCGCCTGGAGAAGGGGACCGGCTTTTCGCATTCCGTGGCGGCAGACGGTGGACGGATAGCGATCTTCAAGTCCGGCCTGGATCGTCTTGACGCCCGGGAGCAGGAACGCCTTATGGCCTCCATGCTGGCATCATGGTATTTCAGGCGGAGCGCTGAACTGATCAGGCAGATATGGTTGCGCCTTGAGCCGGCCGCGCCAGGCGGAAGCGTCTCGCTCTGGCTGAAGGATCTTCGCACTAGCTGGGGGACCTGCTCGAAGCGGAACCGCAGGATAAGCCTCAACTGGAGGCTTGTGATGGCGCCGGAGAAGGTATGCGAATATGTGGTGGCGCACGAGCTCTCCCATCTCCGAAGGGCCGATCACGGCTCCGAGTTCTGGAAGCAGGTGGCGGATCTTGTCCCGGAATGCCGTGAACATCGCAAGTGGCTGAACGCAAACGGGTTAAGGCTTATGAATTTCCTCGGCGAGATTCGTCCGAAATGGACGAGGATAGTGTGAGGGGGATGCCGGATAACGGACAAGAGATAACGAAGCAGCTCGCGGAAGGCTTATACCGGATTTCCGGCGGAAGCCCCAAAATATTGGCGCGGTTAGCCGTAAAAAGCCAGGTTATTCCCTGCGGGAAAAAGGCGCCCTTGCGGCGCGCAGGAGCTTGAGTATGGCGACTTCGCAAAAGTCGCCACTGCCGCTACAGGCGAACGCGGCATACTTTGATAAAAACGTTTTCCAAGTTGCACCGAATAGAATCAAGGGAGAAATAAAGATGGCATCGAGGAGGAGAAGGCCCGTATGGGCGCCGTGGAGGATCGAATATATAAGGGGGCACAAGGGCAAAGGCTGCTTCCTTTGCGGAAAGGATGGCGGGCAGGCCGCTCCGGACGGGAAGCTTGTGGTCTTCCGGGGGGCGAAGGCCTTTGTCATGCTGAACAGGTATCCATACAATTCGGGCCACCTGATGATCTGCCCGTACAGGCACGCGGGCGACATCTCGGCGCTGTCGAAGGATGAGCTCCACGAGATAATGGATCTGACCGTGGTCGCGAAAAATGTCCTCCAGAGCATCATGAGCCCGGACGGCTTCAACGCCGGATTCAACCTCGGCACCGCGGCCGGCGCCGGAGTCGAGGACCACATACATTTCCACCTGGTTCCGAGGTGGGCTGGCGACACCAACTTCATGCCGGTGCTTGCGGATGTCCGCGTCGTCCCGGAGGCGCTGGTGGAAACCGCGGAGATAATAAGGAAAAACTGGAAATCCTAATTGATGAAAATAATTGAGGAAGCTATATTATTCTTTCGTACTTTGGGTGACAACAACATATCCGGAGCTTGGGCGAAATGAGCGACAACGAAAGCACGCAGACCACTGGCAGGGTCAGCCAGAACGACTATCCCATCAATATCGAAAACATAATGCACACCGCGTATCTCCAGTATTCGCTGAGCGTCAACGTGGGGCGTGCGATACCTGACGTCCGCGACGGCCTGAAGCCGGCGAACCGGCGCATCCTCTACGCGATGCACAAGCTCGGCCTGGGCAAGTCGCACGCCTATACCAAGAGCGCGAAGGTGGTCGGAGAGGTCATCGGAAACTACCATCCCCACGGCGACCAGTCGGTCTACGACACTCTCGTGCGCATGGCCCAGGACTTCTCCATGCGGATGGTCCTTATCGACGGGCAGGGGAATTTCGGCAGCATCGACGGCGACCCACCGGCCGCCTACAGGTATACTGAATGCCGCCTCGAGAGGATAGCCGAGGAGCTCCTGATGGACATCGAGAAGGACACGGTGAACATGCTGCCGACCTTCGACGAGCAGAACCAGGAGCCGGAAGTATTGCCCTCCAACTTCCCCAACCTCCTGGTAAACGGCTCGACCGGCATAGGGGTCGGAATGGCGACCAACATCCCTCCGCACAACCTCGGCGAAGTCGTCGACGCGACGGTCCACCTCCTTGAAAATCCGCAGGCAGCCGTCTCCGATCTCATGGGCTTCATAAAGGGGCCGGACTTTCCGACGGGAGCAGTAATTCGCGGCATGGGCGAGATCCGCAACCTTTACGAGACCGGCAGGGGGACGATAAGGATACGCGCCAAGGCCGACATCGTCGAAAAGGAGGGCAAGGAGCAGATAATAATCACGGAAATCCCATACGCTGTCAACAAGGAGACGCTCCTCGAAAAGATAGGCGAGCTGGTCAATGAGAAGAAGCTGACTGGCATCTCGGCCCTGCGAGACGAGACCAGCAGGCGCGTTGGAATCAGGATCGTCGTCGACATCAAGAAGGGCGCCATGGGCTCCGTCGTCCTCAACCAGCTCTACGCCCACACGCTCCTCGAAAGCACGTTCGGCGCCATCCTCATGGTCGTCGACAAGAAGCGTCCCCGCATCCTCAACCTCAAGGAGCTTATCCAGGCCTACCTGGACCACAGGGAGGAAGTGGTGACGCGCCGGTGCGTTTTCGAGCTCGACAAGGCCAAGGCGCGCGCGCACATCCTGGAAGGACTCCTCATCGCGGTGAGGAACATCGACGAGGTCGTCAGGACCATCAGGGAGTCAAGGACGCGCGAGGTCGCCGCGGAGGCCCTCATGTCGAAGTTCTCCCTTTCGCAGAGGCAGGCCGACGCCATTCTCGACATGAGGCTGCACCAGCTCACCGGCCTCGCCATCGACGATCTTGAGA
This sequence comes from uncultured Victivallaceae bacterium, assembly GCA_964636325.1. GTDB lineage: Bacteria > Verrucomicrobiota > Lentisphaeria > Victivallales > GWF2-50-93 > CAZWRV01. The sequence goes on along the minus strand of CAZWRV010000030.1, from coordinate 45,005 downwards.
GGGAGTACCATGAGATACAGGAGCGCATAGCGTACCTCAGCTCACTGCTCGCCAACAGGGGCCTCCTTCTGAAGGTCATCAAGGACGAGCTGCTCGAGATCAGGAAGAAGTATGCCGACGAACGCAGGACGGAGATCACGATGGACGACGGCGACTTCAACATCGCGGACCTCATTCCCAGGCACATGTGCGTGATAACCGTCTCGAAGTCCGGATACGTCAAGCGGGTTCCGGCGGACACCTACGAGGTCCAGCACAGGGGCGGCAAGGGCGTCATCGGCATGGAGACCAAGGACGAGGACATTGTGGAGCACCTTTTCAACGCCGACAGCCACGACCTCATCTTCTTCTTCACCGACAAGGGCTTCATGCACTGGCTCAACGTATTCGAGATACCCGAGGGCTCGCGCTCCGGCAAGGGCAAGGCCGTGATCAACCTGATCAAGGTCGAGCCCGGCGAGAAGATAAGGGCGATGATGACGGTTTCGAAGGACGACTTCGACAATGAAGGCCTATATATACTCATGGCGACCCGCCGGGGCTGCATCAAGAAGACCCGGCTCTCCGCGTTCAAGAACCTGCGCAAGACCGGGATCAGGGCGCTTGTGATAGAGGAGGGCGACGACCTGATCGATGCGGCGATCACAAACGGGACCAGCGAGGTCATCCTGTCAAGCGCGATGGGCATGGCGTGCCGCTTCTCCGAATACGAGATCCGGCCGATGGGCAGGACGGCGATAGGGGTCATCGGCATCAGATTCAAGATCCCCGGCGACAGCCTGGTCAGCATGCAGGTCGTGGAGGCCTCGGATGAGGTCAGCGACGAGGAGGCCGAGCGGAAGGGCGGGCCCGAGCTGCTCGTCGTCACTGACGGCGGCATGGGCAAGAGAAGCTATGTGGCGGGCTACCGCAAGACTCGGAGGGGAGCGAAAGGAGTCCTCAACATCAAGCTGAAGGAGGGCGAACTGGTCAAGGGCACGCTCCTCATCGCGCCCGGCGACGAAGTACTCGTCATGACTGTGAACGGGCAGATGGTGAGGATCCCGGTCGACGAAATCCGCACTGTCGGAAGGGCCTCGAAGGGCGTGAAGATAATCAATCTCGCCGACGACGACAGAATTTCCGACATAACAAAGATCATAAAGGCCGGGAAAGATGGCGAAGATGGCGGAGAAGGAGATAAGAAGGAGGAGGGGGGCTGAGAGACGCCTGTGCGCCGGCTCTCAGGAGGGACGGCTCGGCGAATTCGTCTTCAGGGGGCGCTCGATCTCGTTGGGCTCCGGAAGCCGTATCGTGGGAATCCTCAACGTCACGCCGGACTCGTTCAGCGACGGCGGCCTCTTCCTGGATCGGAAGGCTGCGGTCGGACGTGCCATGGAGATGCTCGACGGCGGAGCCGACCTCGTCGACGTCGGGGGGGAGTCCACCAGGCCCGGCGCCCCGCCTGTGGACGCAGGAGAGGAGTGCCGCAGGATAGTTCCGGTCATATCGGACATCAGAAAGCTTAGGCCGGACGCGGTCATCAGCGCGGACACCTACAAGGTCTCCGTCGCAAGGGCCGCCCTCGACGCCGGCGCCGACATAATAAACGACATTTCGGGACTGAGCCTTTCAGAAGGCATGGCGGATCTGGTCGCGCAGAAAGGCGCCGGCCTCGTCCTCATGCACATGAAGGGCACGCCGGCGACCATGGCGGGCCTCGCCAATTACGGGAACCTGCTGGACGAAGTTGCATCCGGACTTGGCGAGGCGGCCCGGAAGGCGCGCGCCGCAGGTGTGCGGGCGGAATCGATTGCCCTCGACCCGGGTATCGGATTTGCAAAGACGCCGGAGCAGAGCGTCGAGATTATTTCCCAAATAGACTTTTTCAGGAAGCTCGGTCATCCGCTCTTCGCAGGCCCTTCGCGGAAGTCGTTCATAGGGCATCTGCTCGGTGGCAGGGCACCGTCGGACAGAATCTGGGGCACCGCCGGGGCGGTGGCATGGCTGGTCTGCCGCGGCGTGGAATTCGTCAGAGTCCATGATGTAAGGGAGATGGCCGATCTCGTCAAAGTACTGGAAGCGCTGAAGAGGGGAAATCAGTAATCCGTTGTCCGGCATCTTGCATCTTTAACATTGAGGTTTAGTGAATGGACAGGGCGGCCGAACTCTTCCGGAACATCCTGGCTTACGGCGGTCCGGCGCTTGAGATCGCCATCCTTGCTTTGCTCATCTACTACATCCTCTACTACCTCCGCGGAACGAGGAGCGCCAACATACTCGCGGGCATCATCATCGCGATAACTCTCCTCACGTTCGTCACCGAGAACCTGAAGCTGAGCGTTCTCAGCTGGCTGCTGAACGGGCTCTGGGCGGTGTTCCCGGTGGCTCTGCTCATAATATTCCAGCCGGATCTGCGGAGGGCGTTCGCGCAGCTCGGAAGCCGCCCCTTCGCAAGGAGGATCCGCCAGGAGGAGGCCATACACGAGGTCGTCACGGCGGCACAGAACCTCTCCAAGAGCAGGACCGGCGCGCTCATCGTCTTTCAGCGCCAGATCGGCATGAGAGCCCTCTTCGCCAGCGGCACGGTGCTCGACGCCGGCATCTCGCATTCCCTCATCGAGACGATATTCCATCCCGGCACCCCGCTGCACGACGGCGGAATCATAATCGGCGACAACAAGATCGTCGCCGCGCATATCATATTCCCGCTCTCCCAGGACGAGGCCATCGCGCAGTCGTTCGGCACGCGGCACCGGGCCGCGCTGGGGATAAGCGAGGAGACCGACGCCGTAGCCGTGGTCGTCTCCGAGACGAACGGCCAGATAAGCGTCGCCTGCAGGGGCGAGCTCGCGAGGAACGTGTCGCCGGAGAAGCTTTCGGCCCTCCTGCAGTCGATCCTCGTCGACGCGAAGGATTTTCTCGAGTCCAGCACCAATGGCTCCGGGGATGAGCAGAGGGAGCTGGACGACCAGGACAAGGAGATTTTCCGCCATGGATGACAGGCAGTCAAGCGGCTTCCGTATGCCGGGAGCCATCAGGCACGACCTCTTCAGGAAGCTCATCGCCGTGCTTTTCGCCGTCATAATCTACTGGAAGGTCTCGCTGCAGATCGGCGTCGAGGACACCGTCGAAAACGTCAGGCTGGACATACTCTCATACGGCAGCGTAATGGTCCTGGACGACAGCCCAAGGCTCGTAAAGCTTATGATCAGGGCGAAATCGAAGGACATCCTCAACGGCATCTCCCCCTCTGACTTCAAGCTCCTGATCGAGATACCGGAGAACTATTCCAGCATGGACAAGCCTTTCAGCTGCAGGATATTGGACAACGCCAAGATAACGGCCCCCCAAGGCGTCGAGGTGCTCGGGGCAAGGCCCGACACCGTATCTGTGAGGCTTGACCGCCGTGGCTCGGCGGATCTCCCCGTCAAGGTTCGTTTCTCCGGTTCGACCCAGGAAAACTACGCCTGCGGAGAAGTCGTCGTCGACCCGCCGAGGGCGACCGTTACCGGGCCTATGAGCATCCTGAGGCGCGTCGCGGAGCTGCAGACCGAGCCTGTAATTCTCGACAAGAGGACGGTCGAGGACTTCGAATGTGTTTCGGCCGTCGTCGCACCAGAAGGACTGAGAGTCTCCCCTGAAAAGGTGAAAATCCAGGTGGAAATATACAAGAAGCTTGACTCCAGGGAGTTCAAGAGCCTTCCCCTGCGCGTATTGATGCCGTCCGCATCGCCGCTTTCCCCGCGGAGGCTCTCGCCCACCAACGTCGACGTCTCCGTCCAGGGCTTGAAGAGCGTGATCGAGACCATGGCCGAGGACGACCTCAGCGCATATGTGGACGCATCGTCCATAAAGGCCTCAGGGACGTATTCGCTCAGGCCCGAATGCCATGTCGGAACTCCGGGCGTTAAGCTTCTGAAGATATCTCCTGATGAGATCTACCTGGAATTGAAGGATTCGCCGAAGGAAGAATAGGCCCAGGTGCATGATGCGGGGTCGGAGCCGAATGCACGAAAAAAGCTGGCTGTCCTTGACTTTTCACATGTCTCGCGATAATGTTTTAAAACATTAAATCAGACCGTAGGCTTTGGACGCCTTTCCCGGCGCTTGCCATCAGATGAACAGCTGCGGTCCAGGTGGGAGACGCATATGTACGCAAGGAAGTTTACGTTGATAGAACTGCTCGTCGTCATCGCCATAATCGCAATCCTGCTGTCGATCCTCATGCCGAGCCTTCGTTCTGCGAAGGAGCAGGCGCACATGATAAGCTGCAAGAGCCTCCAGAAGCAGGTGACAGTAGCTCTGGCTGGCTATGCCGGCGATACCGAGCAGGGCTATCCATGGTTCAGCTGCCAGCAGAGCCCTCCCGGCACGAACAGCGGCATGTTCTATGCCTGGCTGAGCCAAGGCCTCGTAGAACTGCGCTATCTTCCAAACCCCGAAGTAGCACAATGCACGGCACTGCCCGAGAACTACGGGTTCGCCACGTATATTGCCGGATACAATCCCGCAACCAGCGAAGTCGTCCCAGCCGACAAGCGCCATAACGCATATTACATCTTCACTGCGAGGGCGATAGGGCTGCCGCGCCCGACCGTCAACGCCGCCGGCGCGGGTGTCGTCAACGAACCGATCGCCTACGGCCCATGGGCCCCTTCTCCGATACACGGGATACTTGCGAACGGAGGCGCCGGCATCAACATCGCACAGACCGAGGCAAACTGGGCCAGGTGGATGACTTCAATCAAGAGCACCTGGACCATGCCGATACTTTCATGCCCGCCGGTTCATATACAGCCGCTTGTGGCGCTGTACGGCTCATACAACTTCCCGCAGGGGATGGGCGCCAACTGGGGCTATATTCCGGCGCATATACGCCGACGCTCCGTCAACTTCGGGAACAACGACTGCTCCGTAATATCCCTGCGTTTCCCTCCGGGACTCAGCGACGCCTGCGCCGCACAGACCAAGGAAATCCTCCGAGAAGCCTGGGGATACAGGAACTGAAGGCATCTTTTCTTTACCTGAGATTGCATATATTCAATCCCCCCACAGGGCGGTGGCATTATATATTGTCCAGTAAGATACTAGGTTTTTCCCTGCGGGAAAAATGCGCCCTTGCGGCGCGCAGGTAGTTTGCGCGCGGCGCGTGCAAACTATCTTTTCGGCAGAAAGATTTTCCAAGTCGCTCCGTAAGAGAAATGTAAAATTTTCAGCCTAAAGCGGAAAAGTTCGTAGGCGGGGCTGAAATATTCCGTCTGTTCGCGCCCGGGGTGCCGCGCAAGCATTTCTATCCGCGACAGCCCAAGGCGGAGCGCGACGGAGGTCCGGTCGACGAGGGCAAGCTCTCGATGATGCGTGACGGCAACACTGGGATTGTCGAAATGGCGTGTCCGTGGTCGGAGACCACCGACGTGAAGAAGAAGCTGGACTCGGGCGAGCCGATCAAGGTATGAATTCAGCAAACTACGCCCTTTTGCTGAACTCACACTTAAAGAAAAAAGCAAAATCGTTCGTTTTTATACCCAAAGCCGATAATTTTCACGGTCCTCCACCAGTATTTGGCAGAAACCATTTGGATTTTGCATTTTTCCATGGTAAATATTCAGTGAAAGGTCGTAGTTCACTGAATATTTACACCGATAATTCTCTACGCCGCCAGCTACTGGCGTCCCAGTCGGGACAGCAGGAGGATAGGTGCCTTCTAATATTGCACTTGACCATGCTCAATGCTGAAGCAATATAAAGGTTCAGGATGTTTTTTTCAAGAGGTATCTTATGTTGAGATTTGCTCACAGCATGTGGATGTCCGTATTAGTTTTGTCTGCCCTTGTCATATTTTGTTCTCCGCTTATCGACGCCGCGGAGGGGAAGGGGAAGAAGAAGGACAAGGCCGAGGAGTCGGCACCGGTCGAGGTGAACTGCTGGGGGGCGATTGATAATCCCGCCATGCAGGAGTGGCTCAAGACCAACAACCGCAGCGCATTTTCTCCGGCGTATATCGCGGCCAGCGGCAGCCATAGCTGGTACAAGCGCCTTGAGTCCGGTCCGATACGTTATGGCTACGGCATGGTGGCACCCGCGGACACGCCTGTCTCTCGCGATAAGTTCATGGAGTGGTGCAAGAAGACAATGCATTGGGTCTACCAGGACGACGGCAAGGAGATCGCGATGCAGATGTTGACAGCCGTTCCGGTTCCGGGCGGTGTCGAGGGCGTCGAAAAGTTCCTGGAGGCGCAGGCAAAGAGCAAGCCCGGCGCGCCTGCGGCTGGAAAGGCGAAGGGCAAGGCCGAGCCTCCCCCTTGCTTCGTGTCACAGCAGCAGGCCGGAACCCAGGCCTTCAGCCTGTTTTGGTTCGTGTCCGAGAGAAAGCAGACTGTGACTCTGCGTCTTCAGACGCCTAAAAAACAAAAGATTCCGACCTTCCTCTACGCAGATTTCCAGGAGCTGGCCCCCAAGAAGCCAGGCGAAGCCATTGAGCTGCCTTGGGACATCGGCCTACACTGTATCATGGTGCATGCCGATTTCACAGCCGAGGGCACGCATGCCATGGCCTTGGATCTTGAGGGTGACGGCCTTTTGATGTGGCTCAGCTCCTCGCAGAAGGATAAATATTGCGAGGACATGAAGAAGGCTGGCAAGATGCCGATCAAGGAGTAGCAGACGTTATACGCCGCATGCAGCGCGAAGTTCGAAGTCCGCCGCGATGGCAAGCCAGTCCAGCACGACTTCGCCGGTGAGGAAGTGGCAGTCCGGTTCAGCCTTACCGATGGAGAGGGGGCTGTGCTCGAAGTTGAAGGGTGATGATTCAGGCTTCCCGTTATGCTGAACTCAGCAGTATGAATTCAGCAAAAGGGCGTAGTTTGCTGAATTCATACACTCAACCCTCCATTTCCTATGCCCGTTTCGGGCGTGGATGGCGGAATTCTTTGTCGCAACTCTTCGTCTTATGTCTTTGTCTTTTATGAAGCAGACGAAGAACGGAGACGAAGACCTGAGGACCGATTATCAAGTTTCAGGAGGAGTGGCCATCTGCGAAATTTGCAGTTCTGTCGATCAGAAACTCGATGGAGGGCGAAGCCGTGCTGAGCCGCGGTTGAGCTTGGCTCAACCCTTCGGAAGACGACAAAAATAACGACAAAAATAACGACAAAGATAACGACAAAGTTCGCGACAAAGATGGGCGAGTTTCAGAGGAGGCGATTTGAGCGTGACAGTTGGCAAAGTTAAGACAATGAACGTCTGCGCCGCCGTATTCAGGCGTGGCGGCGAGGTGCTGATATGTTCGAGGCCGGAAGGCTCCTACATGGCGGGTTTCTGGGAGTTTCCAGGCGGCAAGAGGGAACCGCATGAGGGCGATGCGGCCTGCCTTCGCAGGGAGATCCGTGAGGAGCTGGGCGTCGAAATCGCCGTCGCCGACCGCATCTACAGGTTCCAGAACCTCACCAGTGAAAGGCCGATCGTCATATGCTTCTACCGGACTTTCCTGCTGTCGGATCCGGCCATGCTGCATCCTAAGGAGGGCCAGCGGATGAGATGGGTGATGTTAGCAGGTCTTCAAGTCGACGAGCTTGTCCCCGCCGACAGGCCGCTTGGGGAGTTCCTCAGGCTTCAGATTTCCTGACCCGCTACTTTGGAAATGCAAGAAACGGGGGGGGAATAACCTTGTGGTTTTTCAGGGCGGGGCGCCGGAAATCTGAACTGAAATACCTTCAGGAGTCGGTATCTCACCACATCTCTTTTCGCATGGCTCGGGATGTCTGTTCTCAGTCAAGGGGCGGGAGGTCGAGTATACCCGGGTCGTCGCCCTGCTTTTTCTGGGCCTGCGGCTTGGGGGCCAGCGGGTCGTGGTACGGAACCGTTTTCTTGTCCTTCGGATCGGCGCCAGTGTCGTCGGCTTTGCCGGTCTGCGGCTCGGGTGCGGGTGCTGAGAGGTCTCTTATCTCGACCGGTATGAATGCGCGTCTGTCGTGGTTGTTCATCTTGTTCCGGCTGTCGCAGTAGATGTGGTTGGGGAAGAGCTGGAGGGATGCTTGGTTGCCGCGGTAGCCCCTGACGATCTGCATCAGCACCGTCTTGCCAGGCGCGGCCTCCAGTCCCAGGTTGTTCGAGATGTCTATTATCATGTCTACGGTGAAGGCGTTGTATGTGACCTTTATGACGCTCTTGGCGTCCACGAATCCCTCGGGTAGCTTGGCCGACGTTCCTTTTAGAGGATTTTCCGGGTCGGCCTTCATGTAGAATATGAAGTGTATTCCTGCGGCCGATGCGACATACTGGCAATAGTGGTCCGCGTCGGCGTCCTTCATGAGGAATATCTGTATGCAGTCGTCCTTCCATGCTTCGCTGGGCTTCGCCTTCGCGTTTTTGGTTATGAGCCCGTATGGATTTTTGTCGAAGCATGTGATGTGGACGTAGAGCAGCGGGCCTGTGGTGGCCATCCTGATGTCAGTGTTTTCCTGCCCCCATCTGTCGCCGGTGAAGTTTCTAAGCTCCGGGAAGGTCGGAATCTTGGGGTCGTTGAAGTCCGGGACGGAAGCTGTGAACGCTATGACGGGCGGCTTGGTCTTTGGCAGATCCCTGACCACCGGATTGTTCAAGTCGGGCGGCGGAGGAGGAGGGGGCGGAGGAGGTTTCGCCTTGGGTTCCTCCTTGGGCTTCTGCGCCTCCTTCGGTTGTGCGGGTGTGTTTTTAGCCTGCGGCGCAGGCTTGGCGGCGGCAGGCTTGCCGGGCGCAGGCTTGTCATCGGGGGACTGCCGTGGAGAAAGCTCGCCGGTGAAGGCGAAGATGCTTCTGCTGAAACCGTCTATGTACGGCTTGAAGTTGACGAAGAGTAGGTTGATTGAGAGGAATATGAGGCAGAGCAGAAGATAGAGCCGAACCTTTACCACGCCTTCCTTGTGCATGATTTGACATCCCGGATTGTTTGAGGCCTCAGCCGGACGATTCGCATGTTTCAGAGATCGTGTAATGATAGCATGCAAAGGGTCGTTTTTAAAGCTGTGTCTGCCGTAAAATCAAGGTAATGCTCCAATCTTTCAGATTTTCTGACCGGCTCAAAGGAAGATATTTTTATTCCGGCCATTTGCGATATGGCCCGCCGCCATATATTTATGTAGGCAAAAAAAATAAGGAGGCGGAAAAAGATGAAGCATGTGATCGAGGTGTTCAGCCCTCTGCTTTCCATGTTTGGATACGAGGGGGCGCTTGACGAGCTGAAGAAGGCGGGCCTTTCCAACCTTGACTTGAACCTCGGGGGGGATCTGTGGAGCATCGCGAAACCCGGGGAGAAGCCTCTTGAGATTCCGAGGAAGGAGATTGCGCGCAGGGCGGAGTCGGTCAGGGGCATGGCCGAGGCTAAAGGTGTGAAGATAAGCACGGTCTCGTGCTTCGTGGACTTCGAGAAGGATGAGCAGCGGCAGATTTTGAAGCTCTGCCTTGACGTCGGGCGGATGCTCGGGGCCTCCACGCTTGTCACCGGCAGCGGCCAGGATCCGATGAAGGCCATACCTGCCCTCAAGGAGATCGGCGGAGCCGCGGAGAAGTGCGGTCTGACCGTGGCCATGGAGACGCATCCTCCGATGGGGCACAACTCCATCTACTCGCTCTGGACGCTCATGGACGTCGGGCATCCGAGCATCATGCTCAATTTCGACACGGCCAACATCTACTACTACACCCAGGGGATAGACGGCGACGCTGAACTGCGCAGGCTCGTGAAGCATGTGGCGCACCTCCACGTCAAGGACAGCCGCAAGGGATATCTAGAGAACTTCTTCCCCGCTCTAGGCGACGGGACGATCGACTTCAAGAAGATATTCGATATCTTGGACGAAGGCGGATTCAAAGGAAATTCGTCGATCGAAATAGAGGGGCCGGCCGCGCTGGGCGAAGCCGCCACTCCGGAAAACATCCGGAAGGCTCTGAAGCGTTCCGTGGAGCACCTGCGGAAGGCAGGAGTTTGAATGTCCAATCCCGGCCTCTGGCGGTATTGAGTGCCGGCTTTTGGATATTCCCGGGTCAGAGATATGCTCCTTTAGGCTGAAAATTGAGCATTTTGATTGCGGAGATTTCGGGAATCGCTCCGTATTCTGGGAGGCCGCCGATACCGAGGTATCGAAGGCTCTCGAAGGGTGCGAGGCAAAACCGAAAGACCGCAATCCGCCAAGGCGGACGAGTATCTTTGGGCCGTATTTTTCCGTTCCTTCCTCGGACGAGATTCATGTCGCCGCTCGGTCGGAACAAAAAAATCCAATTCCAAATCTCGCTCGTAAAATGTCAATTTCCACGCCAAATGAGTATAAATGCCGCTCTGCGAGATTCGCAGTTTTGTTGATCAGAAACTCGGTTGAGGGCGTCCGCCTAGGCGGATTTGTCGCACCTCTTAGTCTTGTGTCTTTAAGTATGAATTCAGCAAAAGGGCGTAGTTCGCTGAATTCACTTTTCGGCGGACGCTTGCGGACGGCGATTACGGTTCGCGAATAGCTGATAACGAATGACGGAGAACCGAAACGAAGTTCCATGAGGTTCAGATCTCCAGCAGCAACGCCTCCTCGTCGCAGCGGGACCGCTTGGGGCAGATGGAGCAGTCGCTCCAGATCTTCTCGGGGAACATCTCCTTTTCCACGTCCCTGAATCCGAGCCGCCTGAAAAGGTCGGCCCTGTAGGTCAGGGCGAATATCCTGGTGCCGGGCTGCCGTCCGATTCTGCGGACGCAGTGCTTCACGAGCCTGCTGCCGATGCCCTGGCCGGTGAATCCGGGGACTACGGCCAGGGATCTTACTTCGAAAAGTCCCCTCCCGTAGCTCCTTGTGGCGCAGCAGCCGACGATTTCCCCGCCGGACACTGCGACGCAGAAGTTGGAGATGTGCCTGAGTATGTCGTCGGCCGTCCTTGGCAGGAGCAGCTTGCGCCTGGCGTATTTGTTCAATATCCGGGAAATGATCTCGGCCTCCCCCTTGCGGGCTGGACGTATTCTTGCTGCTGCGGGGGGCTTTTTCATTTGGGTAAGGGGCTGTGGCCGGCGAGGCTACTGCACGAAGACTCCAATGGCGCGGTATTTCGCATAACGCTGCTCCCTTAGCTGGTCGGGCTTCATACCCTCCAGGTCGGCGAGATTTTTCTTCAGCGCCCTCTTGAGGAGGGCCGCCGCAGTCTCAATGTCCTTGTGGGCGCCTCCGGAAGGCTCCTTCACTATTTCGTCTATTATGCCGAGCTCCTTCAGATCCCTTGCGGAAATCTTCAGTGACTCGGCGGCCTTGGCCGAGTAGGAGCGATCTTTCCACAGGATTGCGGCGCACCCTTCCGGTGTTATGACCGAATAGTATGCATTTTCCAGGATCAATATCCTGTTGCCGACGCCAATGCCTAGCGCTCCGCCGCTGCCGCCCTCTCCAATGACCACGGCGACAAAGGGGACAGAGAGCGAAAACATCTCCCTCAGGTTGACTGCGATGGCCTCGCCGATATGCCTTTCCTCCGACGCGATTCCGGGGAACGCCCCGGGCGTGTCGATAAGGGAGACGATGGGCACTCGCGCGCGGTCGGCGATCTTCATTAGGCGCAGCGCCTTCCGGTAGCCTTCCGGATGCGGGCACCCGAAGTTCCTGAACACGTTCTCCTTAGTGTTGCGCCCCTTCTGCGTGCCGATCAGCATGACCGGCTTCCCGTCCAGCTTGGCGAATCCGCCGACAATGGCCGGATCCTCCGCGTAGCGCCTGTCCCCCTTGAAGTCAAGGAAGTCGGTGAATATCCTGTCGACGTAGTCGAGCGTGTAGGGCCTGTCCGGATGCCGGGCCAGCTGCACCCTCTGCCAGGGGGTCAGGTTCTCGTAGATGGACTTCTTCATCTCCTCGATCTTGCCCTTGAGCATGCCGATCTCATGCTCAACATTGACGTTGGTAGAATTGCCAATCTTGAGGAGTTCGTCTATTTTCTGTTCCAGCTCCTTGACCGGCTTTTCGAAGTCCAGGACTACGTTAGGCATATATATTCATTCCTTCACTATGACTATGACCTTGACCGGGATGATGGAGTAGAGCTCCTCGATGTCGGAGTTGAACATCTTCACGGAGCCGCCCCCGGCGATCCTGCCGATTTCGGATGGCTGCCATGTCCCGTGGATGCCCGTGCCTTTCTTCTGGGATGAGGACGGCTTCAGCTCGCGGATGGACATCCATCTGGTTCCGATGATGTTTCCGTCAGCCCCATAAGGTATAGCCTTGCCGTCAGAATACCAGACCGGATCCTTTTCTTTTGCCCTTATTTCATAGACTCCAGGCGGCGGAGACAGGCGCGGCCCCAGCCCTATGCGGTATGCCTTGAAAAGGTTGATTCCGTCCATGAGGCAGAGCCTGAACCGGGACTTGTCTATCGTCACTTGCCATGTCCCCTTGTATATGCTGAGCATCTTCCCCGCGTGTATGACTGGGCTGGTGGGATCCAGGCCGTTGGACTTCTGGAGCGCCTCCAGGCTGATGTTGAACCTCGAGGCTATCTTGATGAGGTTGTCGCCGGGCTTGATGGCGTAGGACTCCTTTTCCGGGACGGGAGTCTTGGAATAGAAGATTTCAATATTGGCCTTGCCGAGTATTTCGGCGGCAGGTCCCCAGTCGGGCGAGTCGGGCGGAATCTGCGGCATGGCGCCTCTCATGATGTCCCTTGCAGTCCTCCAGTCCTGCTTGGCCAAGGCGTCCTTGGCCCGGGAAATCATTTCCTGGATGCTCTGCGGCAGCCTGGAATCCGCCGGATCCTGATTCGGGGGCGGCACTTTTACGCCGGGCTGCCCTTCAACGGGCTGGGGCTTCGAAGCGCCTTTCGGTATGAAGAAGTAGACTGTGAAGGTCATTATCGATGTGACGACGATGAAGATCAGCCAGAATGGGACGCCCCCCTTCTTTTCGCCGCGGCGGGAATATCCTCTCGAATTTTTTGAAAAGCTTGATTCAGGCATATGCTGCAATGTGGATTATTTTCGTCAATATACATATGGGGCGGTCTTTTTACAAAACGGCTTGGTTCAGGCTTCTGCCACGAGCGAGGATTGCCCGTCGAACCCCTTGATGAAGGCCTTGACGATGGAGTTCCTTGCCGGAGACGGATTGGAGGCGATTACGACCTTGGCGTAGTTGTCGCTCCAGCCTTCGGCGTGTCCGCTCCCGCTTTTTTCAACCAGGACTTCGAGCGGCCTGCCGACCTGAGCGAGAAGGAAATTGCGGGTAAGGGCTTCTTCCAGCGCCGCCAGGGCGGCGGCGCGCCTCTTTATGGTGTTCTGCGGGATTTTCCCCGCGAAATCCGCGGCCGGGGTCCCTTTGCGCGGCGAGAAGCGGAAGATGTGGAGGTTTGCCAGGGGGAGGGATTCGATGAGGCGGCATGATCTCTCGAAGAGGGCGTCTGTCTCGCCGGGGAAGCCTGCGATGACGTCCGTTCCGAGGTGTATCCCGGGAACGCTTTCCGCCGCCGCATGGATGAACTCGGTGAAATCCGCTGCGGCATAGTTCCTTCCCATGGCCTTGAGGATTTCGTCGGTTCCGTGCTGGAGCGGAAGATGCAGGAACCGGCAGATTTTAGGGTTCCCCGCCATAATCTTCAGAATCTTCCAGGTTTCGGGATGCGGTTCGGTGGAGCTCAGCCTGATCCTGCGTCCGTCCGGCGTGATCGAAACGAGCTCGGACAGCAGATCATATAGCGACCTGCCGCCGTCCTTGTATGCGCAGATGTTGACGCCGGCGATCACGACTTCCCTGTGTCCCTCGTCCATGAGGCTGCGGAATTCGCGGATTATCTCCGCCCTGTCGCGGGAGCGCTCCGTCCTGCCGCGAGCGAGAGGGACCATGCAGTATGTGCAGGCGGATCCGCAGCCGTCCTGTATCTTGAGGAACGCGCGGCTCCTGAACGGGAAGCGCGCAGTGGTCCCCTCGGAGAAGACCGGGGAGGGATCGGGGGAGGATGACGGAGAGGCCCTTGAGGACAGGGATGAGTAATCTTCGGTCGCGTGTCGCGCGTCGCGAGTCATTTGCATTGCAGGGATGTCGGCGTTTGCCAGGTCAAGCTCCGCCAGCCTTCTTGCGATGTCCAGCCTCTCGTCTCCGGAAATGACCAGGTCGGTGGCTCCCTCGTCCTTCCAGAGGCTCCTTTCCGCGCTTGTGCTGCAGCCGGTGACGGTTATGTGGGCGGCGGGATGTTTCTTCCTGAGAGCGCGGACTGTCTGGCGTCCCTTGCTTGACGCGCTTGCGGTCACGCAGCAGGTGTTGACGATGATGTGGTCGGGCTCGCAGCCGTCTTCCAGACGGACTATTCTGCAGCCGGCGTCGGCCAGGCGGCCGTTGATGAGCGCCGTGTCCGCCTGGTTGAGCCGGCAGCCTATGGTGACGATCGCGGCCGTCTTGCCTTTAAGCGGTTGAACTGTACTGCTTTGATTCATGTAAAAAACAATGTGAACGGACGATTCTCAACCTGCGACTCTCTCAAGACACGAATAACGAGTAACCAATAACGAATAACCATCTTAAGATAGCATCCGCTTTTTGCATTTGTAAGCACTAAGAATTATCTTAATAATTTGCCAATTCAATAATTATACACGGAGATTTTGAATGAGTTCGAGGTCGGTGCAGCTTTTCAAAAAGGTTTTCGAGGGGGTTCCTGAATACTTGGCCAGCGCCCCGGGAAGGCTGGAGATATTGGGGAACCATACCGACTACAACCAGGGCTACGTGCTGAGCGGCGCGGTTTCGCAGAGGACCGAGTTCGCCATGCGTGCGGTCAAGGGCAGTATCTGCAGGATAGTCAGCGAGATGGACGGAAATGTGAGGATCTTGGATCTGGACAAGCTCCGCGCAGGAGGCGGGAAGAAGGACTGGACGACCTATGTAGTGGGGGTGATCTGCGAAATCCGCAAGCGGGGCGGCGAGGTCGGCGCCTTCGACGCGGCGGTGTCGAGCGACGTGCCGCTCTCGGCGGGCATGAGCAGTTCCGCGGCCCTGGAGATGTCGGCGGGGTTCGCGTTCCGCGAGGCCTTCGGGCTGAAGTTCCCGCTTACGGACTGGGCGAGGATAGGGCAGGGGGCCGAGAACAACTTCGTCGGCGTCAAGTCTGGGCTGCTGGACCAGTTCAGCTCGATATTCGGCAGGAAGAACTCATTGATATTGTGCGACTTCCGCAAGGTGGAGGTGCTGAAGACCGTCCCCCTTCCGGAAGGCTACGCGATCGTCGTCGCCAACAGCATGGTGAAGCATGATCTTGTGGACTCCGACTACAATCTGAGGTTCGAGAGCTGCCGCCGCGCGCTCGACTCGCTCAGGAAAAAATATCCGGATATAAGCGCGCTCCGCGACGTGGACATGAAGATGCTCGAAGCCGCCAGGGAGCATCTGGACCATCAGGATTTCCTAAGGGCCAGGCACATCGTCGGCGAGGACGAGAGGGTGATGGAGGCCGTCCGGCTGCTCGGGGAGGGGAAGGCCGCCGATTTCGGGAGGCTCCTCTACGAGTCTCACGAGAGTTCGCGCTGCAATTTCGAGAACAGCTGTCCGGAGCTGGACTACCTCGTGGAGCTTGCAAAGTCCCTGCCCGGATGCATAGGCGCCCGCCTCAGCGGCGGCGGATTCGGCGGCATCTCGATACACTTCGTCGAAGAAAAGGAGGCGGAGGCGTACAGCCGGCGCCTGAGGACGGCGTTCAAGCTGAGGACAGGTAAGGAGACGGAGACCGTAATCTGCAGCCTCGGCGACGGAGCGGGGTGCGAGAGAGTTAATGGTTAATGGTTATTGGTTCCGCGGGTCAAGAATAGGTGAGCGATGCCCGGTAAAAAGAAGAGGGTCGCGGTCCTTGGATCGAGCGGATCGATCGGGTGCAATGCACTGAAGGTGATAAGGCATCTTCAGGGCGAGCTTGAGCTTGTCGGGGTCTCGGCGCGGAGCAGCTACAGGCGGCTGGCCGAGCAGGCGTCCTCCTGCGGCGCGAAGTTCGCAGTCCTGAGCGACCCGCGTCATTTCAACGAGATGAAGGCTCTGCTTCCAAAGAGCTGCACGGCCTTGTCGGGCATCGAAGGGCAGATAGAGCTTGTAAGGCGCCCCGACGTCGACATCGTCCTCTGCGCGATCGTCGGGACGGAGGGCCTGCGCCCGGTGCTCGAGGCTGTGAGGGCCGGCAAGGATGTCGCGCTGGCGAGCAAGGAGGTGCTTGTCATGGCCGGGGAGATAATCATGTCGGAGGTCGGAAAGCACGGCGTCCGCCTGATTCCCGTGGACAGCGAGCACAGCGCGATCTTCCAGTGCCTGGAGGGGCGCAGGCGCGAGGATGTCTCCAAGATAATCCTGACTGCCAGCGGCGGCCCGTTCAAGGGGATGACGGCAGAGGAGCTCGGAAGGGTCGGCGTCGAGGACGCGCTCAGGCATCCTACCTGGGAAATGGGCCCGAAGGTGACCATCGACTCCGCGACGCTTATGAACAAGGCACTTGAGATCGTCGAGGCGAGATGGCTCTTCGGCATGCCCGGCTCCGGGATAGATGTCGTGATACATCCTCAGAGCGTGATTCATTCGATGGTTGAGTTCGTGGACGGCACGGTGCTGGCGCAGATGAGCGAGCCGGACATGCGCTTCCCCATACAATATGCGCTTACGTATCCGGGAAAGCATCCGGGAGGGCTCAGGCCGCTCGACTTCGCGAAGCTGGCAAGCCTGACTTTCGAAGCCCCCGACAGGAGGAGCTTCCCTTCTCTGGGCTTCGCCTACGAGGCGCTGAGGAAAGGAGGGGGCCTGCCGGCCGTCATGAACGCGGCCAACGAGACGGCGGTGGAGCTTTTCAGAAAGGGCGAGATCGGGTTCACGGACATCTGGAGGATCATCGAATTCACGATGTCCTCGGCTGAAACGCTTGACCGTCCATCACTTGATGCTATTCTATCAGCCGACTTATGGGCCAGGAGGAAGGCGGCCGAATTCGCCGGGCACTTATAGCTGATGGATTGATGGATGTTGCCGGATTTGCTCAGGCCGCCATCGGGTCGTCAAGTCACCGGGTCATTGAGTCATCCGTAAAAATAACAATAGGATTTCTGTGGCTTTTATAACCTACATACTGATAACCTTTTTCGTGCTGGTGTTCTTCGGGCTCTGCATACTCGTGCATGAGCTGGGGCATTTTCTGGCGGCGAAGTGGCGCAGGCTCCACATCGTCGCCTTCTCGCTCGGCTTCAAGAAGCTGTGGGCCTTCAAGCATAACGGGATAGAATACAGGATAGGCTGCCTTCCATTCGGCGGCTACGTGGATATTCCGCAGCTTGACGCGCACGGCTCGGCGAAGAAGGAGGACGGCACGCCTTTGCCGCCCGCGAAGCCGATGGACAGGATAATCACCGCGTTCGCCGGCCCCTTCTTCAACATCCTCTTCGGGGTGGCGCTCGGACTTCTGCTGTGGGTCACCGGGATTCCCGAGGACACTCCTAAGATGAGCACGGTCGAGGTGGCGTCAGTCGAGGAGGCCAGCCCGGAGTACGAGGCCGGCCTGCGCCCCGGGGACAGGATAACCGAGATCAACGGCAGGAAGTTCTACCTTACCTGGCACGAGATCATGGAGGAGCTTCTCTTCACGATAGGCAAGATAAAACTTACGGTGAAAAGCGGCGGGGACACAAAGACCGTCAGCTACTACCCCGCGGAGAACAGGAGGGTGTCCGGGGCGGACCGTCTGGCGCTGCCTTTCTTCAGGCCTAGGATTCCGGTGGTGCTTTTCCCGCCTTCCGGATCCAAGTCCTACCAGGCGGGAATCCGAAAGAACGACATCGTCGTAAAGATCAACGGAATTCCGGTCAATGACATAGAAGACTACGCCAACATCGTCAACGACGCACATGGCGCGCCTCTGGATCTGACGGTCGAAAGGGAGGGGAAGCTCGTGGATGTCAAGGGTGTCGTGCCGATTGAGGCGGGGGATTCCAGCAGGCCGAGGATCGGGATCGCCTATGACCGGGAAATGCCTCTCACGATCACCGACGTCCAGAAGGATTCGCCGGCCGAAAGGGGCGGCCTGAAGGTGGGCGACGTCATTCTCGCCGTAAACGGGAAGAGCCTGGACGGCGCCGGGGAGAAGCGGGGGATTGCCGCGCGGATCTCGGATTTCTTGGGGAGGCTCTTCGGCTCGGGCGGGTCAGACCAGCTTCAGACTGCTATAGCCTGCAGCCGCGGCGGCAAGATGACTTTCACCGTGGAAAGGGACGGCGAGAAGCTCGAGCTGGATGGGATTGTCCCGTCGGTGCTGCAGTTTTACAAGCTTGACGCCGAAGTGATATTCTACAACCATCCTAATCCGGTCCAGCTCTTCAATGACGTGATGGTGAAGAGCTACAAGGCGCTTAGGGGCATACTGGCCAAGAAGACGGAGAGCTCGCTGGGGGCGAGGCATCTGAGCGGGCCCGTCGGGATAGTTTCGACGATATGGCTTGTGGTCTACAACCGCGGCGTCCTGTGGGCGCTTTATTTCATCGTCGTAATCACCTACAGCCTTGCGGTCTTCAACCTCCTGCCTATCCCGATCCTGGACGGAGGGCATATCGTAATCGCCCTTTACGAGTCGATGTTCAGGCGTCCTCCGCCGGAGTGGATACTGAGGCCGGTGATGTATTTCTTCGTGTTCCTGCTGGTTTCACTGATGGTCTTCGTGACATACCACGACATCGGAAGGCTCATTGCACGCATGGGGGCGCCCCCGAGCAAGGCCAGGACGCCGCCGGCGAAGTCCGCGCAGAAGGATAAGGCGGAACCGGCCTCGGCGCAGCCCGCCGCCGAAAAGCCGTCGGAAGAGGGCAGATGACAGATTCCGCATAGCGGATAGCGAATGGTTACCGTGCGCGGTTATTATTAACCGCGATTAATAAAGTATTCGGATAACGGATAAGGGACACTCCCACCCCCATGAACAGCAACGACGAAAACCTCAAGCTGAACGTCCTCTATCAGATAAGCCATGTGCTTGTGCACCAGAGGGATGTGTCGGCGCTTCTGCGCGAGGTATTCGACATCCTTAAGCAGGAGCTCGGGCTTGAGCGCGGCACGCTGACGCTGCGGCGCGGGGACATGCTTGTCATCGAGGCGTCCAGCGGCTTTTCTGAAGAGGAAGTCGGGCGGGGGCAGTATAAGATCGGCGAGGGTGTCACCGGGAAGGTCGCGGAGAGCGGGAAGCCGAGGATCATACAGGACATATCGAAGGACCGCGAGTTCCTCAACAGGACCGGCGCGCGCAAGTCGGGGCAGATAGCGTTCATCTGCGTGCCCATCCGCAGCGAGGGCGAGGTCGTCGGCACCTTGAGCATCGACCATCCTAGCGCCCCCATGGAGGAGCTGAGGAAGATAGAGAACCTCCTCACGATAGTGGCCAACATCATCGCGGACGCCGTCGCGACGCTCCGCAAGGAGATCGAGGAGAAGGAGACGCTGAAGTCCGAGAACGAGCGCCTCCGACTCGAGCTGGGCGAGCGCTTCCGCCCCAACAATATAATCGGCAACTGCGGGGCGATGAAGCAGATCTACATGATGATCGCGCAGGTGGCTGAGAGTCCGGCGACAGTCCTGATACGCGGCGAGTCCGGAACAGGCAAGGAGCTTGTGGCAAGGGCGATTCATTATTCAAGCCCAAGGAAATCGGGCCCGTTCGTGGCGGTGAACTGCGCGGCCCTGCCCGAGGCGCTCATCGAGAGCGAGCTCTTCGGCCATGAGAAGGGCGCGTTCACCGGCGCGATACAGCAGAGGAAAGGCCGTTTCGAACTGGCCTCCGGCGGCACTCTCTTCCTCGACGAGATCGGCGACATCAGCCCCGCGGTGCAGGTCAGGCTCCTCAGAGTGCTCCAGGAGCGCGAGTTCGAACGCGTCGGGTCGCACC
This sequence comes from uncultured Victivallaceae bacterium, assembly GCA_964636325.1. GTDB lineage: Bacteria > Verrucomicrobiota > Lentisphaeria > Victivallales > GWF2-50-93 > CAZWRV01. The sequence continues at coordinate 25,145 of CAZWRV010000030.1, read as the reverse complement.
AGCCCATCAAGGCGAACGTCAGGATCATAACTGCGACGAGCAGGAACCTGGAGGAGGAGATGCAGCAGGGCCGCTTCAGGGATGACCTCTACTACAGGCTCAACGTCTTCCCCATAATGATCCCGCCCCTCAGGGAGCGCAAGTCGGACATACTCCTGCTGGCGGACCACTTCCTCGGGAAATACAACAAGCTCTACAGCAAGAACATACGCAGGATATCCACTCCGGCGATCAACATGATGATGATGTACCACTGGCCCGGCAACGTGAGGGAGCTGGAGAACTGCGTGGAGCGCGCCCTGCTCCTCAGCCGCGACGATGTAATAAAGGCCTACGACCTGCCGCCGTCGCTGCAGACCGCCAAGGAGACCGGCACTCAGATAGTCCCCGCCGACGGCGCCGACTTCAAGACCATGGTGACGTCGTTCGAGCGCGAGATAATCGTCGACGCCCTTAAGAACAACCGCGGCAACGTGGCCGCCGCCGGAAGGGCACTCAAGCTCACCCAGAGGATACTGCACTACAAGATCGGGAAATACGGGATCGACGCGGACAGCTTCAAGTAATTTCAGATTTTTTCGCGCCGAGGATTTCGGTGCGTTTGCGGGAAATAACAAATTGTGCACCTGTGCAATCTCCCGCGCCGGAAAATCTGAAGTATGCCGCTTTCGCCGAAAGCGGCAGTTAGCGGGAAATCTGAATTGAAATTCCTCCTGAATCGGAATTTCGGGGAAGTTTATATCTGGTGGAATTCTGGTTGGACGAATGCGCGAATCGAATACTACCGGTCGATCCATAACTTCGTCCGGCGGCTGGCGGCATATGCGCAACCCAACCATGCAGGAACTCCGGCAACCAATAGAAGCCTGTCCATCGAAAAGCTAAGAATCCACCACAGCGGACGCTCGGAGATTAAGAATATGGAAGACAAGGCTATAATGCACACAACGCTGAATGAATATAGGAATATAAAAACCTGATCGTGAATCATTCGGCGACTAAATGATAGCGCCACAGGCCATACAAGGCATGTTGAGATAGGACAGCAGGCAACCTGTGACAAGACATGCCGTGCAATTTGGCCGACTCTCTCGGCAAAAATATTTGGATGGAAAAAAACGGAAATATTGGTAAGGCTGAAATCGTAGTCCTTCAACCCATATATTTGATCTTTGCCTAATATTCTGGACCGGAGATTTGGTAGAGGATGGAAAATACAAAAAGTCGAATGGGTCGGGAAAAGAACAGCGTATCCGATGGAGACGAGGGAATACGGGGTCAAACCTATTATTTATATTATCTCCCTCCTTCTTTCAGCGGCAATTCATTGAATCCAATTTCAACATGGGCGTAGCAACTTGGGTGTAACCCGGCTCATATATTCCGACAACCATTTTATAAGGATATTATGATGTATAGGATCGAAATTTCGCCGCTGGGGAACTGGCGCGACGTGCGCGGCGAGCGGGTGCGCAGGCAGATACGCGAGTTCCTGAAGCTGAATGTGCGCAAGGTCGTTACGCGGGATGTCTTCACCGTGTGCGCGGATATTTCCGACGCTGAGGCGCGGGCCGCGGCGGAAGAGATCGCCAATCCGATCCTGCAGAAGGGAATCGTCGGTGAGACCCGCGGAACCGGCTGCGACTGGCTCATAAGCGTAGGGTTCAGGCCGGGCGTCACCGACAATGTCGGCAGGACCGCGCACGAGGCGGTGGGCGACGTGGTCGGGCGGAAGCTTTCGGACGAGGAGCAGGTTTTCAGCTCCGTGGAATATCTGCTGTATGCGCCGGGGCTCTCCCGCAAGGATGTCGAAAGGATAGGGTGGGATCTTCTGGCCAACAGGCTCATCGAGACGATTTCAATATACTCCTCAGATGAGTTATCCAAGGCGCAGCTGCCCCACAACACGCCATTTGTCCGCGAACATGGCGGCGGGGCTGTAAGGACGATTGACCTGGAAGTTCCCGACAGCGAGCTTTTGAAGATCAGCGAGAAGGGGATACTTGCGCTGACCTTGGACGAGATGAAGGTGATCCAGAAATATTTCAGGGGGGCGAAGGGCCGCGCGAAATACGGGCTCGGGTCTTCCCCGACTGACGTTGAGCTCGAAGCGATAGCGCAGACCTGGTCCGAGCACTGCAAGCACAAGATCTTCGACGCCGAGATAGACTACGAGGACGAGTCCGGCAGGAGGGATAAGATAGTGTCCTGCTTCAAGAGCTTCATCAGGAAGAGCACTGAGGAGATAGGCAGGGAGGCACCCTGGCTGGTGTCCGTCTTCCACGACAACGCCGGCGTGATAGCTTTCAACGACAAAATCGACCTGGTGTACAAGGTGGAGACGCACAACAGCCCGTCGGCGCTGGATCCCTACGGCGGCGCCATGACCGGGATTGTCGGGGTGAACCGCGACCCGATGGGGACGGGGCAGGGCGCCGACCTCCTCGTAAACGTCTGGGGCTACTGCCTTGGGTCGCCGTTCACGCCCGAACGCGATGTGCCGGAAGGGCTTATACATCCCCGGCGCCTGCGCGACGGCATCCACAAGGGCGTCATAGACGGCGGCAACCAGAGCGGAATCCCCTACGGACTCGGATGGGAATATTTCGACGAACGCTACATCGGCAAGCCGCTGGTATACTGCGGGACCGTGGGGACGCTGCCCAAGAAGATCGGGCGCGTGCCGGGCTGGTCTAAGGCAATCTGCAAGGGCGACCTGGCGGTGATGGCCGGTGGGCGCATCGGAAAGGACGGAATACACGGCGCGACGTTCTCCAGCGAGGAACTGAGAACCGAGAGTCCCAGCCAGGCGGTCCAGATCGGAGACCCGATAACTCAGAAGAAGATGAGCGACTTCATATACGAGGCCCGCGCCAGGAACCTCTACCGCTTCATCACGGACAACGGCGCGGGCGGGCTCTCCTCAAGCGTCGGCGAGATGGCGCGGGTTTCAGGCGGATGCCGGATCGATCTTTCCAAGGCTCCTCTTAAGTATGCCGGCCTGGAACCCTGGGAGATACTGCTCTCCGAGGCGCAGGAAAGGATGAGCTTCGCTGTCCCCCCGGAGAACATTGAAGAGTTCATGGCGCTTGCGGCGAAGAGGGATGTTGAGGCCACCGTCCTCGGAGAATTCACCGCCAGCGGCAAGTTTCACATACTGTTCGGCGGAAAAACCGTGGCGCTTTTGGACATGGACTTCCTGCACGACGGCCTGCCGAGGATGAAGCTGAAGGCCAAATGGGTTCCGCCCAGTTGGAGCGAGCCGAATACGGACGGCAGAAATCCTGGAAGGGACATCCTCCAGATGCTGGGCCGCCTGAACATCTGCTCCGACGAATACAAGGCCAGGCAGTACGACCACGAGGTCAAGGGGCTCAGCGTGATCAAGCCGTTCGTCGGGAAATGCGCGGATGTCCAGGGCGATGCGGCAGTCTTCATGCCCGAGCAGCTTTCCAAGGAGGGGATTGTGCTCTCGGCCGCCATCCTTCCGCGGTACAGCGACATCGACACATACCACATGATGGCCGCGACAATCGACCTCGCCGTCAGGAAGGCGGTGGCGGCCGGCGCGGATCCGGAGCTCATGGCCGGGCTTGACAACTTCTGCTGGCCGGATCCGGTCAAGAGCGCCAAGACCCCGGACGGCGAATACAAGCTCGCCCAGCTTGTCCGCGCCAACCGGGCCCTCTACGACTGCACGAAGGCTTTCCGCGTCCCATGCATCTCCGGCAAGGACAGCATGAAGAACGACAGCACACGCGGCGGAAAGAAGATTTCAATACCCCCGAGCGTGCTCTTCAGCGTAATCTCAAAGATCAGCGACATCTCGAAGGCCGTCACACTCGATGCGAAATCCGCAGGCGACGACGTCTATGTCGTCGGCACCACCAGGGCGGAGCTCGGCGGCAGCGAATACTACGCCATGCTCGGCGCAGTCGGCAACGCCGTCCCGAAGACTGACACCGCTCTGGCCCTGAAAACGATCAAGGCCGTCCACAGGCTGACGGAACTCCGGCTTGCCCGTTCGCTTCACGCGCCGGGTTTGGGCGGGCTCGCGGTCGGATTGGCGAAGACCGCCATGGCCGGAAGGCTCGGGCTTGAACTCGATCTCTCAAAACTTCCTGCAGAAGGCGCGATGTCGGACCTGGAGAAGCTATTCTCCGAGTCGTCTTCGCGCTTCATTATGACCGCTTCGCCAAAGGATGCCGCAAGGATCGCGAAGATACTGGGAGATTTGCCTTTCGCAAAGATCGGCAAGGTTATCCGAAGACCGGCGCTTAAGATCGGATTTCCCGGCTCGCAGCTTGTTCTCTCCCTCGAAGATATGCTCGGACGCTACAAGGGGACTTTGGCTGGGATTTAGCCCCGTTTCTCGTATCCCGCAATCTTCAGCGCGATCCGGAGCAGATCTGCATGGTTCTTCGCCCGCAGCTTGTTCATCAGGCGGTTGCGGTATGTATAGACGCTGCTCAGCTTGATGTCGAGAGTTTCGGCGGTTTCCGAGCAGGATTTCCCGTCCGCGATGCAGTCCACGACTTCCCTCTCCCTTGAACTAAGCAGCTCAGCCCTTTCGTCCTTAGTTCCGGGAGCCGGTCTGGACGAGAAATTATTGGTTATGACATCGCCCACTTCCCTGTCGAAATAATAGTTCCCCCTGCCTACTGTTCTGGCCGCGTCGGCAATCATGTCAAGGCTGCAGCCTTTGATCACATATCCTTTCGCCCCGTTTGAGATAACCCTGGCAATGTCGTTGAAATTATAGAAGCCGGAGAATACGATCTTGCCTATTCCTTTATATTTCTCGTCCGTGAGCCCTTTCAAGATTGCAATCCCGTCATACCTGGGAAGGTAAAGATCGATTATTGCCAGATCCGGCATGAGCTTCTGTATTTCCTTCAGCGCCGAAGGGCCATCCGTATTCGAACCAATTATTTCAAGGTCGGCGGTTCTGCTGAAAACCGTTCTCAGCCCCTCGATTATCATGGGATGATCGTCAACAACATAGATTCTGATTTTTTTCGCCATTTGATCTCAATTCCGGAAGTACATCGGCCACGTTTGTATATATTTTACTACGGATGTTTACGCTTATCAACAAGTAAATCATGTACGGTTTTTGAAATTGCGTATTAAGACAGTATTTCGGCTTCTGTGGCAAAACCTATACAGCATATTGTGGCAATATCAATAGCGTCCGCGCGGTCAAGCATGTGGAGGAAAGAGTCAGTCGGCTTTAATGGCCTGGTGTTCCGCTTCAATCTCAGGTCGAATTTGCGGATATGTCCAGGCAGGTGCCTCATGTTTTGCTTCCTGGGCGCATTTATCCTGAAGTTGATGATTTCTTCATCCGCGCCGTGGAATTGTGTCCCTCTCCCGTTAAATTACATGCGAGTTAAGCCCGCGGTATGAATTCGGCAAACTACGCCCCTTTGCTGAATTCATACAGCCCGCGTATAACATTAAAAGGAGGCGGAATGAGGAACATCCTTCTGATGCGCCACGGCAAGTCGGAGAGGGAGCTGAACGTGCCGGACTTCGACAGGCCGCTTGCGCCCCGGGGCCTGAAGGACGTGCCGCAGATGGGCAGGGTGCTGATGGCGTACAACTCGGCCCCGGAGCTTATCATCTCGTCGCCGGCGAAGCGCGCCCGGCAGACCGCGGAGATCCTCGCCGAGACCTGCGGATACAAAGGTAAGATTTCCTTCGACGAGAGCTTTTACTCCGAGGGGGCAGACGCATTGCTCGAAAGGCTGAAGACGGTCAGCCAGGAGATCAATGTCGTCATGCTCGTCGGCCACAACCCCTGCATGGAGCAGGCCGCCAGCGCCTTCTGTTCCGGCGACACCTCATATACGGCGAAGGTCGCCCTTCCTACGTCGGCAATCGTCTGCTTCGAGGCGGAACTCCCATCCTGGGACAAGTTCAGGCCCGGATGCTGCGTCTTCAAGTGGCTCGTCATCCCAAGGCTTGTAAAAGCCATCAAGAGCTGATAGAATAATGCATCGCCCGGCGAGTTTTTCCTCAAGGAGAACTTAAGTGCAAAAGAACACCAGCATAGTAAGGACCAGCCTTTATTCGTGGATAGGCACCATCGTCATCATCTCGGTCATCTTCACTGGGTTCCTGTTCTACCTGCGCTACCAGGCCTATACGGACAGGAGGCTGCTCTCCGACAGCTTCACCGAGGACTTCAAGCTGAACCTCCTAAAGAACGAGGTCGCCAACGTCGTCAAGTTCATCGACTACCAGCGCGGATACCTCGGGGAGGATCCCGACGCCCCGCAGCCGGAGGGCGGCGCGCTTTCCAAGGTACAGAGCGAGATAGTCCAGCAGCTCAACGGGATAAGGTTCGGCTCCGACAACTATGTGAACGTCTCCGTCTTCACCGAGGAAGGCGTCCTGCTCTACCATCCTCTCTACAAGACCCTGGCCAACAAGAGGATACAGGCCGCCAACAACGAGAGCCTCTCCGCACCCTACCTGAAGCTGATCAAGGACGCGAAGGAGGGCGGCGGCCGCGCCCTCGCGAACTACAACGTCTCGGGCAAGGACATCATATACTACGGCGAAAAGTATCGGAACCCGAAGTGGAACTGGATAATATGCGCAGAATTCGGCGACAGCGGCTACAACGTTGGAAGATCCATCTCCGTCCTGGCGCTCAAGATAGACCTCATCACCGACTTCGCGCTGATAATGTGCATCTCCGTATTCCTGGCCATCGTGGCGATACTGTTCTCCGTCAAGTTCTCCAAGAACCTCAAGACGCAGATGGACGTGCTCCTCGGCTATTTCCAGGCATACGCCGAGCGCAAGGACGCCGTGCTCGACACGGAACGGCTGAAGTTCGACGAGCTGAGCTTCATCGGCAGGTCCGCCGAATCCATGGTGAACAGGATCGAAGAGCTGATACAGACCGTCAAAAACCTCGCCATCCAGGCCGAGATTGGAAGCCAGGCCAAGAGCAACTTCCTCGCTAGCATGAGCCATGAGCTCAGGACGCCGATGACCGGCATCTGCGGGATGTCGGACCTCCTCCTCGAGACCAAGCTCGACCCGAAGCAGAGGGAATACGCGGAGACCATCGCCCAGTCCAGCCAGGTCCTCGTGAACGTCATCGACGGCATCAGGGACTTCGAGGCGGTAGAGACCGGGAAAATCGAGATAAAGACCGTTCCTTTCGATCTGGCGGAGGTGCTGAACGAGACACTCGACATGCTTTCGGTCAAGGCCAAGGAGAAGGGGCTCCGCCTGGAGCTGGATATGTGCGGCGCGCCCGTCTTCCTTTCCGGAGATCCGGCCAGGATAAGCCAGATTATGTATGTCCTCGTCTCCAACGGGCTCAAGTTCACCGAGGCCGGCGGCGTCTCCGTCTCCCTCGTGTGCCTTGAGAAGGACGGCCAGAAGGCGAGGATGCGTTTCACCGTCAAGGACACGGGCCTGGGCATCTCCGCGGAGAAGCTGGACCGCATCTTCGACTTCACCAAGGAGCAGGTGGACGTCACGCGCAAGTTCGGCGCGGTCAACCTCGGCCTCGCGGTCTGCAAGCACCTGATCGAGCAGATGGGCGGGCGGATATCGGCCAGGAGCGAGAAGGGCAAGGGCTCCGAATTCGTCTTCGAACTGCCTTTCGGTCTCTCGGACGAACAGACCGTAAGGGATATGCGCCAGAAGAAGGCAAGGAAGATGGAGGAGAAGCCCGCCGCGGAGGCGCAGCCGGTCTCGAAGGAGATAAGGGCCCTCGTCGCTGAGGACGATCCCGTGAACAGGAAGATGGAGCAGATCTTCCTCGACCGTCTCGGCGTGAAGGTCACCATCGCCGTCAACGGCGAAGAGGCGCTGAAGAAGTTCAAGGACGGCCAGTTCGACATAGTCTTCATGGACTGCGAAATGCCGGTCCTCGACGGATACAGGACGACCGAGGAGATTCGCAAGCTCGAAGCCGGCACGGGGCGCAGGATCCCTATCGTCGCCATGACCGCGAACGCGATGGAGGAGGACAAGCGCCTCTGCCTGAAGTGCGGCATGGACGCCCATATCTCGAAGCCCTTCAAGCTGGCAACCCTCCAGCAGGTCATCGCACAGTTCCTGGGGTGATAGGGCGCGACAGCTTGAAAATCCAACGTTGATCGTTCAACATATATACTCCTTATAGGCTGAAAAATTTACATTTTGATTGCTGGGATTTTGGAATTTGCTTCGCATTCTGAGAGATCGCCGATACCGAGGTGTCGAAGGTTCTCGAAGGGGGCGGAGCAAAACCGAAAGACCGCAACCGCCTTGCGGCGAGCTTCTTTGGGCCGTATTTTTCCGTTCCTTCCTCGGACGACATTCATGTCGCCGCTCGGTCGGAACGAAAAAATCCAATCCCAAATCTTGCTCGTCAAAATGTAAATTTTCACGCTAAAAGAGTATAACATTCAAATCCGAAATATTTTGTTCGAAGTAGGATGTTCAAACGACAGCAGAACATCTTGCATAATTTTATGTAAGGGAATAATGAGGGTGCCTCCAACATGCCACATTTAAGACTTGTTCACGCCTTGGCGGCCTCGGCCGCCGTCTTCGCCTGCTCTTCCGTGGTCGCCGTCACCAGCAAGAGCCTTTCGCCCGCCGGCCAGAAGGCCTACGACGAGAAGATGGCCACGTATCCTGAGTTCGACTCCGACAAGGCCAACAAGGACTTCGACGAGGCCTTTCCGCAGGCGCAGCTCGGCGCCGAGGTCACATTGTCCTATATGAACGGAAGGAAGACCGCCAAGGGTAAATACAATGGCGTCGTTGACGGAAGGTTCGTCCAGATCGGCTCCACCAAGATACTGAACGACGACCTCGGCAGGAAGGACTTGCTGAAATATTTTCCCGAGGAAAACAAGAAGGAGAGGGAGGCCTACCTCAGGAAGAAGAAGAACGAATACAACGCCAAGCTTCTGGAATACAGGGAAAACCTCCAGATGGAGATTTTCCAGCAGTATCCGATCATCAATTCCAAGGAGGTCGCACTCCTCTTCGCGAAGGTCGGAGACAAGGAGAAGAGGGCGGCCCTGATCCAGGAATACACCGACTTCTACTATTCCAAGGAACCGGTGAAGGGGACGCTCGACGAATTCGGCGCCGCCGTGACCGACGAGTTCCTCAAGAAGCATGACGAGCTCCTCCTGGTCGACGGCAGGATATGGATCAAGGCCGACCGCGAGGCTTACGAGAAAAGGCTCCAGGAACTGGAGGCGAAGAGGGTCGCCAGGATAGCTGACAGGATTCTTTATCCCGCGGCCGCCACGCCGGTATTCGAGTGCGACGGCGGAATTTTCGAGCCGTCGAAGCCGTTCGTCATAAGCTGTCCAACCCTTGACGCGGAAATCCGATATACGCTCAACGGCGATGAGCCCAACGAGGACTCCCCGCTCTACAAGGAGCCGATCACCCTCAACCGCCCCTGCAAGGTCATGGCCAAGGCCTTCCATCCTGAATACAACGACAGCGACATAGCTGTAACCGGCGCTTGGGCAGGAGGGCTTTATGCCTCATATTTCGAATGGATGACCTTTAGAGGGAAGACCATCGAAAAGATCGACCCTGAACTGGACTTCGAGTGGGGGGCCAAGAAGCCGAACGAGGAGTTTACGGCCGATCTAATATCGATGATCTGGGCAGGGCAGCTGATTCCAAAGGTTGGCGGAGAATACACTTTCTTCATAACAGCGGACGACGGTTCGCGTTTCTGGCTCGGCGACAGCGTCCTTATAGACGCATGGAAGGAGCAGGCTCCGACAGAATACAGCCAGAAGGTCATCCTGGAGGCAGGAAAGAAATATGACATAAAGATTTCCCTGACCGAGGTCTGCGGGATAATCACCATGAAGTTCGAATGGATCCCACCAGGCGGCAAGCGCGAGTTCGTCCCGCAGGAAGTCCTATCCCCCGAAGGCAAATACGTCGAGGAGTTGCGCGCATGGAACAAGAAGCAGGTGGTCAACGGGGAAGTCGTCTACTACAACCGCTCCAAGATGATGAACCCCGGCGCAACCATGAGCGGCAGCTACAAGCTTCCAATAGGCGGCGGCCAGAAGCGATGGGACGCACTGAAGATCAAGTAGCTTCAGATTTCCTGACCCGCACCTATCAATCGGCTGGAAATGCTGGAAAATACTCTTGTGGCTTTTCAGCGAGGGGCGCCGGAAATCTGAATTGTTAAATCCGATTGTTCAGCTTCATTCGGCGTTGAGCGTTCGAAGTCCAAAATATGCGCATAAACATTTTGCACAATTTCCGATTAGGGCATATGTCCTGTGCCCTAATCGGAAATTGTGAATAATCCACCCCCTATCTCGTTGCGCTGCAACGAGAAACATGGCAACCTCCGCTTGTCGGCAAATTTCATTTTGCCAACATCACGGCTTCTGCGCAACTCTTTGCGCAGAAGTGGATTATACATAAACGGCAACCGTTTATGTATAATTCAGGCTAAGACAAAGAGGAAGTTCAGCTCATTCCGGCCTGGGATGGGAGGACAGGCGTGCGATGGTCTTGGCGATCTCCTCGTCCGGCAGCTCGTAGTCGGTCAGCTTCCCGGCCATATAAGCCTCGTAGCCGGTAAGATCCAGGAGCCCGTGGCCCGACCAGCAGAAGAGTATCGTCTTTTCCTTGCCCTCCTCCTTCGCCTTCAGCGCCTCGGCCGCGACTGCGGCGATGGCGTGCGAGGCCTCCGGAGCGGGAATGAACGCCTCGGTCCTGGCCCAGAGCAACGCATACTTGTAGCATTCGAGCTGGTTGTAGGAGCGCGCCTCGATCAGGCCGTCCACGAGGAGCCTGCTCACGAGCGGCGCGACTCCGTGGTAGCGGAGCCCGCCGGCGTGCAGCGGCGCGGGTATGAAGTTGTGCCCGAGCGAATGCATGGCCAGCAGCGGGGTCATCTTCGAGTTGTCCCCGTAGTCGTATATGAAGGGCCCCTTGGTCATGGTCGGGCACGCGGTCGGCTCGGCGCCGATCACCGCGACCTTCTTCCCGTTTATCTTGTCCTGGACGAACGGGAAGGATATCCCGGCGAAGTTGGAGCCGCCTCCGACGCAGCCGATCACCGTGTCGGGGTATTCGCCGATCTTCTTCATCTGCTTCTGCGCCTCGAGGCCGATGACAGTCTGGTGCAGGCAGACGAAGTTGAGCACGCTGCCGAGGGAGTATTTCGTGTCCTTGGAGGTGACGGCGTCCTCTACGGCCTCGCTTATGGCGATCCCGAGGCTGCCGGGGGTGTCAGGCATCTCGGCCAGGACTTTCCGTCCGGCCTCCGTGTCGCGGCTGGGGCTGGGCACGCACTCGGCGCCCCATATGTTCATCATGTGCTTTCGGAAGGGCTTGTGCTCGAAGCTGATGCGAACCATGTAGACCTTGAGCTTCAGGCCGAAGAGGCAGCATGCAAGGCTCAGCGCGCTGCCCCACTGTCCTGCGCCAGTCTCGGTCGTCAGCCTCTTTATGCCAAACACCTTGTTGTAGTATGCCTGCGGCAGCGCGGAGTTCGGCTTGTGGCTGCCCGCCGGGGAGACACCCTCGTTCTTGAAGTAGATCTTCGCCGGAGTTCCCAGCGCCTTCTCGAAGTTCACGGCCCGGTAGAGCGGCGAAGGGCGGTAGAGTGCGTATTTCCCAAGCACCGGCTCCGGAATGTCGATCCAGCGCTCCGTGCTCACCTCCTGCTCGATCAGGTTCATCGGAAAGACAGGCGCCAGATCATCCGGGCCGACTGGCCTGCCGGTCACGGGGTTCAGCGGCGGATGGAGCGGATTCGGAAGATCGGCCTGGATGTTGTACCACCTGCGCGGAATCTCCTTGTCGGAGAGAAGAACTTTGACGGGCTGCATATATATCCTCGGGTAAATTCGAAATCCGAATTACGAATTTCGAAACAATTTCAAAACATCAAAAATAAAAAGGGACAAAACTTTTTGACGTCCGGATTTTGGAATTTATCATTCTTTCGGGTTTCGGTATTCTGAATTTTATTGATGCGGAATTGCCGCATCAATACTTCTTCTGCCTGCTGTTCGCCCTGACCCTGAGGCGGAGCGCGTTGAGCTTTATGAAGCCTTCCGCGTCGGCCTGGTTGTAGACCGAATCCTTCTCGAACGTCGCGATGTTCGGATCGTACAGGCTGAACGGCGAGCGCCTTCCGCAGACGACGCAGCTGCCCTTGAAGAGCTTGAGCCTGACTTCGCCGGTGACGAACTTCTGGCCTTCGGTGATCGCGGCCTGAAGGACTTCCCGCTCGGGCGCGAACCAGAATCCGTTGTAGACGAGCCTGGCGTAGGTCGGGATCCAGCTGTCGCGCAGGTGCATGACCTCCCTGTCCATCGTTATGCTCTCCATGGCGCGGTGCGCGACGTGCAGTATCGTTCCGCCGGGGGTCTCGTAGACGCCGCGCGACTTCATCCCGACAAAGCGGTTCTCTACGAGGTCCACGCGGCCGACGCCGTGCTTTCCTCCGATTTTGTTAAGCTCCGTCATGAGCTTCGCGGGGCTGAGCTTCTTGCCGTTGACCTTGACCGGTATCCCCTTTTCAAATGCAACCTCGACATACTCGCCTTTGTCGGGTGTCTTGTCGATGCTGCTGGTAAGGACTCCAAGGTCGGCCGGCGGCTCGGCCCAAGGATCCTCGAGGATACCTCCTTCAAAGCTGATGTGAAGCAGATTCCTGTCCATGCTGTAGGGCTTTGACGCGGTCACCGGCACCGGGATCTTGTGCTTCTTTGCGTACTCGATCAGGTCGGAGCGCGCCTTGAAGTTCCATATCCTCCATGGGGCGATGATCTTTATGTTAGGCTGGAAGGCGTAGGCTGTCAGCTCGAACCTGACCTGGTCGTTGCCCTTGCCGGTCGCGCCGTGGCAGATGGCGTCCGCCTTCTCCTTGCGGGCGATTTCTATGAGGTGCTTGGCGATGAGGGGCCTTGCGATGGACGTCCCGAGCAGGTAGCTGCCCTCGTAGATCGCGTTCGCCTGCATCATGGGGAATACAAAGTCCCTGGCGAACTCCTCGCGCAAATCCTCGATGTAGCACTTGCTTGCGCCGGTCCTCAGGGCCTTCTTGTCCAGCCCCTTCAGCTCCTCCTCCTGGCCGATGTCCGCGCAGAAAGCGATTACTTCGGCGTTGTATTTCTCCTTCACCCAGCTCAGGATCACCGAAGTGTCCAGCCCTCCCGAATATGCGACTACGACCTTCATGAGCGCCTTTCCAATCATATCTTCAGCCATTTCTTCTCGACTTCGGCGACCTTCCAGTAGGCCTCGGCCATGTAGATGGCGTCGACGAGGACGCAGCGGACCATGGCCTCGATGACTGGATATATCCTCGGCAGAAGGCTGGGATCCCTGCGCGTGATGGGCTTGAGGATCACGTCCTTCATCTTGTCGACGTTGACTGTCTCCTGCGGGACGGAGACGGTCGGGGTCGCTTTGACGGCGCAGCGGATCCGTATCTCCTCCCCGTTGGAAATCCCGCCGAGGATGCCTCCGGAATTGTTGGTCTTGAACCGGACGCGCCCGGTCTTTTTTTCGACGTATGCCCTGTCGTTCGACTGCGAGCCTTTCATCCGGGCATGTTCGAAGCCGGCTCCGAACTCGATTCCCTTGATGGCGCCGATCGAACATATCCCATGCGCCAGCATGGCGCTGAGCTTGTCGAATACCGGTTCGCCGAGGCCGGCGGGGACTCCGACTGCGACGCACTCGACGATTCCGGCGGCGGTGTCGCCTTCATCCTTGATCTTAAGGACGTCCTCGATCATTTTCGGGGCTATCTCCAGGTCTGGGCAGTTGATATCGTTCTTCCTGTAGTTCTTCTTCGCATCCACGTAGCTCAAGGGCTTCGCCTTGATGCCGTTGGACTCCACGGTGTATGCGATCACGTCGATGCCCATGCGGTCGAGTATGGCCTTGGCTACGGCCCCGCCGGCGACGCGGCTTGCGGTCTCGCGACCGCTGGCGCGTCCGGCGCCGACCCAGTCCGCATGCCGGCCGTATTTCTTGAAATAGCCGTATTCGGCGTGGCCGGGGCGTATCTCGTCCTTGTAGCTGCGGTACTGGCCGATGTGGACGTCCTGGATGTCCACGTTGGGGATGACCATTCCCACAGGCGCGCCCGAGGTTATGTCGCCCTCCATGACACCGGAGAATATGTAGACTTTGTCAATTTCCTTCCTAGGAGAATCTAGCGGCGTCTGGCCGGGCTTGCGCTTGTCGAGCTCGTGCTGGACCATCTCCGCGGTGATCTTAATGCCGGCCGGCACGCCGTCGACGATGGTCATCAGGCCGCCGTAGAGCTCCTTCGGAACGGGGAGGTGCTTCCTGAACCCTCCAGAGTAGGACTCGCCGCAGCACGTAATCCTGAAAAGCCTTCCGAATGTGTTTCCGAACATCGCAGCCACCTTTCGTTGCTATTTTTTATATGTCGAGATGATTGCAAATTTTGGTTCCGCATACGCGGGGTGTGTATTGTAGTGCGGCAAACGCGGTTTTCAAGGCGAAGACCGGCATATTGAGATCTTATTCCGGGGCAGGCCGGGAAGCGCGCAGGGCCGCACGAAAAAGCAACGGAGTTTCATCAATCGCAATTTTTTACTCTTGTCCTCTCAATCGCGCAGCGTTCAATTAGCGACGATAATGTAGATTTTCACGTTAAATGAGTGTAATCAGAAGGTGTTAAGATGGAAAAGATTCTAATCGGCTGGGCGTCGCGGGATGTGACGCCAGGGAGAACGGTCAACTTGTTCGGGCAGTTCCACTCTCGGATAACGTCGAAGGTGAACGATCCGCTCACTGTCACCGCGCTCGCGGTCTCTTCGGGGAAGGACGGCGGATCGTTCATCTGGGTTTCGTGCGACACCTGCTATGTCCCGCTTCATGTCCTTGAGCTTGTGAGGCGGAAGCTTGCGAAGCTCGCGGAAGATTTCCCGGCGGACAGGCTGATCCTGAGCGCAACGCATACCCATGACGCCCCGGATATGATGGGACGATGGTATCCGCCCGTCCCGGACGGAGTCATGACTCCGGACGAATATTCTGAATTCTTCTCGGATCGCGTCGCCGAGGCCGCCGCCGAGAGCTGGAAGGGGCGCAGGCCCGGCCATGTCGCCTGGGCCATGGGCTACGCCGTGACATGCCACAGCAGAAGGGCCCTGTATTCCGACGATCTGAGCAAAAGGCCCGGCCACTTCGACCATGCGGGCATGAGCATCCACAGGAACGCCAGGATGTACGGCAATACCAACGATCCGAAATTCAAGGGGATCGAAGGATATGCGGACCACAGCGCCCATTTCCTCTTCACCTTCGACACTGCGAAACGGCTTACCGGCGCCGTCGTAAACATCGCGTGCCCGTCCCAGCAGGCAGAGTGCTTGAACGAAATGTCCGCGGACTTCTGGCATGAGGTCCGGCAGAGCCTCAGGAATAAATACGGGAAGAAGCTCTTCCTGCTGCCGCAGTGCGCCCCTTCCGGGGATCTCTCGCCCCACCTCATCTTCAACAAGAACGCCGAGAAGCGCATGCTCGAGCTGAAAGGCCTCTCTCCGCGGCAGGAAATCGCAAACAGGATATGCGCGGCCTTCGCCGACGCCCTGCCGCCGGCCATGAAGGATATGAGAAGCTCGGCCGAGACCGGCCATCTGGTCAGGACCGTCAGGCTGCCCGCGAGAAAGGTGACCAGGCAGGAATATGACATGGTGAGGAAGGGGCTCCGCGAGCTGGAGAAGAAAAAGGTTTCGGAAAGCTATCTTGAGTCGGAGTCCATCCTCCATTCCAGGATGGTGCGCTGCAGAAGGGTTCTGGAACGCTATGAGAAGCAGAAGGAAAACACGGCCTATCCCATGGAGCTGCATGTCGTCAGAGTGGGCGATGTCGCCTTCGCCACAAATACGTTCGAATGCTTTTCAGAATTCGGGATAAGGATCCAGGCGCGGAGCCCGGCGGTCCAGACGTTCACCGTCCAGCTCTGCGCGGGATACGACTACATATGCTACCTCCCCACGGACGAGGCCGAAGAGGGCCAGGGCTACAGCGCATGCGTCTACTGCAACGAGGTCGGCCATGAGGCCGGCGACGTCCTAGTCGAGGAGACTGTAAAATCTCTCAACGCCCTTTGGAAGAACTAAGTTTTTCCTGCGGGTAATAGGCATCCGCCGGTAAATATTCAGTGAACTACGCCCTTTCACTGAATATTTATCCCACCATGTGTTCTTAATAAGGGATTAAGGCGCTGGAAGCTATGCGGTGAATCAGCAGCCGATCAAAAAAAAAGACGACGCCTTGTGCAGGCGTCGTCTTTTTATGTCGATAATCGGAAGATTCTTATTCAGCCTTCTTCTCGGCCTTCTTCTTGAGCTCAGCGCACTTCTCGCACTTGCATTCCTTGTCCTTGTCTGTGCACTTGCACTCCTTCTCGCATGTGCATTCCTGTCCGCATGCGCACTTGGCGGCGGCCTTTTCCTCGGCGGCGTAGATACCGGCTGTGAAGGCGGTGGCGACGGCGACGGCTGTGAGGAGCATGAGCTTCTTCATCTTTTCCCCTTTGTTTTGTTTTTTAACTGCTCATCAGTTAATTTTGAGCGTATAATTTATCGGCTTTGTTCTATAATGCAAGAGTTCATGTAAAAAAAATGCCATTTTTTATAATACGTCAGTCTTTTCATTTTATCGGCCTGATTTCGATTTTCTTCGTGACCGACGTTTCGAAGGCCAGGTCTTCTCCGGCCTTGGAAGATGCGGCCTCCTTGCCGTCTATAATGGCGACTGCCCCGCCCATGAAGGCGTCGGCGGGGATGATTAGACGGACTTTGGCATCCTTGACAGATGTGACTGGAGTTGAGAATTCAAGCCCCGCCCCTTCCCCTCTGAAGGCATATTTTATGGTCGCGACCGTGTCTTCGCCGCTTCCCAGGACGCATGTGAATTTCGGGGTGACCACGAAGCCTAGGACCACGAGTTCGCCTTCCGGCGGCATCGTCTGTGGCGCGGCATTGGATTTTTCGATGTCGTCCATGAAGATGTCCTCGGCCGGGGAAAGATGCCCGTTGGTGTTGTAGCCGTGGTTCCAGCGGTTCTTGTCGGTTTTCTTGCTCACATGGACGAAGACGTTTTTCAGGCCGGCCTTCTTTGCCGCCTCCACGAAGGCGTCGTCCATAGGGATGGGGCAGAGCTTCTCCTCCTCGTCATATACGATATGGAAGCGCGTCTGCCCGATGTTTTTGACGGCCAGCGCCGAGTTGCGCGCGAGATATTTGTCGGGTAAGGCCTTAGGTTCGCCGCCGATAGCCTTGTTCATCTCGCCCCTGAATCCCTGCTGCAGCTCATACCACATCCCGTAGTCGGGGATTCCGAAGAACGCCATGGACGCCCGGAACATGAAAGGCATGCGCACTGTGGAGAAGAACACGTTCGCCCCGCCGTTGGAGTAGCCTACGATCGAGATTCGTGAAGGGTTGATCTTTCCTTTGAATTTTTTCAGCGCCTCCTGGATGCCGTCGTAGATATCCATGATCTCCACGCCGCCGTCGTCGTGCTTCCCTCCGGCCTTATCCCAGCCGCGCGTATCGAGGGCTATGGCGAAATATCCGCGTTCGGCGATGCGCTTCTGGCTGTAGAGCACGTCCTGCCGCTTGCCCCAGTAGCCGTGCTGGACAACCATCAGCGGCAGATCCTTGGCGTCTGCCGGATAGACGGCATGGACGAACAGCGGTTCCGCCCCGTCGAACGAACTCTTGTAGCTGAAGTCGTCCTCGGCAAGCCTCTGATTTTCGGTCGCCGTCAGCGCATGGACGGACAGGGCTGCAATCAGACACAGGGCCGAACGAATAACCAATGACATTTTCCGCCTGTAGCTGCCTATGATCTTCACATTTCCTCCTTTGTCTTTGAAACAAATAAGTCTTCCGAGAAAAATACCGCCCACTCCAGCGGGGAGCGGGCGGCTATGAGCGCCAAGGCATAGCTGCCTGATGCGCCAGGCCGAACTGGTATCTCCCGTCCGTCCGCCTCGGCTCTTAATGGGACATGGCCGTCAGAAGAGAAAATTATCGTTCCCGATTCGCCTTCGGGGCGCCGCAGTTCGCCGCTTAGGCGCCGCGCCGCCGGATCCCATGCGACATCTGCAAGTTCCAGGCCGCAGCTCTGGTGGAAGGAGGTGCCCAGCACCCAAGGATGGGGTTTTGGACGGCGCAGGCAGATAAGCTTGGCGCAGGGCCCGAAGAATGCCACATCAAGTATGCCAGATGTGCCTCCGACTTTCAGATCCTGATAGTCTCCAGGATGGACGTAGGCGTCGGCATTGTGCCGCTTGCCGGGGACATTTCCCAGGAATTGCCCTGACCAGAACTCGTAGCCCCAAAGCGGCAGCGCTTCGGAGATTCCAAGCTTTGTCAAAGGAATCACGTAGCGGCATATCTCCGGCTTTGGCGAAGAGCTGCCCGGGCTGTAGCAGAAAATTCCGACAAGATCCCATTCGTCCCATCCGGCGTTGATGCGCAGATGCCAGACCGACGCCGGAGGATGCTCCCGCAAGATCTGGGCCTGCCCCTGCTGTCCGCGGCATGTGCCTTCGTAGTCGAAGTGGACCATGGCCAGTGGCTCAAACAAGTCTACCGGCCTGGCGCTGGCGGGCGCGGGCGGCAGCGTCGCGGTCAGGATCTGCCAGCGCTCCTCCGGTAGCGTGGTCAGAGTGTCTGATATGTCGATCTGCCCTCCGGCAAGGAATGCGATTGTCGCCCTCAGCCGGGCATCTTCTACAGTTCCGGGAAGGCCGACCACTAGGCAGGAAGGCTGGATGAGCCCCCAGCGGCGGTTCTTGAAGAGATGGCAGGCCACGGCTTCATAATTGAGAGACTGCGTCCCATGGCCGATGAAACCTGAGTTCCCGGTGTCGTTGCATGCGTAAAGCAGTGGCCAGTGGCCCGTGCCCGGCATTTCCGGTCCGCCACAATTGAGGATCAGCGCTTCCGGCGCCGCTTCCCGGATCAGGCTTGCAGCCTTGCGCGCCGCCTCAGTGCCGGCCCCCATTACGATGCGGGGATTGTGCCGTCGCTTGGCCTTTCCATCCGCCGCGCAGCCGATGAAGTCGAACTTCAAGTAGCGTACGCCGCGGTCGGTCAGGCTCTGCACTTTTTCCCGCAGCCATTGAAGGGCACCCGGATGCGTCAGATCCAGGATATGAACTTTTCCGTGCGGCTTCCAGAACCATTCCCAATACGCCAGAGGGCTCCCCGTCTCGTCGGAAACCAGCCATTCAGGATGCTCTTTCACCAGTGGGTCGAACTCGGAAATCGTGTAGGGTGCCTTCCATGCCCCCAGTTCAAAACCAAATTCCTGGAGCCGCTCGGAAAGCCATTTCAGACCATGTGGGAAACGTTCGTTTTCAGTGAACGAGCATGGCAGGTTCCGCTCTTCCCATCCGAGATCCACTTCGATTATTTTCAGCCCGAGGGGTTTCAGCCGCCGGGCGGCGATCCGCGCTTCCGCCAGGATTCGTTCCTCGGTCACTCCCAGGCGGTATGGATACCAGCTGCACCATGAGACCACTTGTCCTACAGGCATGCAGGGCCTGTGCCTCAAGGCCGCTTGTTCGGCATATTGAATCAACAGGCGCCACGGATCCGATCCGGACAGAAAAATTATGGGCTCCAGTTCAAGCCTTTCATTCGGTTCGACAAGCAGTTCTCCTGCGTCGAAACCGATGCGCCATGTGGAAACCGAGCCGTCCAGGCCGGTGTTCGCCAGGATGCGGCCAAGCCAACGTTCGCTTGCCAGGAATCCGACAAGCAGAGCCTGTCGGCTGTCCTGGTCATACACGACGGAGACAAGGTCCGAGGCGCGCTCCTGCCGGGCCGGCGCTCCGCCCGGTTCCGCGGCGTCGAGGGAGCTAGTCACCGCGGAGGAATGCGTCAACGGCCGAACACGCCCCCAGTAGTTGCCTTGCTCAAGTATACGGACACGGGAATGGTCGGTTCCAAACGTCGGCCTTGATAACGAGCAGTCAGCCTGCAATAACGCTACGTCATCCAGGCGGAGTTCGCTATCGCCGGTGTTCATAAGGGTGGAAGTGACTACCGTGCCGCCGCCGACTTGGCCTTCCGCACGCATCTCTAGACTGCATGGGCCAAGTTTCCATGTGACGGCGAATCTGTCCGAACGGCGTTTGACTTCCGCATTTTCATCGCAGGCAATCCTGTTCCCGTCGACGCATAACGCCGGGCGCAGGCCTTCCAGGTGGAAGCCTGTCCATCCGGGTATCAATACGCGGATGCCGCTCTTGCCGTCACATTCTAGTTTCATGCAAAGCTCCTCTGCAACGTGAACATCTTTGTCGTTAGTTTTGTCGCCGGCTTTGTCGTCTTCCGGAGGGTTGAGCCGAGCTCAACCGCGGCTCAGCACGGCTTCGCCCTCCGTGGAGTTTCTCATCGAAATAACTGCGATTTCCGCAGATGACAGCCACATGTAATCAGGCTACTCCGGCTTGCCGAACAGCCCGGAAACCTGTTTGAGCTGTTGCCGGATGGGTATTTTCTGCGGGCATTTGGTTTCGCACTGCGCGCAATCGTTACACTTGTCGGCGCGGCATTCCTCCTTCATCCCCGCATACTGGCCCCGCGCCCAGTCCTCAAATCCATATATCTTATAATAGTTATGGAGGTTGAAGTTCGCCGGGATGTCCACGCCGTTGGGGCAGGGCATGCAGTATTTGCATCCGGTGCAGAAAGCGTCGCCCAAGGCCTTGCATTCATCCATAATCTTCCGCATCTGCTCGAGTTCCGCCGCGCTGAGCTCGGAGGCCGTCTCGGCGACAACCAGGTTTTCTTCCAGCTGGGAGATGCTGCTCATGCCTGAATTCGCCGTGCACACGCCCGGATTGGCGAGGACGAATCGCAAGGCTGCGGCCGCGGTTGTCGCCGAACCGGGTATGAGCTTGCGCAATGTGGCGCTCGGATTGCCAAGCATGCCGCCGCCGACGGGATTCATGACGATCACGCCGACCCCCAGCTCATGAGCCCGGGCGATCGTCTTTTCATAGGCGCGGCTCAAGAGGTTGTATGATACGGTCATGCTCTCGAATACGCCGGTCTCCAGAATCTTAATGAAATTGTCCGGTGTGTCGTGCCCGGTGAACCCGATGTGCTTGATCAATCCTTCGTCCATGAACTTGCGGACGCCTTCGAGCGGACCGCCTTTCTTGAATACGACCGGCATGCGCTCCCAGGCGAGCCAGCCGAACTGGAAGAAGTCAGCCCGGTCGATCTGCAGGCGCTGGAACTGGATTTCCATCTCCTTGCGGAAGCTGTCCGCAGTCGCGTCCCATCCGGTTCCCACCTTCACCTGGACCATCACCTTGTCGCGGAGCCCCTTCAACCCCATGCCAGTCTTTTCAAGGCAGCGGTTGTTGCAGTAGAATGTCGCAGTCTCGAAGAAGTTTATCCCGGCGGCCACCGCACGATGGATGAGCTCCGTAGACTCGTCGTCGTTCTCCGGGAGACGCCCGCAGCCCATGCTCAGACGCGAAATCTGGACGCCGGATCTGCCTAGCGGAATATATTGCATAAGACCTCTGATACTTAACCAAATGGCCGCAGTTGCCATATCTACTTCGTTTGCTGCAAAATTGAAGGCGGTTTCAGCGATCCCAACTTGTGCGAGTATTCGCCTCTTATCATCCCGTCATTTATTTCAGGCAGCACTTCTTGTATTTTTTCCCGCTTCCGCAGGGGCACGGCTCGTTCCGGCCCGGCTTACGATTATGATTTACGAACGGCACTTCGTCGCTTATATCCGGCTGCAGCTCATCCCATAAAGGTTCAAGTCCCTTCCACAATCATTATCTCTTCATACGTCAAGCCGTGGATGAAATCCATTTACGAAATGTAACTCAATCCATCCATTCCGCAACCATACAATCGCCCATTCATCCGCCCCCCGTGGGATTATACTCCTTCAGTGTGAATAATTCAGGCAAGTTATTGCCCGTATATTTTGCAGAATGCATTGCAACGACTTGCCAAGCAAGATACCTTAATGCCATGTCCCTCAATAATGAATTGGAGAAACGGGGAAAGTGGATGAGTTCATTTTTGCTTGAACTGAAGGCGGACTTGCTTGATCTCCTGAAGTTGTCGGCTGGCATTGTCTCGAGACGGAAGATTTTATTTTTCGTTGTCCTGCCTCTTGCCGCCATAGTTGGCGCAAACCTGCTTTTCCCCTGGGATGTCGGCCTTTCGGACGGGTTCAAGGACTGCAAGAAGGAGAGCCGGCAGACGTATGATCTGATGAAGATGGTCAGCAGATACGGCGGGTTCGGCGGGGTCGCGGCGGGGTGTGCGGTTGTCTTTGCCGCCGGAAAATATTTCGGACGGCGGCGGATTGTGCTGGCCGGACTTTCGGGGCTGCTTGCCGCCTCCGCGGCCGGGCTTTTTGACAACGCGGTCCGCTTTTCGACTGGAAGGCCGCGTCCGAAGGCGAGGATTGAGGACAGGCTTCCGGACAAGTTCCACGGGCCTTCTTTCAAGAGCGATTTCCAGAGCTTTCCGTCGGCGCACACGGCGACTTCCTTCGGCGCCGCGGCCGGTGTCGCCTTCGTGTCCGCGCCGCTTGCGGTTCCAGCGTTCGCCGGCACAGCGCTTGTCGCCTTCTCGAGGGTTTACATTCTTGCACATTACCCTTCTGACGTGTTCGCGGGGGCGCTGATCGGATTATGGTTCGGCCTTGCGTTCGCTTTTGCAGCCAGGGGCTGCTTGAGCAAGGAGGCCTAGAACTGTTCTATGCATAGCTGTCAGAGCGATCTACATTTTAAATGAAAGGATTATATGATGGTTGACATTAAAGTGATGGCTGCGGCTGCGCTCCTGATGCTGTCGATTATGCCGGGGGCTTTTGCCGAGGATGCGGCGGAGCCTCAGTCCGACGCGCTCGACCATGCGCTCGGGCTGATCGCGACCTCGCGCGGCGGTTTCCGCGTCGATCCGGAGGCGATGGTCTGCGCGGATCCGACGCTCTTCAAGTCGCCGATCTTCGACAGGTGGTTCTGCCATCCTCTGCGGATACCGTTCTGGGAAAGGCACATGCGCGGCAACATCCTCGCCGCCAAGGGCGCCACGCATAAGACATTCCAGGAGGCTGCGTCCTTCATCAACCTCTCGTCGGCGCGCGACCTGATCGATCCTGCGCCGCTGTCGATATGCAAAGGCAAGGCCGAAAAGGCGGACTCCCTTAAGGCTGCGATTCTCGCACTTGACCCGGATGCGAAAGTGCCGGACTACTCGGTCGTCCCGCAGAAGGTTCAGAGATGGGCGGCGGCCATCGTCTTCGCCGCGGCGGAGGCCGTCAAATGGAGAGAGAGCGCACTCCGCCGCCTCACGCAGGCCGAGCGCAGGGCGCTTTATGACGCCGTCGAGAAGGATCTGAAGAGCATTTCCGCCAGCCAGGAGGAGCAGAAGAAGGAGGAGGAGAACCTGAATTCGGCGGTGATCTGCAGGGAGTCGCTGGACCAGGCCGACATTGTCTCCAAGATCGACCTGCAGGCTTTCCTGGTGGCCGGAGAGGACCTGGCCGCCGTCACGGACGCCGCGGCCGCCGAACTCGGCAAGGAGCAGATACTGGAAAAATACGAGTTCGCCTGCGACACCAAGTTCGGACGCATCTTCCTGTCCGGCGGCGCCGCAAACATCTACCAGCCCGGCCTTCACTACCTCCTGACGATAGACAGTTCCGGCGACGACGTATACGATTGCGGCGGCGCGTCCGACGGAGAAAAATATCCGATCGGAATAATCATAGACTTGGGCGGAAGCGACAAATATGAGATGAAGGGGCAGGGGGGCTCCTTCGGTTCCGGCATGCTCGGCTGGGGCATCCTAGAGGATCTCGCTGGCAACGACTCCTACAGGGCGGACGGAGGCTATAGCCAGGGCTGCGGCTTCATGGGCATGGGCATCCTTTACGACGGCGCCGGCGACGACTCCTACGACTCGCTCGCCTCAGCGCAGGGCTTCGGCTGTTTCGGGGTCGGAATCCTGATCGACAAGTCAGGGAACGACAGCTACCATGCATACTGCTACGCCCAGGGCAGCGCCCTCACGCTCGGCGCGGGCCTGCTGGCGGACTTCGAAGGCGACGACAGATATACCGCCGACGACACCGACATCCGATACCCCAGCGCACAGTCCAAGGAGCACAACTGCAGCATGGCCCAGGGCGCCGCATCGGGCGAGCGACGCGACTACCTCGACAACGAATCGGGCGCAGGCGGAGTCGGCATGCTCCTGGACGCAGCAGGGAACGACGCATATTTCGGAGGAGTCTTCTCCCAGGCCGTCGGTTACTGGTACGGGATAGGGATACTTGACGACCGCGCCGGAAACGACAGCTACCGTTCTGTCTGGTACGGGCAGTCCGCCACCGCGCACTTCGGCATCAGCTACCTCTGCGACGGCGGCGGCAACGATCTCTACACCTCCACCAACTGCGTCAACGTCGCCGCGGCTCACGACTTCTCCGTAAGTTTGTTCGTCGAGGAGGGCGGGGACGACCGATACGAGGGTGCCTCCGCATGCGGCCAGGCCCTCAACAACAGCGTCGCCCTGTTCGTCGACTTCGCCGGAAACGACAGCTATGCGGGCGGCTCCTTAGGCTCATCGACAACCTTCAGCGAGACTGGCACGAGATCCGAGATACTGACCAGGGCTCTGTTCATCGATCTGGACGGCGAGGACAAGTATCCCGGCGGCGGCAAGGGCGAAAAGGGCAACAACCGCTCCTGGATCCAGAAGCCGGAAAAGCCTCTCCCACGCTTACTCGGCGCCGGCCTCGACTGCACAGGCCTCCCCTTCAGGTGGGACATCGACCCGATCCCCTGAAACTTCCCTGTTAATCGGGGTCGCTGTCGGTATCGGTATCGCTATCGAGCTTTGCCTTTTCGACCCCGATTCCGATACCGATCCCGACGCCGATTAAGTTTCACCCCGACAAAACTGCGAGGTTCGCAGATTGGCATTCCTCTGAAACTCGCCCATCTTTGTCGTTATCTTTGTCGTCTTCCGGAGGGTTGAGCCAAGCTCAACCGCGGCTCAGCACGGCTTCGCCCTCCATCGAGTTT
This sequence comes from uncultured Victivallaceae bacterium, assembly GCA_964636325.1. Taxonomy (GTDB): domain Bacteria; phylum Verrucomicrobiota; class Lentisphaeria; order Victivallales; family GWF2-50-93; genus CAZWRV01. The sequence goes on along the minus strand of CAZWRV010000030.1, from coordinate 31 downwards.
CTGATCGACAGAACTGCGATATTCGCAGAGC
>CAZWRV010000029.1:0-64833 GCA_964636325.1 uncultured Victivallaceae bacterium | reverse complement strand
TGAAAAATTACTTTGGCAGGCTAAATTTATACGTAGTTTACTGAATATTTACGAACAGGAAGATTCCCGAGAGCAGCTTCAGCACGTTCAGCTCCACTCCGAAGACGCTTATCCCGACGCCCAGGAACTGAAGGAGGGCCAGCGGCTCTATCAGCTGGTCCGCGAACCAGTAGGCCGTCAGGAAGAGGATGCCCGTCCAAATCACCGGCACGCCCAGACCGAGGATGACGATCTTGAGCATGTCGCTTCTTACGGTCTTCTGTATCTCTATTATAAGCTTGCTGGAGTAGTAGCCCATGTTCGACGCCAGCTGGAGCCCGGTCGAGAACATCAGGAATGCCAGGACAAGCAGCACCGAGAGGACATGGTATCCGGCCAGCGACAGGGCCGCGACCGCGAAGGCGCCCCAGAACGAAAGCGCCGCCACGGACTTCTCAAAGGACGGAAGCTCCATGTTCTTGATCCGCCGCATGGGCTCGGCAAATGCCAGGACGGTGAGAGGCCATAATATGAAGTTCACAACCACGGGCACGTCCAAGGTCTGGAAGAAGAAATTGATCGCCAATATCCACAGGATAGGCATTGCGGGCGGATTGAACCGGGCGCAGGCCCCGCAGCGCATCCAGCTCAGAGCCCAGCCTAGATCCGCGATGGCGAAAAGCGCGAGCAGAAGGCTTAGGCGCGTGGTTACGATGTTCTCCGGAAAGATAAGGAAGATGTCGTATATGTAAAGCACCGCCGCGGCGGTGCCGAACCATAGCGCCCGTCGAAGAAGCCTTCTCGCCTCGGGCGGGGCGCTGTAGCGGTCGCAGAGACGCCGGCCGAGGATCCTTCCCGCAAGCATCATCGGCAGGCCGGCGAACGCCAGCAGCGCCAGGAGCACCAGCAGGTCGTCGGGGGAATTCGGGATATGCTCCGCTACGGCCCTGCCCGTCCTGCCCTTCCAGATCATGAGGCTGTTCAGGATCATGCCCCATGGGGTGGAGGAGAACCTCTTGTCCCTGTTGAGGAAATACTCGTCTATCAGGCCGGGAACCCCCTTGTTCAAATCGCTTATCTGGCCTTGTATCTGCTCGGAGAGGGCATGAGCGGGCTCCAGCGCCTCGTCCATGCGCCCTCCAATCCTCTCCAGTATCCCGGATATCCTGCCCAGGGATTCCTCCATGGATTTCAGCGAACCGCTGTTCTGCCCGCCGAGACGCTTCTGCTCAAGAGGCCTTATGTCGGCCAGCATGTCGTTGGTCAGCCTGAGATAGGTCTCATTGATCTTCTTCAGATTCTCCACGCGGACGATCTGTTTCTCGAAGCGGGATATGTTCCTCCGGTATTCCCTGCGCATCAGCCTGAAATGGTATGGATTGGAGATGTTGTTCATGAACACGAGGCGGATCTCGTGTATCCTCGTCTCCGTTTCAGCGCGGATCTTGTCGAGCTCCGAGCATTCGCTGCCCGCCAGGCTCTCGTAAAGCGCGAGCTGGCTCAGATAGTCCTTGACCCCCTTCGACCTGGACTCGATGATCCTCGCCCAGTGCTGGTCCTCGTCCTCGAGCTTTACGCCCTTTTCCGAAACTTCGGCGCCGCACGGCGCCGCCGAGCAGAAGAGCAGCATGAGCGCGAACGCCGCGCCCCACATTGATTTCAATGGCATGGCAACACTGCTCATATCCAGATTTGATTCCTTATCCGCTTCCTGTTCAATCAATTATTTCCCATCGGCAAAATAATCGAGCACGAACCGGTATTCCTTCGCCATGAACTCCTCGACGCCGGCGCCGCGAAGCTCCGGCGGCAGGACCGAATAGGTGTATGTCTCAATTTCGATGTTGGAGCAGAACTTCAGCGGGCTCTTCAGAAGCTCCAGGACATAAAGCAGTTCCGCCTTTTCCGTCCTGAGCCCGCCGGGAAGTCCGCCGCCGAAAATCGGCAGATGGTAGTGTATCTTCCACGGGAGGCGCCTGTCGGCCGATGAGACTGCGTCGGGAAGGTCGGGGAACCCCGAGACAGTCCCGTCGGCGGCGAAGACCTTCGTCTGGTGAAGATATACCTCGTCCGCGAATTCCGCAAGCTCGTCCTTCGATGCGATATCCGGAGCTCCGAGCGCGGCGCTGAGATGGATCTTTCCGATCCTCATCCCCATCCTGAGGCACTTCTCCAATCCGGATCCTGCAGGACCGGGGGCGAGCTCGTGGTGCGACGCGTCGTAGCAGATGCCGATATGTCTTTTCGCCGCGGCGGCGGAGGCAAGTTCGCCCCGCCATAAATCCGCGAATTCCGCAGCCGAGCTCCAGAGGCAGTCCGGCTCAGGCTCGACCGCAAGGACGATGTCGCGGCCCTCGTACTCATAGATCCGCTCCATGTGTTCCGCCGCCGAAAGCAGGTTTTTCCTAATCGCCGCCATCGCCAGCCCGTCCGGGCTTGGGATGCCGTAGGAGCCGGGAAGGGTGCTGAGGCTGCCGGCCATGCCTTCCGGCATCAGCTTCGCGAGGAACGACGCCGCGCGGCATGTGTAGTCCAGCCTCTCCTGCGAAGTCCAGTCCGGCAGATAGACGTTCTTCTTGACGCGCGTGCCGTGGAACTGGCCGTAGGGGAAGATGTTGAACGTGAAGACGTAGAGGTTCTCCCCGTCGAGGATGCTTTTGAGTTCCGCAACGGCCGTCGGTTCCTCGAACTTCCGCAGGAGCTCCGCGTTTATCCAGAGGCCGACGGCGAACTTTTCCTCGGGCGGAATTTCGAGCAGGCGGCGGAGTTCCGCGATTCTCGCAAGCGCGCCGGAGCCGTCCGTGAAGTCGTTCATCTCCCGGAAGTTGTTGAAGCAGTAGCACAGATGCATGGAAGGCGAAATCTTCATGCTCGGACCTCTGAGCGGCGTCAATAATCCCCATAATATTGCGGATGTTTTTGCGTTTTAAACACGATACGGTAGGTTAATCGTAAGTTTTTGATGGTTCGGAAAAACATCCGGAAACGGACTGCCTTAGCCGGATACCATATGCCGCCTCATGCCTTCAAATATGAAACACAAGGACGCTGCCGGGCCGCCGTCGGGCCGTGACAGGATCCGGAACCGCGAGCTGCTCCGCCGCCTTGCGTCCGGCGACCATGACGCCTGGTCGGATCTTGTCAAAACATACACGGGGCTTCTCTTTTCGCTGGCCCGGAACACATTCCTCAGGCACGGCAGGCACGCCTCGCACCAGGACGCGGAGGACGCGGTGGCGGCGGCCTGGAAGAACATACTGGACAACGACATGCGCCTCCTCAACTCCTGCATCGAGAGGGGGGAGATACTTCCGCTCCTGCACACGCTTGTCCGCAACCGCAGTGTCGACATGATGCGCAAGATGGGCTCCGATCCGTATTCGAGGACGGCATCCGGCGACATGCCCGAGGTGGCCGACGAGTCGGGCCAGGACGCGGCCGAGGAGTCTCCGTCGCCGAAAGACGTCGAGCTCGCCATCGAATCCCTCTCGAAAAAGGAGCAGACCTGCATACGGCTGTTCTTCCTTCAGGAGCGCAGCTACCGCGAAATCGCCGAGATAACCGGAATCCCGTTGAACAGCATCGGCCCGACAATCCACCGCGCCGTCCTCAAGCTGAGGGCCATCCTGAAAAAATAATATTTCTCACGCCAGGACTGCACGAAACTCCGCGCCGCCACGCTAAATATGACAAATGGACAAGCGTTGCGGAGGCGCCAGTGCCCGATCCAATCAAAGAAGGTTTTAGAGGAGGTCAGGCGGAGGAATCTGCCGGAATTCCGCCTCCCGGCCAGGCCGCCGAGCTCCCGCCCGAGGTTCGCAGGCTGCTCGCAAAGGGCAGTATCCTGCCCGACCCGTCCGAAGGCCACTACTCCCTGGACGAGCTGAGGAAGATGGCCTTGGAGCGGAAGGGCTGGGGCGAGTTCTGGGAGATGCCCAGGCACCTGTCATCCTGCGAGCCGTGCCTTGAGTTCTTCGAGTGCATATTCAAGGGCGAAGAGCAGGTCGACGGATCAGTCATCTCCCGCCTGGACGCTCTTCACAAACCACGCAAGACGTTGCTCTCCAGGATGTTCCAGCGGCCATCCCGGCCCGTGAAGTTCGCGGCCGCTGCGGCAGTCCTGCTTGTCGCAGGCCTTGCCGCGCTGCTTTTCTACATCGTTCCTGAAGCGATGATAGCCGATGGATCGCTGGTCCTGCCGGACGGCACAAGCCTTTCGTCAGGTAGCAAGGCCCCGGCCCGCACATTGCTCACTGCCAAGGAGACCAGCCGCGCCGTATTCGGCGACGGCACGGAAATAGTCATACACCGCGACAGCCTCATGGCCTTCATCTCCGGCGGACTTAAGGGCAGGATACTGCAGCTTTCCAACGGGACCATAGTGTGCGACGTGGCGAAGCAGAGGGCCGGCCGCGTCTTCAAGGTGCTCACCCCGGCCGGCGAAATCACTGTTGTAGGCACTAAGTTCAGCGTCGAAAGCCGTAGCGGCGCGGCAGTCCGTCGGAAGCATGATGAGACGGCCGGAACCGGCGCCGACGGCAAGAAGGATTCCGGCGCCATCAGATTCCTGCACCCGCTTCAGATAGGGGTCCGCGGGGACGGAGACTCCGCCGCGGCATCTGACAGCGTAGCCACGGTAAAGGTGGAGGAGGGAAGCGTCCTCCTCCGCAACCGCCTGGGCGGCCAGGCCACCATCTCCAAGGGGCAGACCGGAGTCATGAGAACCGCGATGAACGTGATCGACGTCTTCGGAGGCGGGGAGCCGGAGTGAGCGCATACAGTGGAGGTGATAATAGAACTAAGTTTTTTATCCCCGGTTTCGGGTTTCAGGTTTCAGTAAACTCAGAAAAAACAAGAAATAGCAGCGTTTCGTCCTGCCGACACCTGAACACTGACACCTGAACACCGCCAATTGCAGACTTTTGAAATAGGCCCTATGCCCGACTTGTCCGACTTATATGAAAAAAAGGAGGCCATAAATGTCCGAGGAAAAGATCAGTTCCGGACCGATCGTCCCAGACGGCGACGACTTGAAGGCTGTCGAAAGCCTTCACGCCGCATACCAGACTATGAAGTCGCAGATCGCCCAGGTGATAGTAGGGCAGACAAGCGTCGTTGAGCAGGTTCTGGTGGCGGTGTTCTGCAGGGGCCACGCCCTGCTCGTCGGCGTGCCGGGCCTTGCGAAGACGCTGCTCGTGAGCACCATCTCCAGGGCCGTCTCCCTGAGCTTCAAGCGAATCCAGTTCACGCCCGACCTGATGCCGTCGGACATCACCGGGACGGACGTCCTGGAGGAGGACCGCACCACCGGCAAGCGCGTCTTCCGCTTCGTGCACGGCCCGGTCTTCGCCAACATGATACTGGCGGACGAGATCAACCGCACGCCGCCGAAGACGCAGGCCGCGCTTCTCGAGGCGATGCAGGAAAGGATTGTGACTGTAGGGGAGCGCGACTACCAGCTTCCGGACCCTTTCTTCGTGCTCGCGACCCAGAACCCCATCGAACAGGAAGGCACATATCCGCTCCCGGAGGCGCAGCTCGACCGCTTCATATTCATGATCCACGTCGACTACCCGACCGAGGAGGAGGAGATGAGGATCATGAAGCAGGTGAGCGGGCAGTTCAGCGGCATAGTCACGCCGGTCCTCCACGCCGAGGACATCATCCGCCTGCAGGCAGTGGTGCGCCGCGTACCGGCCGCGGACCACGTCTTCGAGCACGCCAGGGAGATCGTCCGCGCCACCAGGCCCAACGATCCCAGGGCCCCCGAATTCATCAGGGAGCTTGTCCAGTGGGGCGCCGGCCCCAGGGCCTCCATCAACCTCATGCTCGCCGCGAAGGCGCGCGCAATACTCCGCGGCCGATACCACGCCATAACCGAGGACGTCCGCGAGATGGCGCTGCCGATCCTCAGGCACCGCCTGGTGACCACCTTCAACGCCGAGGCCGCGGGCATAACGCCAGACAAGGTGATCGGAAGGCTGCTGGAGACCGTAAAGCCCAGGCGCGAAGACATACTGCCGGGGAAAGGGTGAGGCCGAAATGTGAAAGGTGACAAATGGTTGCTGTGCGCGGTTATTCTTGGCCGCGGACGACTACTCCGATCCCGTGCGCGGCTGTCGCCCGCCGCAAACCAATGACCAATAACCAATAACGAGCCATGGACTCTCTTTTCGAGGCAAAGAATCTCCCCCCCTACATGTGGCTCCTTGATCCGGAGGCGCTTGCGAAGATACACCGCCTCGACTTCCGCGCCTACGGCGTGATGGAAGGCTTTGTGACGGGGCACCACAAGAGTCCGTTCCGCGGCTTCTCGGTTGAGTTCGCGGAGCACCGGGAATACTGCCAGGGCGACGACATAGGCTCCATAGACTGGCGCGTCTACGGGAAGTCGGACCGCTACTATGTGAAGCAGTACATGGAGGAGACGAACCTCCGCGCCACCATACTTCTTGACGCGTCGGGCTCGATGGCATACACCGGGGGCGCCGCGTCGGTCAGGCGCGGAAGGAGGCTCAGCAAGTTCGACTACGGCCGCTTCCTCGCGGCGTCGCTCCTCCACCTGATGATCCACCAGCAGGACGCGGTCGGGCTCGTGACCTTCGACACGTCGGTGAGGCGCTACCTGCCGTCGAGGGGGCGCGTCAGCCATCTGCGCGTGCTCCTGGAGGAGTTGAACAACACCCTCCCCGGCGGCGAGACGTCGATGGCGCCGATCCTGCACGACATCGCGGAGCGGATCAAGCGGCGCGGCCTGGTCATCATAATCTCCGACCTTTTCGACGATCCGTCGCTGATCCTCAACGCCCTCCACCATTTCCGCTTCCGCAAGCATGAAGTGGTTCTCCTTCACGTCATGGCTGACGAGGAACTTGACTTCCCGTTCGACAAGTGGAGCATGTTCGAGGATCTTGAGGTCGACGGAAACAGGCTGGAGCTGGATCCGCGCGCGATACGCGCAGCCTACCTGGACGAGGTCCGCAGGTTCGTCGAGCAGGTCCGCAAGGGCGCCGGCGAAATGCGGATCGAATATGTCCCCATGAACACGCGGAGGGACTTCGACATGGCACTCCTCGACTATCTGTCCGCAAGGATGAGAAGGGCGAAATGACGTTCCTCGAATTTCCAATGCTGGTCGGTCTTGCGCTTCTGGCGGTTCCGCTGCTGATCCACCTGCTGAACCGCAGCAAGGCGCGCCCGATCGCCTGGGGCGCGATGCGCTTCCTGGCCGCCTCGTTCGAGACCCAGCGGCGCCGGCTTATCGTCGAGGAGATGCTGCTGCTGGCGCTTCGCTGCCTGGCTGTAGCGGCGCTGGTCCTGGCGATGGCTCGCCCGTTCCTTCCGAGCCAGCCTTCGCTCGGCTGGGCGCTCGTCCTGCCGCTGTTCATCCTTTCGGCGGTCCTCGCCGGCGCGGCGGCGGCCGTGTGGAAGTCCTCGCGGACCAGGAGGATGCTCCTTACAGTCGCGGTCGCATCTTGCGCCGTAGCGGCGATTGCCGCCGCGTTCGAGCGGCAGCTCCAGGGAAGTTCGTGGTTCGCCGGCGGCGGCGACCGCGACATCGTCGTCGTACTAGACGGCTCGGAGTCCATGCGGATATCCGAGGACGGCCGTTCCAACTTCGACCGCGCCAAGGAGGAGGCGGCAAAGATAGTCCGCAGCTGCGGCGCCGGCGACACGGCCGGCATCGTCCTGGCGGGCCCGGTCCCTTCGCCGCTGATGCCCTTCACGAGCGCGGACCACAAGGAAATACTTAAGATTCTGGAGAACAAGGACCTGCAGCCGGTCGGCGGATCGTTCGGGGTTCTCGAATCGCTGAACGCCGCGGCCGCGATGCTTGGTCAGGCGCGCAACCCTGTCAAGCGTATCGTAGTATTCACCGACCGCCAGAGCATAGGCTGGGACGTGAAGAGCCAGCCCCGCTGGACCTACCTGGCGCAGAGCCTGAATTCGCCGTCGCAGAAGACCAAGGTCATTGTCAGAAGGTTCCCCGCGCCCGACCGCTTCAGGAACGCCGCGGTCGCGGAAATATCGCTCCCGAAGACCGCGACGGGAGTCGGCCAGCCGGTCAAGATAGAGGCGCGCATCTTCAACGGCGGGGACGGCACGATCCAGCCGGCCGCCGTTACGCTTTCGGTCAACGGCGAGCAGGCGGCGCGGGACACTATGCTCAAGGAGCTTCAGCCGGGAACCTCCGAGACGGTGACTTTCGTCCACAGGTTCCCCAAGGCCGGACGCTCTGTGCTCACATGCTCCGTTACCTGCGACGACGATCTCCCGTCGGACAATTCGCTTTCCAGAGTCCTCGACATAAACGACAATATCCCCGTCCTGATCATAAACGGAACCCCGTCAAAGCGGGCGTTCGAGAGCTCGGCGGAGTTCATCCGCCTGGCCCTCGAGCCGGCGCCTACCGCGGCGAACGCGCCAGGAACCGGATTCCCCGCAAAGCCGGAAGTGGTCGGAGTGGACGCCGCATACATGACGGATCTCGGAAAATATCCCGTAGTGATAGTCGCCAATCCGCCGCGCATGCCTAACAAGCTGTGGCAGAAGCTGATCGACAGGGTCGCCGCAGGCGGCGGACTGCTCGTGGTCCCCGGCGACCGCACCGAGCCCGCCGTCTTCAACGCTATCCGCGCCGCCTCCGGCGAAAGGTTCCTGCCGGCCTCGTTCGAGAGCCGGAGGAACATGAACGAAGCCCCGGCGCACTTCGCGCTCAAGACATTCACTCATCCGGCGCTGAGGCTATGCTCGGAGGCGTCCCGCTCCGACGCCCCGCTCGCCATGATCAAGTCCTACTGGCAGCTCAAGCCCGACAAGGCGGACGCGGCGGCGTCAGTCGGCGCCACGCTCGACAGCGGGGACCCATTCCTCGTCGAGCGCAGGTTCGGCCGCGGAATTGTGGCGATGACCTCGTTCTCAATGGACAGGGCCGACAGCACTATGCCGTCCCTGAAGATGTTCGTGCCGTTGCTGCACGAGCTCGTCTACTACCTCGCGTCCCCGGCGTCGGTCGACTCGAACATCAGGCCCGGGGTCGAGATGATCTTCGACATCGTGGACGGCAAGACGCCGACGCCCGTTCCGGACTCCGTCTCAACGAAGGCGGAGGCGGCCGGCCTGCCCGCCGAGCTGCCCGTGGCGACCCCTTCCGGCCTGCCCGGCAAGGCGACCATGGCCAGGACCGACGGGCACCGCCTCTTCAGGTGCTCCGAGACACGCTGGCCGGGCCTCTACAGGATAATGACCTCGGCCATCCAGGATCCGCCCAAGGGCGCGGACGGCCAGCCGATACCCGAACTTCCGTTCGTCGTGCTTTCAAATCCCGAGGAGAGCTGCCTCAGCAGGCTTTCCGACGACGAACTGCTCACTCTCCGCGGATGGATCGACATCTTCCCGCCCGCGACCTACGAGGAGCTTGTCAGCGCGGCAACCGGCGGCGCGCCCGGCCAGGAGATATGGAAGATACTCATGGCGCTCGCGCTCGGCGCCCTGATAGCCGAGATCGCGCTTGCGAGATGGATCGCCGCCAACCGACGCATCATGAAGTCCGAGAAGGTCGACTTCACCGATTCCAAGAGCTCGCCGAACCCTCTCCGCAGCCCCGCCTCGCCGACCGGGAGCATAGCGTCCGGCGCGGCGGTCCTTCCCGCGGGACTTCCCGAGCCCGCCCTGTGGCTCATGGCCGCATTGTTCCTCTGGGCCTGGATACGCCTGCGCAAATGGAGGATGTCCGGCGCAGCGGCTGTCCTCCCTCCGATGGTGAGGACGCTCCTCTCGTTCGCGATGCTTCTCTCGGCGGGCGGCGCTTTGGAGCGGCACCTCGTTTTCGCCACAAGCTGGCCGGTCTGGGCGGTCCTTCTCGCCGGCGCGGCCGCAGCCGAGGCGGTTCTGTTGCTGTATGTCTTTGAAAGGCAGTCTGTTCCAAAGCGTCCCGGTATGGCAATAGCCGCACTGCGCGCCCTCCTTGTGATACTTGTGGCGTTCGCGCTCTGCCAGCCCGTACGCATCTTCGAAACCTCGCGGAAGATCGACAGGTATGCGGCCGTCCTCGTGGACTCGAGCGCCTCGATGCAGATACCCGACACCGGGCTCGACCCCTCCTCGAAGATCCGCATCGGAGAATCGCTCTCCTTGCTCCAGGCGCAGCGGCCCGTCCGGGCCGAGGAGATTTCCGCGGCCTTCAGAAAGGCCGTAGAGGAGACCGCGGCCCAGGCGGACATGATCGCCTCGATGAGGATCGTGGCGCCGAACCCATCGGACGCAAGCCCGGAGAAGATGCTAGCCCTCCTCGACGCCTCCAAGCGCGTCCGCTCCGACGTCTCAGCCCTTGCGGACAAGCTTGCCGCCCCCCACGACATTCCGGCCGGAGCGGGCGACGCCCTGAAGGCGAAGATGGCCGCGCTCGCGGCAAGGGTGAAGGCGGAAACTCTAGCGCGCCTCGACGAGCGCATCAGGCTGCTCGAGGCCGCGGTCCGCCCGCCAAGGAAGGACGACCAGGCGAAGGCGCCTGAAGCGAAGCCTCCGGAATACGAGCATATCCTCTCGGGCGGAGCGCGCGCCGTCGAATCCCTGCAGGATATGGAGAAGGAGATGTCCGCCCTCGGCGGCGAACTGGACAGCTTCTTCTACGGCGCGCTTCCGGAGAAGGAGCGCGCCGCCCTGGACACACTCGCCTCCATGAAGCGCCACGAGCTCGCCACGAAGATACTTCTCGCCCCGCAGCGCAACGGAGGGAAGAACTCCAACGGGAAAAACCTTCTTGAAAACATTTCCGATAACTACGGGCTGAAGACATACTCCTTCGCAAGGGACGTCTCCGAACTGGACCTCCTCAAGGCCGCGGAAGAAAAGAAGGATCAGCCCAAGGACGCCGCCGCGGCACGTGATCCCGCCGAGATCATGGCCACCGACATTTCAGGCGCCCTCGGCAAGGCGATGTCGGACATACCTTCCGGCCAGCTCGCCGGCATCCTCGTCCTGACCGACGGCAGGCACAACGCGTCCGAGTCCGCCGCGGTCGCCACTGGAAGGCTCGCGCACGCCAGGGTTCCGGTATGCCCTGTCGCATTCGGAAGCGCCGCGAAGCCGCCGAAGGACGCATGCGTCATGGACGTGCAGGCCCCCGACATAGTCTATCTCAACGACAGGTTCAAGGCGGACGTCGACCTCAAGCTCGACGGCATGGCCGGCGCGAACGCCGTAGTCCGCCTGATGGACGGCACGGAAACCGTGGACACCAGGACCGTCGAAGTCAAGGCCGACTCCATCCGCGAAAGGATACAGCTCAGCGACAAGCCGAAGGCCGTCGGATTCCACTCCTACAAGGTCGTCATCGACCCGGTCGAAGGGGAGCTTGTCAAGGACAACAACGAGAGGCTTGTCCCCGCCAACGTCTCCGACGACCGCATCAAGGTGCTCTACATCGAAGGCCGTCCGCGCTGGGAGTTCCGCTACCTCAAGAACCTCTTCTCCGGGCGCGACCAGTCGGTGCGCCTGCAGTATGTCCTGCTCCAGCCCGACAGGATAGAGAACCAGCCCGTGAGGCCGGAGGTGCGCGCGTCGGCGGCCAGGGCCCCTGGCGAAACCGAGGCGACCGCCCTGCCCTCCTCGGAGGGGGAATGGATGAAGTTCGACATCGTCATACTCGGCGACGTTGACCCCGCCGTTTTCGGCACGGACGGCCTGACGTCGCTAAGGAAGTTCGTCGGCTCGCGCGGCGGCTCGCTGATCATGATCGCCGGAACTTCCTGGATGCCAAGGGCCTACATGGACACGCCGCTCTCGGACCTGCTCCCGGCCGCGGCCCGCAGGACCGACGCCCAGTTCGTCAGGCCTCCGGAGGAGGGCTTCAAGCTGACGCTCACCCAGGAGGGGCGCGAGCATCCGGTCACGCAGCTTGACGTGTCCCAGCCGAAGAGCGCCGAGATATGGGCCGTCCAGCCCAGCTTCCACTGGCGCCATCCGATCGTAACGGCCAAGCCCGGAGCCCTGGTCCTCGCGTTCGCCATGCCGTTCTCCCCGCCTGACTACGTGAAGCAGCTCTCGCCCTCGGAAGTCCCGGACGAGGACACGATGAAGATGAGGCGCCAGTTCGAGCTGGAGAACGCGCTCATCGTCTGCCAGAACTACTCGCTCGGGCGGGTCGTGCTCCTGTGCACCGACGAGACATGGCGCCTCCGCTTCAGAACCGGCGACACATACCACCACATGTTCTGGGGCCAGCTTCTGAGATGGGCCACCGCCGACAAGCTCATGTCCGGCTCGTCATGCGTCAGGATCGCCCCGGAAAAGGGCCGCTACAGCCCCGGCGAGGAAATAACCGTCCGCGCCAGGATCACGCGCCCCGACTTCACGCCGGTAACCGGCATATCCCCGTCCGTCAAGGTCATGGACGGCGACAAGGAGGTCCTGACAAGAAAGCTGGTCTTCCAGCCAGACAGCCCCGGCATCTACTCCGGCTCGGTCGGAAAGCTCCCCCAGGGCTCCTACAGGATACTGCTGGACTGCAGGCGGCTTCCGGACGAGGTCGCCTCCGACGCGAAGAACGCCCAGGCCGAGTTCGGCGTGGCCGCGGCGTCACCCGCCGAACTGGCAGAACTCTCCCCGGATCTCGGCGCCATGAACAGGATCGCGGCGCAGACCGGCGGCATCGTCGTAGGGCCTGCCGACGCCGCGGCGGCCCTGGAGCACTTCGGGCCTCCGTCGCTGGTGCAGACCGAAAAGCACGACTTCCCGATTTGGAACTCCTGGCCGTTCCTCCTGCTGCTGGCGGCGCTAGCCGGAGCCGAATGGATAATAAGGAAGAAGGTGAGCCTACCATGATGAAACAGAGACTTGAAGCACGGCTTGATTCGATACCCGCCCCGATCGCGGCGGCGCTAAGGCAGCTCCTGCGCAGGGCCAGGATAGTCATACTGCTGCGCGGCACCTGCGCGCTCCTGGCGGCGTTCACGGCCGTCACCCTCATGGCGATGGGGTTCGACGCCCTCGCGCTGACCTTTTCGCCGGCCGCCCGTTGGATCGCATCCGCCATGATCTACGCGGTCTCGGCCGCGGCGGCATACGTCTTCCTCGTGGTGCCCCTGGCGCGCTCGTACACGCTGGCCGGTATCGCCCGCATGATCGAGTCGAACCATCCCGAGATGCAGGAGCGCATAAGCTCCGCCGTGGAGCTGCTCACCACCGACGACTCACCGGACCTACGCGGTTCGCGCCAGCTGATAGACACCCTCGCCGAGGCCGCCGCCGAGGACGCCAGGAGGATAAGGCCCAGAAACGAAGTCTCCATGCGGGCCGTGGTGCCCTTCTTCGCGGCGGCGTTCCTAATAATGGCCATCTTCGCGGCGATATTCGCGATCTTCCCGCTCAAGGCCAGGTTCCTGCTCATGCGTGCGGCAATGCCGTTCGCCAACCTGCCCAACCTCTCCGCCCTCGACCTCGAAGTCAAGCCCGGGGACGCGGTCGTCGCGCGCGGCGACCCGCTCGAGATTTCCTTCACCGCCAAGGGCAGGAGGATGCACATGGCCCAGCTCATGCGAACCGCGGGGGAGCGGAAGACCACCGACGAGATGAGGCGCATCCCCTCGGACGACAAGGCCAAACCTCCGGAATACTCCTTCACCGTCGCGTCCGTCGAAGGCGACTTCTCCTACCGAGTAAAGGCCGACGAAGCCCTCACAAGATCCTACAGCGTCAAGGCGGTCACGCCTCCGTCGATCGAAAACCTCGACATCGAGACCGACTATCCGGCATATTCGCGCCTCCAGCGCCGCATCGACAACAACTCCAAGGGGACGGTCTCGGCGCTCGCGGGCTCCACCGTCAAGCTCTCATTCCGCCTCAACAAGCCCTGCCCCAGGGCCGTGCTTAAAATCGAATCGAAGACTCCGGCGACCATCGAGCCCGAGCCCGGCCGCCCCGGCGACAGGAATGCCGTCTTCAAAATCACCCTCGAGCAGGGTCTCGCCGGCGTCTACTCCATGACCGCCACCGACGAATACGGGTTCAGCAATCCGAAGTTCGAACGCGGCATACAGGCCCTCCCGGACACGCCGCCGATCGCCGCAATCACGGATCTGCCCGCAAAGGAAATCCGGCTCAAGCGCGGAGACTGCCTGCCCTTCTATTTCTCCGCCACGGACGACATGGGCCTCGAATCCATAATACTCCTGCTCATAAGGGATGAAAAGCCGCTCGCCCCGCGCCTCATCCCGTTCGCGAAGGACATCTCTCCGGGGAACGAGCCGGTCCGCAAGTTCGACGGCAGCTCCAAGATCGACCTCGACGACATCGACTTCCGCGGCGCCTCACGCATCAGCTTCCAGATATTCGCGACCGACAACCTGCCGGAGTCACTCAAGGGGCCCCAGCGCGGCTATTCCGAAATCTACACGGTCGTCGTCGACGACGGCGCCCAGGTCTTCGCGGCGCAGGCTCTCGGCTCCCAGGAGGAGGCGCTCAAGAACCAGGTGGCCCAGGCGAAGCGCGAGCTGGAGGAGGCGAAGCAGAGGATGCCCCCCGTCAAGGAGGCCGCCGAGAAGAGGGAGAGGAAGCCCGACCAGATCAAGGAGAGGGTCGACAGCATGCGCGAACGGCTCGCCGCATCGGACAACACCCTGAGATCCGTCTCCGAAAAGCTCGGCGAGGGATACTTCAAGGAGTTCGCCGAGGAGCTGAGGAAGCTGCACGAGGACGACGTCGTGAAGGCCATCGAGGCCGCAGACCAGATCCCGATCTCCGAGGATCCCGACGAAAGGACGGCCCTCGCAGCGGATACCGCAAAGAAGATCGACGACTCCATCAAGCGCCTCGACGACCTGCAGAGGAAGGCCGACGCATCGGCCATGGCGATGAGGCACGCCATAGAGATGGAAGTCCTCGCCGACAGGCAGGAAGACCTCGCCGGCCGCAAGTTGGATTTCGAGGAGAAGAATCCGGATCTTGCGAAGGCCCTCGAAAATCCGGAGCTCAAGAAGGAGTCCGAGCAGTGGCGCAGCGACCAGAACGCCGTAGCCGACACCCTCGCGAGGATGAACCGCGAGATGGCGCCCCTCGACGCGGTCGTAGAGGAAATCAGGCAGGCCGAGGCCGTCAAGCTCGCCCAGGAGGCCCGGGAGCTCAAGGACGAGCAGGCCGACCTGATGTCCAAGGTTCAGAAGATGAACCAGTTCCAGCAGATCGACAAGGCCCTAGGCGACCTCGCCAGGTCGCAGGACTCCGTCGCCGAACTCGCCAAGGCCGATCCGCTGACGGCGCCGGCATCCGACCAGATGAGCAACGCCTCCGCCGAAATCAAGAGGGAGAGGCTCGACAACGCAATGCAGAAGCAGGACCAGGCCCTCGACGGAATCGCCAGAGCCCGCGACGCCGCCGCAAAGAGCGCCGGCGATGATCCGCTCAGAAAGCCGGGGACGCCCGAGGAGCGCCTTAAGAATATCGCGGAGGAGGCAAAAAAGTCCGCGGAGGATGCGACCGCTGCGGCGGCAAAGGCCACCGAGTCGCAGAACACGGCCGCCGCGGAGGCGGACAAGTTCGAAAAGCTCGCCAAGGAGAACGCCAAGGATATCTCGTCCGACAAGGACCGCGCCGCCGCCGCCGAGGAGCAGAAGGCCGTAGTAAAGGCGCTGGCCCAGAAGGCGAAGGAGGCCGCCAACGCCGCAATTCAGGCCGCGCGCGAATCCCAGAACCAGGCGCGCGAGGCCGCCGCGGCCGCCGCCCGCCACAACCCCAAGGCCAATCCGGAGGAGGCAGGAAACCTGATCAACCAGGCCGAGCAGAAGGCGCGGGACGCGGAAAAGAAATCACTCCAGGCGGAACAGGCCGCGGAAGATGCGAAGCTCGCAGCGGCGCTGGCTTCGCAACTCGCCGCAAAGAATCCGGGCGACATCAAGTACCAGGCCGATCCCATACAGCTGGCCGGCGCCCAGGAAAAGAAGGCCGAGGAGGCCGCGGCGGCCGCCGCCAAGGCCGCAGAAGAGGCGGCAAAGGAGCTGAAGGAGGCGTCTGAAAACGTAGACAGGCTCAGGAAGGCGCAGCAGGCGGCGGAACGGAACGGCCAGCAGGATCCATCCAGGAAGATCGCCGAACTGGCCAAGGCCGCCCAGAAGGAGGAGGGAGAAGCGCGCCAGGCCGCGGACGCCGCGCGCCGCTCCGCCGAACTCGCGAAGCAGGCCGCGGCTCAGGCGAAGCAGAACTCCGACGCCGCGGAAAAGAACCAGAACCGCAGGCAGGCCGCGGGCCAGGCTCTCGAAGCCCTCAGGAAATCCCTCGAAGCCGAACAGCAGGCGCAGCTGGCGGAAAACTTCATGAAGGACGCCAAGGCCGCGGACGACTCCATCAGGGACAACGTCCTCGCGAAGCTCGACGACATGCAGAAGGCGCTGAAGGACAAGACTCAGGAGCTCCTCAAGATGAAGAAGGACGCCCTCGACTCCTACGTCGCCGCCCAGATGCAGGAACTCGCCAAAAAGCAGGATGCCGTAGCAAAGGATGCGAGGGATATCGCGGCCGAGGCCGCAAGGGAAACTCCTTCCAGCGACAACACCCCGGAAGACGCCGCCAAGGCCGCCGAAAAGGCGAGCTCGGACTTGAAGGACTACAAGCTCGAGGCCGCCGCCATCGACTCGGCCCAGGCCGCCTCCGCCCTCGCAAAGCTCGCGGAAAGGCTGAAGGACGAGGCCGCCTCAAAAATCGCAGGCGAGAACAGGCCCGTCCCGGGCGACAAGGAGCCCGTCTCGCCGTTTTCAAAGCTCGCCGAAAAAGCGGAGAAGGCCGCCGAAGAGCAGGCCGACCTCAAGAAGGAGATGCTAAGGCTTCTCAATGACAGGCCGATCGAACATCTCGCTGAAAAGCAGAAGGTCATCGCGGAGAGGGCGGTCGAACTCGACAGGCAGCTAGAGGCATTCCAGGCCGAGGCCAGGGATCTCAACCTGCCGCCGCGCAGCCAGCAGCTCCTCGCCGAAGGAAGGCAGAACATGCAGAACGCGAGGCAGAACGCCGACAACGCCGGAAAGACCCTCGCCAGGATGGACGACGAATCCCGCAAGACGCTGGAAAATCCGGCAAGCCCGATCAACAAGAACCTCCCCAACGAGGCCGCGAACTCCCAGAAGAACACCTCTGCCGCGCTCGAGAATGCCGCGGCAAAAATGACGGCGATGCAGGCCGCCCTCGCCGAGGAGCTCAAGAGGCTCGAGGCCGCCATGAAGCCTGAGGACAGGAAGAAGCAGAAGGCCGAGCCTCATCTTCCGCTGGCATACGACCTGGCAAAGGAGGCGGCCGGGAAACAGGATGCCATCAGCGCCATACAGGCCGCCGAATCACTCCGCGCCGTATCCCGCGAAGCGATGGAGGAGGCGGAGAAGGCGGGCATGGACGTCACACCGGACAAGATTTCCGCCGTCAGCCCAGGCGGCAAGGGCGGCAACGCGTCCTCACGCCAGATACCGCCTGGATTTGAAGACCTATCAAAGCGCCTCGGAATCAACTTCGAGGACTGGCTCAAGCTCCCGGGCAACGTCCGCAGCGAAATCCTCCAGTCCGCCTCCGACGAGGGCCCGGAGGAATACAGGGAGATCATCAAGCGCTACTTCGAAGAACTCGCCAAGAGAAGCACGGAGGAAAGATGAGACACATAAAAAGGCTTTACGGTTTTACTTCCTCAGTCTTCCATTTTGGCTGCGGCCTCGCCGCCTTCGCGTCGGCGCTCCTGCTTGCCGCCGGCCCGGACCTGCTCGCGGGCGACCCGCCGAAGCCGGCCCAGCCCGCCGCGCTCCAGAAGGACGCGCAGTACCAGAAGTCCTTCGACGCCGCCATCGACAAGGCCCTGGCCTTCCTCGCGAAGTCCCAGATGCCGGACGGCTCATTCCCCGGCGGCATGCCCAAGAACACCGCGATCACTTCGCTCTGCATGATGGCCTTCCTCGCCCGCGGCTACTGCCCGGGCCTCCAACCCTACGGCGACACGATCGAACGCGGAATAGACTTCGTCATCATGGCGCAGGGTGCCGACGGCAACCTCATCGGCCCCGGCGGCGGAGCCATGTACAGCCACAACATCTCCACGCTGATGCTCTCCGAGGTCTCCGGAATGCTCGACCCCGACAGGCAGAAGAAGGTCGACACCGCCCTGGCGAAGGCGCTCAGCCTGATCCTCACGGCACAGAAGATGGAGAAGCCCGAGCCCCAGCGCGGCGGATGGCGATACGAGCCGAAAAGCAGGGACAGCGACCTTTCACACTCCGGATGGGCGCTCATGGCACTGCGCTCCGCCAGGAACAACGGCGCGCCCGTCCCCAAGGAGGCGATCGACGACGCCGTCGCATTCATCATGAGGTGCCGCGCACAGGACGGAGGCTTCGCATACCAGCCCGGCGGCGGATCCAACCTCCCGCAGACCGGCGTCGGCCTGCTCTGCCTCGAGCTCTGCGGCCACCACCGCGAGGACGCAACGACCAAGGCAGGAGACTACATCCTCGCAAGATACGACAAGAACAACCCCGCAAACACACCGTTCTTCTACTACGCCCACTACTACTTCGCGCAAGGGATGTTCCAGCTCGGCGACGAATACTGGGAGAAGTTCGCCCCCCTCCTATACGACACCCTCCTCAAGCAGCAGAAGGAGGACGGCTCTTGGCCACCAGTAGGGCAGCACGAGTCCAGTCCAGGCCCGTGCTACGCCACCGCGATGGCCGTCCTCGCGCTAAGCGTCACCTACCACCAGCTCCCGATCTACCAGAGGTAGGGCTGGAGTATGAATTCAGCAAAAGGGCGTAGCTTGCTGAATTCATGCTCCGATTCTCCGCATTGAAAATCAAAAGCCTGCCTGGAATCGTCGTATTCAACTGAGAATCCACTATAATATTGCAGGGAATTTTTCGTTTTAATTGTATAATGCACAATTATGGCATTCATTATGCCATGCCAAGAAGTTTTTCATCTAAATTGAAATTCTAAAGATCGATAAATGAACAAGGCAGCATACCTGACTGCAGTGATCACAAGCTTAACGATTCCGCTGGTGTCCGGCGCCTACGATGAGTTCTGGATCGAGCCGAAAGCCGGAACACCAGGAAGCACTGTGTCCATATTCGGCAATGGATTCAACGAATCCAAAGGAAAGGCGCTGATTTCCTCGCCAGACCTGAAAAAAGGCAAGAAGTTCAAATGCAAAATAATTTCCTGGAACGATGAGCAGATCATCATCCAGGTTCCGGCGACAGTTAAAAAGCAGGATTCAAATTATGACATAGAAGTTTTAGACAAGGGGAATCAAAGTCTAAGCAAATTTGAGTCGCTCTTCGCGATTTCCGAACCGAAAATAGATGCCGGCACCGTCTATTTCCGGGAAATAGCAAAGGGCAAAAAGACATATGCATGCATTAGCTTCAACGGCTCGTGCCTCGGAACAAAAAAAGGCAAAGCCCATATACTCGACTCCGACAGCAAAAAGATTCCCTGTCAGATTTTCCGCTGGGGGGAAGGCTTTGTAGAATGCCGTCTGCCTGCAAATTTCCAGCCCGGAAACTATACGTTCGTCTTCGAAAACACGAGCGGAAAAACGCAGGCACAGTTCACCTATGACGATGATGAGTTGGAGCAGGAGGACCAGGAGCAGGTCGGAACAGTGGACTACAGATGGAAGTCTGACAACAGATGCTATCTGACACCTCGAAGCCTGAACTATCTTGGCAAATCATATCTTTTCTATGAGAGCGGATGGGATTATGATGAAAAGGAATGGGGTGGTATCAACAACACCATAGAGGTCAACAAACCATGGTTTATTTTGCTGGGCGGAAGCGTGAAGGCTCACTGGTGCGTCCCGTTTCTTGCCAACCAAGGAGCTGACAGCACGGCCATGATGGTGGCCAGCACCGACTACTACGGCGGAGCTGGGACATGGGGGCTGTATATGCACAATCCCGGCGAGGAGTTAGAAGGCAATCACTGGACAAAGATTTGCGACCTTGCGAATTTCGCACCCTGGCGACAGTCGAAGAGAGCTCATTGGGGCTTGCATGCGATTTATGACGAGACGAAAAAACGGATTCACATAATCTACCAGGACTGGACAACCCATGCTACTGAGTTCAGAGTCCGCTCCGCGACTATAAACTTCAACCTGCCCTCCGATCAATTTGTCAAATGGGATGAGGAAGAAATCATAGTCCCCCTGCTCATCAACAACGAGTTGGCGGCATGCGCTGCCTTGCTTCCCAAAAACGACGACGAGAACATTCCCGCCGCCGCACTCGCCTGGTCGGTTCCAAACACAGGAAACACGCAGACAGCCTTCGCTTTTTTCAATTTCGAGACAATGAGCCTTTCACAGATAAAGATGGCACCTGTTACGACCAGAAATCACGGATGCTTCCTCGCAAACACCTTCGACGGCAGATTCTGCCTGCTCGTCAGATGTGCCACTAGCGACAGTTCTGATACGGGCTACGCATTCTATGACCTTACCAAGCAGGAGTGGACAAAGGAACAATTGTTGCGGATGTCCGCAGACAGCACCTCGACATCATGCACCCCTTCTATGGCCATCCGTTATGTCGTAGGGAAAGACGCAGAGGGTAAAAATACGATTTCATTGGTGCCCTGGTTTTTTTATATCACAAGACTGACCGTATTTAAACCTTATTGCACCATATTTGGCATAGACCCCATCGGTTCTGCAGGGACTTTCAAGTTGGACTATTCAGAAGCTCCTGAGGCCTGGTCAAGCATGGATGATGATTTCAAGCGGAAGGCATGCCCCTTGATCGGCGTAATAGATGGCGCCCCGCCCACGGCGAACACCGACTCCGAGGACAAGAACAGCTACTTCAGCTTTACCAAGAGCGAGCAGGAGACGGAAAGCTACAAGTTCTCATGCAAGGTCGGCGCATTCACGACGATAGGCAACAAGAATTTCGGACCATATTTCGAGCTGAAGTCTGGCTGGAGCCATCTTCACTCGGATACAAAGACATATTCCGTCACCTACGGCATGAAGGCCTTGGCTTCGAAAATATATCAGGACAAGGTCTTCCTAGTCTATCTCTGCCCGATCACAATCTGCGACATGATGGAGTTCGAAAACCAGCAGGGCAGCAAAATCATATTCCCCTACCTGCGTTTCTCCGACACATCGTCGCCATCGGTTTCGTATGTCGAGACGGATAGGTGGTGGTCAATAGAACAAGGCATTGAGCGTATTTGGAACAAGCCTGAGACCTACACAAGCTCATGGGAATACGACGGTTCCACGACAGTTGAGCCGGAAATCCATGCAATCTCGCCGGTGAACCATACCGGCAAGTCCGTGGAAGTCGGCCACACATACAGCACGACTTCCGAGGACGGATTCTATCTAGGTGCGAAATTGCAGGGATCGGTCAAGGACATATTCTCCGCCGGTGTCGAGGGCGAATTGAACTTTACCTGGTCATACTCCGACAGCAAGACCGACAAACTGCTCGTCAACGCGCAGTTGCCAGACGGAGAAATTAGCTCCTTCAACATGAACGTCTCCTGGTTCGAGTATGCCGATAAGAAAGGCATTGACAATTTCTGGTGCCCGCCGGATGTGAGGACTGGGAACCAGTTCTACAACCGCCCGTGGTTCATCACATATACCACAAGCAACATCAAAAAGGTTGATAAATTCAAACATGGAGGTGAAAAATGAGGATGAGAATGATCCGCGATTCAATCCTTTTAATCATCGCACTGATTATCTATTCAGCCTTCCAGCTACCTGCGGATGAATATATGCTGTACGAAGTGCAAGGTTCCATAGAACAGCCTATTGACGAAGAAGGATTCAATCCCAGGTCGGTGTATTACAATGGAGCCGCCTACAGGTTCACAGCCTTTCAGGAAGGCGACTGGTTCAAAATTCGTGCCCGGAAGCTCGTCTATAACACTGAACCAGGAAGCGAGGCTTTTGGAAAATTTACAAATCATTATGATTGCAAAAAACTCTTCGCCGACTGCAACGATTACAAAGGATACAATGTTGCGCCGGTGGAATATGATGGGAAGCTTTTTGTGTTCTACTGCATCGAGGGATACGGCAAAAATCACATCTACTACAAGACTTCCCTGGATCCGATGCAAGGATTCAAGCCGGAAAAGGGATTCGGCAACGAAGCGGTCGGACAGAGAAAAACGCCCAGCATGCCTTTTACTGCTTTCGTATATGAAAACAAGCTTCATCTCGCCTACATGGACAGTTGCCGAGATGCCAACGGTGTCAATGGCATGGCCATACGCATAAGGATTTGCAATCCCAACGGCGCCTGGGCGGACTCGGCTATTGGAACGACAATATGGAGCAGAGGCTATTTAAATCCGAACTGGATGGACTCGAAAGTTGTCCAGGACATTGACGGAAAATCGGTACCAGTGCTCGGAATACATTTCTATGACTCCAGTTCCAAAGACGACATGTTCTGGCTCTTCAAGATTGATGAAGGCCAAATCAGCGAAATTGAAAGCAGATATCTGAAAGGCACAAGCTCCGGAGGCTTCCATATCCTCGAATCTGGAACCAGCGGAATGCCTGCGGGAAACAGCTTAAGCGTCTTCGTCCCATGGGAGAAAGAGGCCTACGCAACAGGGATGAAAAGATACCAATATAAGATCGGTAAGTCCACCGAAAAAATTGAATTCCAATCCGAAGAGATCATGACATTCAACAACGACACCTACTACAGGTCCGCAAGCCCAGTCCTATATTATGCTGGATACCCGGGGGCGAATCAGAACGATCCGAAAAACCTCCAGCAGTTCTTCTCGATAACAATTACACACAAGGCACTCCTGACTATAAACAACGATCTTCGCGGGGTTACATTCAAAAACGAGACATTTAGATATAACGGCAATACGGCAATCCTCGACTCCGCATCCCACAAGGACGGAAAACTGCTCTGGACTCTTGTCGGCGTAGTGGAAGGTGTCCCGCCTTTTGTTGATGCGGAGGGCTGGACCTCCACGCTCCAATACGGACAGAGCGAAGAGAAGTCCGTATCCACTACGCAAAGCTTCAGCGGTTCGTGGTATATAGGCACCACGGGTGGTAAGAAAAATGTGATAAATGCAGGATTGACCTATACTCAAGGCTGGAAGGAAGTCCAGAACTATAGCAAATCCATGGAGGCGAAGGTGAACATAAGCTTCACGAACAAGAACGAAAACGACCTCGGAGAGTATGGATACCTGATCTACTCACAGCCCACTTTCCGGTGGGATTCATACGACCGCTATGCCCCGGACGAAAGCCTCATCATGAAGAACATCGTCTTCGGATATGTCTCCGGGCTCAGTCTCAAAAGCGTCCAATACGAGCTCGCTAATCCGCCGAAAGGAATGGCGCCGATGCCGAAGAGTTCCGATCCTTCGAAATGGATCAGGACGATCAATTACTTTCCGGACAGCAATATCGGAGAAATCAACGTCCTTACATGCTCGTCCTATGGCGCTTCGTCAAGCGTATCATTTTCCAAGACCGAGGTCAACACGGCCGAAAAAAGTAATTCCCACAGCCTGAAGCTCGACATCAAATTAGGAGACAAGAATACATTCATGATTTCTACGGGAGGCTCCTGCAATTGGGAATATTCCTCGAAGACAAGTACAAAGGTGAGTTCAAACATCAACGCCTCTCTCGCCTATGCCGGAAAAGGGAAAGGCAGGATGATCGAAATCCGTCCGTATTGGCTCGCATATCCGACTCACGGCGTTCCATCCTGGTGCCCAGAAAAGAATGTCGGAGACAGCCCCTGGTGCATCACATGGCAGGTATTGAGCTTCGAACCGCAGGGCGCGTCTCAGGAAAACTCGCCGAACTCCATGGGCAAAAATGGCTCTCCCGCCATAGTCGCCGCTGGAAACAAGATTAAAGACATGAAAAAAAGGGGGATCTATTCCAATTTTGCGGTAATATACGGGATTGACAAAAAGGGGAAATGCCAGTCGCCAATTTATTTTCAGCATCCTGATGGCAATTACCTCTTCCTCGACACGTTCAGCATGGACACGGAGCCCGACTCCGCTCTGCTCTGGCTAAATCTTGACGACAGGACTCTTTTGATAGACCAAATAGCAGACGGCGAAATCACAGAGTCAAAAACTGTCGGTGGAATCCTTCTCGATGAGGAACACGAATATCTGGCATCAGACCTTTTCGTGTGGAAGGACGGCTCTTTCCGGGATGCAATCGCATTGTGCGAAACCACCACGGGCAACATAACTGTCCATTCAATTGATTCGGATTGCAACCTGATCGGATCGTTCGAAGTGTTGAAAGGCAAGGGGCCTCAATGGTCCTACCTCGGCAACGGCGACTTCAACGGCGATGGTATCGCCGACATTCTCATTCAGGATTTCGAAACAGGCGAGATGAATGCGATCATATTGAAGGCACCGGATGAAAATTCGTCCATCGTTGAAGGCGTCTACAATGTTCTTGACACCGTCATCATAGGTGCAAGCACATACACTCCCGCGGATTTCGCGTTCATAGGAATCGGCGACTTCAACTGCGACTTCATGGACGATATCCTGATAGAACTGCCGGGCAATAAACTCGCGCCTATCCTGATGGACGGGACAACCCAGCTCAAGGCTGGGCTCCTGGGGAAAATGCCAAAATCACTCGGCAGCGCAAAGGTGGCCGATATCTCCGACTACAACGCCGACGGATATGCGGACATAGTGTTCAGCCAGCCACAGACGCTCAAGGACGGCAGCTCCATCATCATCCTGAAGCTTGCATGCATCACATCCAAGGGGACCGAGCAGAAGACCGGATTTACCGCAAAAATCAAAAAGCTGGTCAAGCTCGGAATCAATATAGGCGACAATACAATCATAGACAGCGATTGAACCTATTAGCAAAAATGGACTATTCAATTGTCATTCCGACATTCAACGAGCGAGAGAACATCGTAACTCTCGCTGCCATGCTCGCCGAGGTGATGAAGGGCATCCCCGGCGACTACGAGATAATAGTCGTGGACGACAATTCGCCCGACCGGACCTGGGAGGTGGTCGAGGAGCTCGGCAAGGCCGACCCAAGGATCAAGGTAATACGCAGGATGAAGGATCCGGGGCTCAGCCCCAGCATCGTCGAAGGCTTCGACAAGGCCTCCGGCAGATTTCTCGCCGCGATGGACGCCGACCTGCAGCACGACGAGACCAGGCTCCCCGCCATGTTCGAGGCCGCGAGGGAGGGCGCCGACATCGTCGCCGGGACAAGATACGCGCACGGCGGCTCGATAGAGGGCGGATGGCCCGCGCACAGGAGGCTCATGAGCTGGACCGCCACCATGATGGCAAGAGTCATCCTCGGCGTCAGCATCAGCGACCCGATGTCCGGATTCTTCATCGTCTCATCCGACGCGTATAAAAGGATACGTCCGCAGCTTGATCCCAAGGGGTTCAAGATATTCCTCGAAATCCTATACCTCCTCAAGCGCAAGGACGGCAGCCCCAGGATCCGCGAGGTCGGCATCTGCTTCAGAAAGAGGCGCGCCGGCGAAAGCAAGCTCGGATTAAAGGTCATCTTCAACTACCTGCTCTCCCTCATCCAGCTGAAATTCAAGCCGCAGCCGCCGGGCTGACGCCACAAAACGGCCAGTTTTTTTAGGAGGCGCGCTTTCAAATGCCAGCTTCTGGATTATATTCCCGACTGCTTTACGGAAACAATCAACCCAGGAGACAGGAGAGGACAATGATAGTAACGACGAAGGATCTTTTCAAGTGCGCATACGGCAAATATGCGATCGGGGCCTACAACATCAACAACGCCGAGCAGTGCATGGGGCTCTTCAAGGGCAACATCGACTCGCAGGCGCCGTTCATCATCCAGATTTCCAAGGGCGCCAGGAAGTATATCCACAAGGACATGCTCGAGGGGATGATCAAGGCGGCCGAGCACATCTTCCCGGACGCCGTGTTCGCCGTCCACCTCGACCACGGCGACGAGGCAACCTGCTACGACTGCATCAACTCCGGATTCTACAGCTCGGTGATGATCGACGCCAGCGCGGAGCCGTTCGAAAAGAACGTCGAGATCACCAAGAGGGTCGTCGACGCCGCGCACAAGAAGGGCATCTCGGTCGAGGCTGAGCTCGGCAAGCTCGGCGGAGTCGAGGAGCATGTGTCGGTCGCCGAGAGCGACGCGAAGCTGACCAACCCCGCCGACGCGGAGAAGTTCGTGAAGCAGTCTGGCTGCGACTCGCTGGCCTGCGCCATCGGCACAAGCCACGGCGCGTTCAAGTTCTCCGGCTCGCAGTCCCTCCACTTCGATGTGCTGGTCGAGATTCAGAAGAGGCTTCCAGGATTCCCGCTGGTCATGCACGGCTCAAGCTCCGTCCCGCAGGACGAGGTCGCCAGGATCAACGCCGCCGGCGGCGCGCTCAAGGGCGCCAAGGGCGTCGATGCCGGCCAGTTCCTCAAGGCCTCCCAGCTCGGAGTAACAAAAATCAACATCGACACCGACGGCCGCCTCGTGTGGACCCGCGTCCACCGCGAATTCTTCAAGGAACATCCTGAGAAGTTCGACCTCAGGGATCCAGGAAAGATATTCATGGACGAATACGCGAAGTTCATCGCGGCGAAGAACGTGAAGCTCGGTTCAGCCGGGAAGCTCCCCGATGTCAAGAAGGCGCTGGGGAAGTAGTTCTTGGCAATCAGTTATTGGCTTGATGAATCGCGGTCAGCAATGACCGCGCACAGCAGCCACCCATCATCCGCCATCCCGCCGAAGCGGGAAAAGTCCGGCATTTGCCGCGCCAAGGCGTGGTTCGGTATCTGCAATTCCTGCTTATCTCCTCAGCCGGAGTATTCTGAGCCATTCCCTGGCCTCCGGGCTCCCGAAGGCGACGGAGCCGACGGCATACACCAGCACGAACACCGATCCGGTGATGGCAAGCGGGATCAGGTCGCGCATAAGGAACCTGATCTGGATGGAGGCGGTTCCGAGGTAGACGAAATACGCGACCAGCGTGGCGTAGAGGGAGACGGCCGCAGTCCTGGACACGGACGGCAGAATCTGACGCAGGTTCATGCGGCCCAGCTGCTTCCGCAGGATGTAGAGCAGGACGGAGCAGTTTACGAAGGAGCAGATCGTCGTGGAGAGCGCGATGCCGCCCTGCTTCAGCGGCCACATCAGTATCAGGTTGAGGATTATGTTCAACGCGATGCACGATATCGCCACCTTCACCGGTGTCTTCATGTCCTTCCGGGCGTTGAATCCTGACACTATTATCTTCACCGCGGAAAACGCGGGTATCCCCAATGAGAAGAAAAACATGGCCCATGCCGTCTCCGCGACCTCGCGGTCCCCGAACTTGCCGCCGTAGTAGAACACATGCACCAGCGGCTTGCTGAACACGATCGTGAAGGCGGCGACGGGGATGCACAGGAAAAGTATGTTTTCAAGGGCGTGCTTGAAAGAGGAGATCATGCCGGGGATGTCGTTCTTCGCGGCGTATCTCGAAAGCTCCGTGAGCACGACCGAGCCCATCGCGACCGCAAAGACTCCGATAGGGATGTCGATGATCCGATCCGAGTAGTAGAGCGCAGGAACCGCATAGTTGCTTATATAGCACGCCATCGTCCTGTCGATCACGAAGCTTATCTGCAGGAAAGACGCGCCTATTATGCCCGGCAGGGTCAGATCATAGAGCTCCTTGACGACGGGCTCCTTGAAGATGCCGGAAAATCTGACAGATGGAAGCATCCCCTCCCTCTGAAGCATCCAGAGCATCATGGCAATCTGGAGGACGCCCGAGACCAGCACCGCAACCGAGAGCGCATAGAGCTTGCCCATCATGTCCACGCCGTAGAGGGGGCAGACGAACAGCAGGCAGAGTATCATCACCAAGTTCAGCGTTATCGAGGCGACCGCGGGTAGGAAATAGCGGTTCATGCTGTTCATCACCGAGCCGTAGACGCCGATTATGCAGATGAAGAACGAATACGGCATCAGGACGGGCAGAAGCTGGAAGGTCATCAGGACGCGCGGCGCCGCCGAATGCAGGAACGGGAGCGCGAGCAGGGCTGCGCCGGAGACGAGGACGCATATCAGCGCCAATATTATTCCGAGGACGGCCGTTATGACCGAGAGCTTCTTCCTGGCCGAATCCTTGCCCTCGTGCTCGAAGGTGTAGGTCATTATGGGGACGACGGCGGTGCCCAGGGCGCCTTCGCCCAAAAGGCGCCTGAGGAGGTTCGGGATCATGAAGGCCATCGCCCAGGCGGTCATATGCTCGCTCCCGCCGACGCACCTGGAAAGCAGCATTTCGCGGACCATGCCGAGGAAGCGGGAGGCAATTGTGGCCAGCGACACTCCGGAGCTGTGCCTCAGGAGGCCGTGTTTTTCTTTTTTCGCGCAGCTGTTCACCGAAACATTTTCCTTCGGTGAATCCAGGTCACTCTTTTTTGTTGTCGAAGCACTCGGGGGTGGTGAGCTGCCTGAAGAAATCGGCGCAGCAGTCCTTCCTGTCCGAATTCCTTAGCGCTATGGCCACCCGAGGATGCTCGTTCAGAAGCCCCGTTATCATGTAGGGGAGGATGTAGCCCCACTCGATCTCCTTCTCGAGGTCGACGAAGACGTCCTGGATGACCTGGAGGATCGGCTCGATGTTGTACTGCGGGTTCTTGAGCCAGGCCAGTATGAGCTCGATGGGGCAGTTTCCTGCGCCGCGGCCGATGCCCTGTATTGTGGCGTCGCAGAATGTCGCGCCCGAGGTGACGGCCTCGATGGTGTTCGCGAAGCCGAGCTGGAGGTTGTTGTGCCCGTGGAAGCCTGTCGCCTTCTTCACGAGCGACTCCTTGTAGACCGCCACTAGATGCCGGATGTTGTCCGGGAAAAGCGAGCCGTAGCTGTCGACCACCGTGACCGCCGTCACGCCGCTCTCCTTTTCAATCTTCCCGAGACCCGCCTGCAGCTCGTAGGTGTCCACGGTCGAGATGGCCATGATGTTGATGAACGTCTCATAGCCCTTGGCGCCGATGTGGTTCGCCAGGTCTATGGCCTTGTTGACGTCCTTCAGATAGGCGGCGACTCGGATGAAGTCGAGCGGCGACTCGTTCTTGGGGATTATGTCCTCCTCCTCGACGCGGCCGATGTCGACCATGACCCCGAGCTTTATCCTCGGCTTCACATCCCCGATTATCTCGCGGACGATATTGTCCTTGGTGAAGCGCCAGGGGCCGAATTCGCCCGGGGGGAAGAGCTTTTCGGATGCGCGGTAGCCCATCTCCATGTAGTCCACCCCGGCCGCGTTCAGCGCCAGATAGACGGCGCGCACCATCTCCTTTGAAAACTGCCATTTGTTGATCAGGCCGCCGTCCCTTATGGTGCAGTCCACTATTTTCAAGTTCACGCTGTCAATCATAATAGTCCTCATCTAAAAAAAGCCCTCCGCGGGCGGGAGGGCGACGATTGCCGGAATGTCGGCCGGGCTCAGTTGAGCGGCATGTCCTGGTAGATGATATTGTATACGTCGTGGTCCGGAGCGACGACCCATTCGGGCTCCATCAGGCAGCCGTAGCCCCATCCGGTCTCCCTGGGCTCCTCCACGGCGCCGGGAAGCGGTATCGGGAAGGTGACGATCTCGACCAGGCCGATGACTTCCCTCGCGACAAAATATCCGAGCCCCTTGAATACGCCGTAGCTCAGGGCCGCCAAGCCGCCCTCGTCGGCGTTCACATCGTAAATCTTCATCGGGACTTCAAGGCAGCCGAAGCCCGCGTTGATGATGCCGCGTCCGAGCTTCCGGAAAGGATCCCCCGCGGAGGCGTCCATGCAGAGGAGGCAGCTTATCGCGGCCACAAGAGTCAAAGCGGCAATCTTACTTCTGATCTTCATATCTTGCTCCATTGAAAGATGTTGTTTAATAAAGACACGAATAAAACATAAGATAACGGGGATATTTAATCCGTCAAGACTTTTACAAGATAAAAAACAAAACAAATTGAAAGCGGTGATTCGGATTATATTTTTAGGGGAATTCCATTGATTCCACCATGGACTGCTGGAAGGAAGGCGCACGATGAAGCGGCGCGGCGAAAGCACAGTATACCGGAAGTTGAAGGACGGCAGAAGGTTTTCGGACCTGACGCTCCTCAAGAAGTCGTCCACCCTCTATGGGGACGCACCGCACAAGGACGCTCTGGAGGTCTTCTCGAACATATTTGCAGGAAGGCCGTACGAAATCACCTTCGAGACGCACGAGTTCACCTCGCTGTGCCCGGTGACCGGCCAGCCGGACTTCGGAGAGATATATATAAGATATGTTCCCAGGAAGTCCTGCATCGAGAGCAAGTCGCTCAAGCTCTACCTCTACTCGTTCAGGAACTTCAACGTCTTCCACGAGGAGGCCGTTAACATGATACTCGACGCCGTCGTAGGCAAGGCGGCGCCGGCCTGGGCGGAGGTCATGGGCAGGTTCAGGCCGAGGGGCGGAGTAGCGATAACTGTAAAGGCAACACATGGAAGGCATAACATAAAATGAGAGAGGCTGCGACAATTACCGGCGGCAACGTATGCTCGCCGGCAGGATTTCTGGCGGCGGGCGTAGCCGCGGGGCTCAAGAGGAGCGGCAGGCCCGACATGGCGCTCATACTTTCTGAAAAACCTTGCACCGCCGCGGGCGCCTTCACCCAATGCCGCTTCGCCGCGGCGCCGGTGCTCCTCTGCAGAAGCGCGCTCAGGAAATCCGTCCCTGCCCGCGCCGTCGTGATAAACAGCGGCAACGCGAACGCATGCACAGGAGCGAAAGGGCTCAAGGCCGCCGAGGAGATGGCGTCCTTCACTGCAAAGTCTCTCGGCATCAGCGCAGCCGAGGTCTTCGTCTGTTCTACCGGAAGGATCGGCGTTCAGCTGCCGATGGACAAGATCAGGGGCGGAATCGCCATGGCCGCGAAGGCACTCTCCAGCAACGGCGGGGACGACGCCGCAAAGGCCATCATGACGACCGACACCTTCGAGAAGAAGGCTGCCGCGAAGCTGAGGATCGCCGGGAAGACCGTCACCATCGGCGGAATGGCCAAGGGCGCCGGCATGATCGCGCCCGCCCTCTCCTGCAAGCACGCCACGATGATCTGCATCGTCACCACCGACGCGGCGGTGGAACGGAAATACCTTTCCAAATGCCTGGCGGAAGCCTGCGAACTGTCGTTCAACCGCATCACCGTGGACGGCGACACCAGCACCAACGACACGGTGCTTCTGCTTGCGAACGGCGCCGCCGGCAACAGGACGATTTGCTCGGACGCGGCGGGCGGAAAGCAGTTCCGCGGAGCGCTCGCATCGCTCATGGCGCACCTCGCCAAAAAAATCGTCCTCGACGGCGAGGGCGCCACCAAGTTCGTCACGGTCAAGGTCAGGAACGCCCGCAGCGACAAGGACGCGGCCCTATGCGCCAAGACCATCGCCGATTCGCTTCTCTGCAAGACCGCATGGTTCGGCGGCGACCCCAACTGGGGCAGGATACTCGCAGCAGCGGGACGCTCCGGCGCCATCTTCAACCCCGGCAAGGTCGACCTCCTCTTCGACAAGACCTTCGCCGTCCGCAAGGGCATGCCGACCAGCGTCCCAGAAAAGACCCTCGCGGAAATAATCAGGAAGCCCCAGTTCACCGTCACCGTCGACCTCGGCGCGGGCAAAGGGCAATGGGAAATCTGGACCAACGACATATCCTACGAATACGTAAAAATCAACGCGGACTACCACACATGAAACAATACATCGACAGGGCGGCGGTCCTCATCGAGGCCCTCCCCTACATCCAGTCCTTCAGGGACGAGATCGTCGTCATCAAGTTCGGCGGCAGCGCCATGGAAGACCCCAAGCTGGTCAGGAGCGCCATGCGCGACATCGTCTTCATGGAATGCGTCGGCATGAACCCTGTAATCGTCCACGGCGGCGGCAAGGCCATCACCGCCCGCCTCAAGGAGCTCGGCATCGAGACCAAGTTCATCAACGGCCTCCGCTACACATGCGACAAGACCATCAAGGTGGTCGACGAAGTCATGCACGACGTCATCAATAAAGACCTCGTGAACTCGCTGAATCACTTCGGCGGCAAGGCCCGCCAGGTCTCAGGAAAGAAAATACTCAAGGCCGAAAAAATCTCGTCCACATGCCCCAAGACCGGCCAGCCGCTCGACCTCGGCCTGGTCGGGGAAGTCACGGACATCAACATCAGGCCCGTAGTCGAACTCATTGACACCGGCGTCGTCCCGGTAATCACCCCCCTCGCCTCCGACGACGCCGGCTGCGTATACAACATCAACGCCGACACCGCCGCCTGCAAGATCGCCGAGAAGCTCAAGGCCAGGAAGCTCGTCTTCCTCAGCGACGTCCCCGGAATCCTCCGCAACCCCGAGGACCAGGAAAGCGTCATCTCCACCATCAGGACCAGCGACGTCAAGAAGCTCATGAAGGACGGCATCATCACCGGCGGAATGATCCCGAAGATGGATAGCGCCACACACGCCATCAAAGCCGGCACCAAGAAAGTCCACATGATCGACGGCCGGATACAGCACTCCCTCCTCCTCGAAATATTCACCGACAAGGGCGTCGGAACCGAAATTATCGAATGACGAATTCGAGGGAATCGTTAAAGAAATAATTGGACAGGATAACATGATTCTCATGATTTCTTGAAGTCATTTTACCCTGGCAACTATTGTTTAATGCTCAGCAAACTGTTCAGGTCTTTCAGGAAAACAGGATGCGGAAAGCGCCCGTTCCAGTAAAAGGACGGCATTCTTACCGATGAATATCAAGAGCAAAAAGCCACGCCGCCGGGCGTGGCTTATGAAAAGGCGATTTTATTATCCTGATAATCCCGTTATCCTGTCAAATAGTTACTCGGCCTTCTTCTCTTCTGCGGGCTTGGCCTCAGGCTTGGGAGCGTCCTTGGCTTCCGGCTTGGCGTCGGCCGGCTTGTCCTTGGGCGGTTCTTTCGGAAGCATCTTCACGGCGG
This sequence comes from uncultured Victivallaceae bacterium, assembly GCA_964636325.1. Taxonomy (GTDB): domain Bacteria; phylum Verrucomicrobiota; class Lentisphaeria; order Victivallales; family GWF2-50-93; genus CAZWRV01. The sequence continues at coordinate 31,852 of CAZWRV010000029.1, read as the reverse complement.
GCGCGGGCCTCGGAGTCGTCAGGCGCTTGAGTTCCATCTCGACTTTCTCGGCCATGTTCTTCTCCTCGTCCTCCAAGGACTTCTTCATGTCTGCGATGCCCTTTTCCTGCTGGGCGATCTGGCGCTTCCTTGATTCGAGCTTGTCCTTCATCTTGGCCTCAATCCTTGCAACCAGAGGTGCCTTGTCGGCGTCGGCCTTGGTCTCCATGTATTTCTCGAGCAGCGCCTTGAACTCCTCCTCGTCCTTCTTGATCTTCTCTGATATCTCAGTCGCCAGCGCGTCGAGCTGCTTGATGTATTCCTCGCTATTCTCCCTCTTGAGCTTTTCGAGCTCCTCCCATTTCTTGGGATCGTTCTTCATGAGGTGCTCCCTGACAAGCCATGTGTTCTTAGGGGACGGCCTCGGCTGCTTCATCTCGTCGGCCTTCTTCTCAGGCTTGACCATCGGCGCCGGTGCGGGCCCTGCTGCGGGGGCCGGGGCGGGGGCTTCTCCTTCGGCGTAGCTGATCCAGGCAAGCGACATGCACATGCAAATCAGTGATGCTGTCTTCTTCATGCTTATTCCCTTTCTTTTTTTGATAGTTGTTATTTTGAGGCGCTAATTTATTACGCATATTCCGTTAATCAAGAACAGGCGCCGGTGCTCCGGACCTCATGCCGTCTCCGCCGACGAAAGCGCATCAAGAAGCGTCTCGGCCTTTAGATTGAGGGTGATGAACACCATCGCAGTCCTCTGTTCCGGCCTGAAAGAGACTTCGTCCGCCGGACGCGACTGAATCCTCCCGCCTATGACTTCCAAGAACACCCTTTCATCGCCGAAATCGGCCACGCCCTTGGCCCGTATTATGTTCCGGGCATACTTCCCGACGGCGCCGAGGAACTTCTCCTTGTCAAGAACCGCGTCCGTGCGGAATTCGCAGGAACGCGTGCTCTTAGGTGCGCTCTCGCATAGCGAAAGGCCCGGCGCATTTTTGTTTTGACACCAGCTCCTGTCAAAAAGTTCCTCAAGGTTCCCCTCCCAGCGCGAAAAAACCGTCCGCAGCATTTTAGCCGAAGGATTGAGCCGCCGGACAGACTCCTCGATGGAAGCCAGCGATTTTTCGTCGGCAAGGTCGGCCTTGTTCACCAGTATGATGTTCGCCGCGCGGACCTGCTCCGAGAGGACGGGAAGTATCTTCGAGAGCTTCGGGAAGTTCAACGCGTCCACGAGCGTGAGGACCGAATACCTGCCGAAGCTGTCCCTGAGGCGTTCGGTGCACAGAATTGCCGAAAGGTCCTTGGGGGCCGCCAGGCCGGTGGCCTCCACGAGCAGGATCTCGGGCCTGATTTCAAACGCGATCCGCTCCAAGGCCTTCAGAAGCCCCGCCTGCACGCAGACGCAGAATATGCTGCCGTTGTTGAGCTCAAGCACCTCCTGGCCCTGCCGAGGAATCAAGGCGCTGTCGATCGGCAAGCTGCCGAATTCGTTGACGAGGACCGCGGTCTTTTTGCCGAGCCCCCCGGAACGGGAGAGCATCCCAGAGATGAACGTGGTCTTCCCTGCGCCGAGGTAGCCGGTCAGCAATAATACGTCTGTCTTCATCATTCCTTATAGAAGAGATTAATCGCGCTCAATAATAAGCGCGCACTGTAACCATCCGCCATCCGTTCAATCGCTAAGCGCCTTTATCCATTCCTTTATGATGATCTTGTCGTTCACCTTGCCGGCGCTCTTGACCGTGAACTTCTCGGTGACGACCGCCGGGGTGCTGAAGACGCCGTATCTGCGGATTTCGCGGCCGTCGTTTATTTCCACGAAGTCGGTGGTCGAACCCAGCTCCTTCAGCGCCGTCATGATGTTTTCGCGGAGCTGCTGGTATTTCACATCCTTGTCGTCGCCCAGAAGAATTATCTTGCCGCGGTTGTACTGGATTTTCAGCGAGAACTTCTCCTTTATCCTGTCCTGGATGGCCTTGATCAGCTCCTCGCGGTGGGGGATTCTGGATACGAACTTTATCTGCCCGTCGATGCATATGGTCGGAATGTTTCTCACGTAGAGGGAGGACATCAGCGTTATGGCCTCGGGATTCTTGATCTTGTGCTCGCGCCACTCGATGAGGTTTCCGAATTCGGGGGCGACGGCCTTGACGGACTCGACCATGTATTGGCAGGGCGCGCAAGCCTCGGAGTCGAGCGTTATCACGTCTATGATCACCTTGTCGGCGAGGCCGTAGTCGGTCATGTCGAGCAGATCGCAGGATTCCTTGGCGCGCCCGGCCAGCTCGGAGGCGATTTGCCTCTGGTATTCGTCGTGCACGATGTCGGCCACGGCCATCACGTTCTTTTCGGGCGTCGCATACGGCATGTCGCAGCCGGGCGCCAGGATGAAGCCCTCGTAGCCTCCGACCTGCATGCATTCGAGCGCGTTCAGCCTGTTGTCGTCGGGCTTGCCCAGCAGCATCACGGTAGTCAGGCGCATGTTGCCACCGAACGAGACCTTCTTGGCGAGGCATATGGTCTTCACATAGTCCAGCGGGATGTTCTCGTCTATCGAGATGTTGTCGCAGTGGCAGTCGCACATCGCGGCGATGTTCTTCTGCGCGTGGCCGCATACGAAGAACGATCCCTTGACCCCGAGCTTGCGCACATGGTCGAATATGGCGATAGAAGGCTCCGAGCAGAACTCTATGAACTGTTCTGGCCCGATCTGGCTGGTCATCGGATCCACCACGGCGACGATGTCGCAGCCGTTCCCAGCATACATCTCAGAAACCGCCTTCCCCACGTCCGCGCAGAAAGACAAAATCTTCTTTATTTCGCCAGGCCTGTCGAACATGCCCATGAAGATGTCGGTGCCTAAAAGATGCAGGGCCAGCGTAAACGGCCCCGTGACAAGCCCGTAGAGAGCGATGTCAGGATATTTGGCCCGTATCCTTTTTGTCGCCTCCATCACGAGCGGAAGACGCCCGTCCCCCTTCTGCGGAATCCGCAGATCCTCGAGCCGACGGCTGCCGTCCGACAACGGATGCGAAACCACCGCAGGAGGATTCTCGTCGCTCCAATGCAGCTTGCAGCCAAGGATCTCGGCCTCTATCTGAAGGTCAAACACGACGGGCAGGCCGTCCGGACGGTAAAGCTCCACTGCCTTGTCGATCCCCTTGATTATCAGTTCCGCATCCCTCAGATATTCGGTCGCGGTCCGGCCAATCAGCTTCCCGCCGTGAACTCCGCAGAACGGAACCCAAGGAATCCTTTCAACCTTTTGCCTCCCAATCGCATTCAATATAAGCTGTCTGCCAGTCATAAATATCTCCTCAGTTTTATGCAAAATATTACATCTTGTCCTATCCATATCTTGTATTTATAGTCTATAATCTTGTAATATTCTGCAAAATCCGATAAAATAATATTGCTGTTATTGTTTGTTTTAATGATTTTTGCTATATTAATCTCCGTTGACACATGAATCACACATTGTTTTGGAGATTACACCATGAGGACCAGCCTTCAGGAACTTCGTGATTCAATGAACGAGATCAAAGCGAAGCAGGCCGAACAGCAGAAGCGCATGCAGGAAGAGAAGCAGAGGCACCAAAAAAATCTTTACGGAGAAGCACTGGCGACAAAGCAGAAAGTCAGGGAGAGCATCGTTTCCTCAAAATATATCGCGGTAGAAGACGCCATTTCGCGGATCAGGTTCGACTATGTCGCAGCCGCCCTACTCCTCATCATCATCGCAGGCGAGACTTCCTACCTCTACCGGAGCGGCATAATCACATTCTCTTCTACGGCAAGCTATGCGGCCACAAGCATGCCTGATGAGGCGGTAAGCATCAGCGCATCCGCCGACATGCAGAAGATCATCGCCCAGATCAAGTCGAAAGAGCATTACCCTGAACTTGAAAACGTATTCAACACCAACAACAAAGCGAAGCTCGAAAGGTTCTTGAAGGAGACCAATGAGATAGCCCTCAAGAACATCCTTTTCTCCAGAAACGAGAACTGCTACTACGCCAGCGCCGTCACCGACAAGGACCGCACGGTCACGTTCAAGCTCAGGAAGTCGGATGACGCATACTCCCTGGAATCCATCGACATAGAGGACTGAAAATAATGCCTGAAAGCAAAGAAACTTAACTCAGGAGAAATATCAATGAAATCTGTCATTCATTCTGCCTCATGTGAAATATTTTCGCTCCGAAAATATTTCACCATCCTCGAACTGCTTGTCGTCATCGGAATAATACTCGTCCTTTTCGGCATGCTAATCCCTGTCCTGTTTTCGGCGAAGAAAAGTTCCAAGGGGACGCTCTGCAAGACGAACATGAAGCAGATCGCCACGGGCTTCACGATGTATGCGGACGACTACGGCGGCAACATGGTGGCGGGCAGGATGCCGAGCGTCTCCGGCTCAAGCAACACCTACGACGTCGGCAACGGGATGAAGTTCCGTCCGCGCTGGTACGCCCAGATCGGGATCTCCGCGAAGTTCTACGCCTTCACAAGCCCCAGTCCGAACTCCGCCGACGACAACACGCAGCGCGTGGACAACAAGATATTCATATGCCCGCAGGACGACCCGGTCACCGCCCTGGCGCGCGACAACGGCCGCAACTACTCATACGGATACAACTTCCAGTTCCTCGGCAATTCCAGGCTCAACTCGGCCACTAACAAATATATTAGCTGGCCGAAAAAGCTGAGCTCGCTCAAGACTCTCGACAAGACCGTCGCCTTCGCGGACTGCATGGGAACCGCCGCAGGAAAGGCCGCAAGCGCCAGGCTCCCATACGACGCCGCAGCGCAGAACGGGACGCAGGGCGACAGCAAAATCGGAAACCACGCATGGGCCCTCGACCCGCCGAGGCTCGTCGCCGCCAGCAGCGACTACTGCAACGACAGCACCAGGGCACCGGCAAGCAGGTCCGCACCCTACCCCGTCCATTCTAAGCTCGCCAACATGGCGTTCTGCGACGGCCATGTCGACGCGATCAGCCTCGAAGAGCTCGGATACGAGGTCGGGAGCGACGGAACAATCGGCGTCAACGGCCACAACAGGCTCTTCTCAGGCACCGGCGAAGACGACAATCCACCGCCGATAAATTAAGGCGGGCTGCGGCCGCAACCCGAAAGAACATAATTCCCTCACACTAAGAAACAAAGGCGCAAAGAAAAACTAATTGTTCAGATTTCCGGCGCGCAGCTCCAGAAAGCCGTGAGGGCATTTCACAGCACATACCAGCATGAACAGCACAAGCCACGAAAATCTGAAGTTCCAACGACTATACGTCCACGTTCCTTTCTGTGCTGCGAAATGCGCATACTGCGCCTTCTACTCGGAACCTCACGCTTCGGCCGTGGACATCGAGGCGTATTTCAAGCGTCTCGAGCGGGAGTTCAAGGAGCATGCCCTGGCGACTTCGCCCTTGGAGAGTATATACATCGGCGGCGGGACGCCGACATGGCTTTCCGCCAGGAACTTGCGCCGTCTCTTCGAACTGATACGTGCGAACTTCGCAGTTGCAGACGGCGCCGAAATTTCGATCGAGTGCAATCCCGAGACGCTCACCCCCGCCAAGGCCCGCGAAATTGCGAAGTTCGCGGACAGGGTGAGCGTCGGGATCCAGTCGTTCAATCCGAAGTTCCGCAGGATCATCGGACGGCAGGGCCGCGCCGAATCCATCGTCCCCGCATTTGAAATGCTTGCGGCAGAAGGGATTGCAAACCTAGGTGCCGACCTCATATATGCCATCCCGGGCCAGAGCCTCGCCGACTGGCGGAATGAGTTGGAGAGGGCATGCATGCTGCCGGTCAAGCATGTCTCGGCGTATTCGCTCACGTTCGAGGAAGGAACTGCGCTGGCGACCAGACACGGGCTGAATCACGAGCACGACCTCTCAGCGGAGATGTGGAAGCTTGCAGGCCGCTTCCTTTCGACAAGAGGCTTCAGAAGATACGAAATTTCAAACTATGCTCGGAAAGGCTCCGAGTGCGCACACAACCTCGGAACCTGGTTCGGCGACACATATCTTGGCTGCGGACCGGCCGCATCGTCTTTCGACGGCACCAGGCGCTGGACGAATCCGGCAAGCCTCGCCAAATGGTGCCGCGGCGAAGCCCCGGAAATCGACGAAATCCCACCGGAGAGGCGCGCCAGGGAGATATTCACGATGGGACTGCGGACTTCGCAGGGCTGGAACCGCGAGTGCTTCAAGGCGGCCACAGGCTTCGACTTCATGGAATGGCAGAGCGACATGGCGCAGATCGCCGCGGCAGGACTGCTGAATCTCTCAGAGGAGAAAGTCCGCTGCACGGCGAGAGGACTGCTGCTTTGGAACCAAGTGGCGGAGCGCGTCATATGAAATCAAACGATTTCATATAACTTTTCAAATTTCATGCCACACGGTAATGCAAAGTTACCGAGGGAAAGATCAATCCCGGCACAGCTGCTCAATCCACAAGCCATGAAATTTGGCTTGGGGCTAAAATTTCATATCACACGACAGCGCAAAGTCTCCAAGTGGAGGAACAAGCCCGATGCCGCCATCCCGAGCACGTCCCATGAAATTTTACTTGGGGATGGATCAAGGCTCCGCGAAATTCCGGCCTTGGAGGAATTCCTAATCCAGATTTCATGGCGCGAAAGTTCGTATCGGAGAGCGCTGCTCTTCCATCTTCCCGCCGCTCCGATGATACGCAGCGTATGAAATCTGAAAGCTAAGCGGCTGACGATACCGCCGCATGCGAGGTCAGCAGGTCGTGGAGGGTTCTGCATATCTCACCTGCGGAGAAGGTCCCCTTCTGGTATATGCTGTCGCTGAGCCGCGCCGCCTCCCGATAGTCGGGCTCGTCCGGATCGAGCCCGGTGAACACGACGATTGGCGGAAGCGAATGCGGCTTGAGATGCCTTATCCTCCTGAGAAAGGTCAGCGCGCATTCGCCACCGCCCAGGTCAAGGTCGCTCATGATAAGCTTCACATCCTCGCAGCACGCGCACATGAGCGCGTCCTTTATCTTGTGCGTCACGCGGCATTCGTCGTGGAAGACGTGCGAGAAGATCATTTCCATCATCGCCGCCACTTCCGGATTGTCCTCGAGGATGAGTATCATGGCGCACCTTGTCCCCGGTCAACTGTTGGCGGAGCATGGACGGGTGGCCGGACTCTTCTGGACGTCTTGCGATGGGGTAGGGATCAATGGGGGTTGTCCATGTTCCTATGTCTAACCGTCCATCCGCCCAGCCATCCGTCCCAGGCTCCTCGGCGTTTTTAGCATATGACGTGCCAGAAGCGGAAAACGTTGAAAATCCGCGGATGAGATCCGGCCCTTTTATTCACCTTTCCTTCTTGGCCGAGAGAGCGGCGACGATCTTCCTTATCAGCACCGTCCTCTTGCCCTTGCTTATTACCAGCTTCCTGGTGCAGACTTCGTTCTTGCCGTCATCGCCTTTCACCTTGAACGTGAAGACGATCCATTCCTCGTCGGAAAGGGGCCCCTTGCCGTCCTGGATGCAGAGAAGCTCCTGCCTGTTGAAGACGAAGTAGTAGCTGTCGGTGTCGAGCCTGCAGTCGTCGGCGATGCTGATGCAGACGAGGTCGCCTTCCGAGCTGACCTTTGTCTCCTCGCATTTCGCGGCCCACGCCCATAGTGACAACGCGGCAGCCAGGCATACGAGCAGTTTTTTCATCGGTTCCTCCTTTAGGCTGAAAAATTTACATTTTCACGCTAAATAAGTATATCTTCCAGCTGGCGTCACGTGACGCCAGTCAAGTGCAAGTCAGCTATGCGCCTTTAGCCTCCCTCAAGAGCCTCTGATAGTCCGTCTTCCCTGAGCCGAGGAGCGGGAGGGCGTCCATCCGGACGACCCTGGCGATGCGGTAGATGTTGCTGAATCCGCCGGCGGCGAGGGCGTCGTTCGCGGCATCCTTGGAGACGTCCGACGACGTAAAGAGAATCAGTTCGGGGCGTGCGCCGTCCTTTTCGACGGCCGTTACCGCGATGTTCGGGCCTTCCTCGCCGGCGGGCCATTTCTTGGAAAGTTCCTCCTCGATGGCTGGGAGGCTGACCATTTCACCGCCGACCTTGACGAAGCGCTTGAGGCGGCCGGCGAGGACCAGCGCGCCGGAGGGGGCCAGCCAGCCCAGGTCTCCGGTGGAATACCATTTCCTGCCGTCGACTTCGAGGAAGGGGTCGGGCTTTCCGCCGAGGTATCCGGAGAAGATGCTTTCGCCGCGCGCGAGGACGAGGCCGCGCTGTCCGGCCGGCAGAGGCTTGCGTGTGTCGAGGTCGACAACAATAAGTTCCACTCCGGGCAGGGGCCTTCCGACTCCCTCGGGCTTTTCGCCCGCTCGGTTGAGGGTGAGTATGGGAGAGCACTCCGTAATGCCATAGCCTTCTAGCAGTTGTGCGCCTATGCCGAGCGCTTCGACGGTCCTGAAGAGCGACTCGGGGGCCTTCTCTGCGCCCACGATGATCCGGCGGAGCGTCCGCAGCGAATCCTTCGGGGCCTTGAGCGCGGACGCCGCGAAAGTGGGGGTTCCGAGGAAGGTCGTGCCTCGCCACTTACGGCAGGCCTGGGCGACCTTTCCGCCGTCGGTGGGGTTAGGATAATATGCTACCTTCAGGCCGCCCACCAGTGGGAATATCGTGCACGCAGTGAATCCGAAAGAGTGGAATGGAGGCAGTATCGCCAGCAGCACGTCGTCGGGGGCGAAGCGCATCTCCCGGGCGGAGGCCCTGAGGTTGGCCAGGATGTTCCGGTGGGAGAGCGGAACCCCTTTCGGCGCGGACTCGGAACCGCTGGTGAAAATTACGACGGCCGGGTCGTCGGGGCGGACACCCTCCAGGCCCAGCTCGTCCATGAGCCGCGCCGCGCACCTTCTGGCCTGCAGCGCGGCTGAAAGCCTTTCCGGAAGGCCGATCTGGCCCCTGAGCTCCTCCACGAAGACAAGCTTCGACTCCACCTCTCCGAAATCCGCGACGACGAGCTTGTCGAGGAAGGCGCCAGAAGTGACGACTTTCTCGACACCTGCGAGCTTCGCGGCGGCCTCCATGTTCCTGCGGCCGACGGTCCAGTTCATCATGACCGGCACCTTGCCGGCGAGGAGCGCGGCGATGGTGCATACGCTGGCGCCGACCGAGGCCGGTGCCATGATCCCGAGCTTTTCGCCCGGGAGCTTCCGGAAGACTTCGGCGATTGCCAGCGCCGAGGTCTTGAGGTGGCGCCATCTGACGACGCCCCTGATGTCGTCGGCCATCGCGGGAACATTGCCCATCCTGTCGCAGCAGAGAAGGAACGCCTCCTGGAGAGTGCTGCCTTCCGGAGCCAGGACAGGCGGGCGTCCGGCGTCGTCGAGCCAGTCCGGGGGAGTTGCCACGTCCGCCGCGGCGCCGGACTCCATCGCGCCCGAAGCGGCGAGTATCACGTCCGCGACCGTCCTGAGCGAAGCGAGCTCTATGTTCGAGGCGAAGAATTCCGTCTCGAGCAGGACCAGTATTTCAGCCTTCTTGAGGGAGTCGATGCCAAGGTCCTCCGCGAGCTTCGCCTCCGTCCGCAGTTTTTCAAGCGGAATTTCAAGCTTCGCGGAAAGCAGGCGGCGGACGGCCTCGGCGGTCTTCGGTTCGACCTTAGAGATGTCCGTAGGAGCGGCTCCGCCGGAATCTGACGAGGATGCCGGGGAGGCGCCTGTCCAGAAGTCCAGCGGCACCAGGCTGAGCGGCTCCTCTCCCTCGGCGTTGTAGAACTTCTCGAGATACTGGTTTATCTCGAGCGGGCCGGCGTCCCTTGGGAAATCCGCCGGGACTTCAACCGTTATTCTGACATGGCGCTTCGGGGTCAGGAAGACCAGGTTGCGGATGGCTGCGAAGAAGCCATCCTTGGCGGCCTTCACGAAATCGGGAGTCGCGCCGCCGGTCAAGGCCTTCGAGAAGGAGCTTCCGCGCAGCCCCCTTGTCCTTACCATGACGACACGGGCCTCCGGCGCGGCGCGTAGGATGCGCGAGACTCCGGAGGCGGCGCCGAGAAGCTCGTAGCCGGAGGTGGCGAGGCGGCCGGACGGATACATGAGCACGTTGTCGCCCTTGCGCAGGGCGTCGATGGCGGCGGATATGGCCCTCTCAATCCTCAGCGTCTTGTATCGGCTGACCCCCGCCTCCATGTCCGGAATGCCGAAGGCGCCGGTGAGCCTGATGATGGATCCGAGGATCCTGTCGTTGAAGAACGCCTCGGTCACTACAGGCCGTGGCGCGCATCGGGACCAGAGCCAGACGGTAAGGATGACCGGATCCATCTCGGCCGGGTGGTTCGGGAGGATGAGCAGGTTCCTGGCCGGCGTGGGAAGCCGGGCAAGCCCCTCGATCTTCACCTTGTATCTTATTGACAGCATGGCCATTGCGCCGTTCCTTACGATCACCCTCAGCGCCGGATCCAGTTCGTGGGACAGCAGTGCGAGAAGCAGGAATCCGGACGCGGCGGCGGCGGCGAGAAGGCCGAGTATAAGGAACTGCGTGACGGGGCCGAGCCAGCCGCAGAAGATGCAGACGCCTATCGTTCCTCCGACCAGGAAGGAGAGCAGAGAGATCATCGCGCTCTGCAGGGCGGCGCCCTCCCCTTCCCTGCCGATCAGCCTGACAAGGCGGAGGAGTTCCGAGTCGACCAGGTTTGTGGCGGCCCCGAAGAACACGCCCATCACCACGAGATACCCCGCGACGACATAGTAGGTCGACGAGGATGCCATACCGGCCTTAAGGCATATAAGGACGGGAAGCGGCATGCCCGCCACCATCGCGGTCATGGCCGCGCAGAGGACGAAGGCCCAGACGAAGCGGCGGGACGCCATGGCCGGCGACGCGAGGTTCCCGATGATGGTTCCCAGCGCCGCATAAAGGGACATGAGGCTGCAGGCCGCGGCGCTGCCAAGCCCTTCCGACTCGGCAAAGGCGGTGATGGCCAGGGCGGTGGCGCCGGCGACCGCCCACAGCAGGGGGCTCGAAAGCAGGTAGTGCGGGAACTTGAGCAGAAGCGACATCGTCTCCGCTCCCAGCCTGCCGAGCGACTCGGAGAAGGGATTGTTCTCCTCGTCCTTGTAGCGGCAGGGCAGCGCAAGCGCCGCGGTCAGCAGGAAGAGGCATCCGCAGACTGCGGCTCCGACATACCGGATCTGCTCGTAGGCCAGCGTCCCGAAATACGAGCCGGAAAGAATCCCTCCGAGAAACGCGACCGAGAGCCCCGCGTTCACCGCGAATATCGAAAGGACGCCCTTTTCAGCCTCCAGCGGGGCCGAGGACATCTTGCCCGCGCTGAATATGCCCATGGAGAAGCCGACGGCGAAGAGTCCGGCCCAGACGGCCGCGACGGAGCTCCCCGACAAAGCGGAAGCGAGCATGACCGCGGATGCCGCGCAAGCCGTCCCAAGAAGCATCACCTTCCATTTCCTGGAGGAGGCCGCAAGCGGGCCGGCCACCACATACGCGAGCGTGGGTCCGAAAGTCATCAGCGAGCCCACCGCCTGGATGACCCATGACTTGGAGGCCGGACCGTATATTTCGGCCGAAAGGTATGTCATGCCGAAAAACTTCGTGAAGCCCAGGGCGAAGGCTCCTGTAAAGGACGCCATCAGCAGGAATATGTAGCTCATGTTTCCAGCACTTGATTTCTTGTTTGTATCCGGTAAGTTATATGCCCGGTAATTTTTATTCAAACGCCATAGGCTGTCATCCCCCCGATGAAATTATTTTCCGGACAATCCGCATGCGCCTTCATGCTGGGCGTGATTCCCGCGCTCTTTATATGCTTATGCTGCGCCGGATGCTCAAGCGTCGGCGGCCGGGCCGGAGACGCGGCCGGAGCGGAAGAACGGCCCGTAAAGGCGGAAGAGCCCGTCCTGGGGGCGGACGCGGCGCCGGCAGAGGATCCGAAGAAGGATTCTCCCGGGGGAGCACAGGGCAGGCATGAGCCCGCCGTCGCGGAAAATCCTGCGGACGGCCAGGCCGTCTCCATGGCGGGCGACGTTAACTTCCCGGACTTCACGGATGAGTTCGGCGGCGACGACCCTATCGAAGGTGTCAACCGCAGCTGCTACTACATAAACAAGTTTACGCTCAAATACTTCTTCCAGCCCATCATCATCCTCTGGGGGTCTATCGTCCCCCGCCACGGAGTGGAATGCATAAACCGCTGCACGAACAACGTCGCCTTCCCCAAGCGCACGGTCAGCGCGATGCTTCAGGCGAAGTTCAAGTATGCGGGCCTCGACTTCTCCCGCTTCCTGATCAACGTGACGCTCGGAGTGGCGGGCTTCTACGACCCGGCCAAGGCCTGGTTCGACATCGAGGAGCAGGACGAGGACTTCGGGCAGGCTTTCGCCGTGTGGGGGATCGGCCCCGGCCCATGCCTGCACATCCCCGGCATCGGCCCCAGCAACGTCCGCGACGGCATAGGCAAGATATTCGACTACGGACTGGACCCCAAGAGCTACATAACCGGCGGACAGGCGTTCACCATGTTGAACGAGGGCACGGCGCGCTACCGGGAATTCGACACCTTCATGCGCGCCAACAGGGATCCATACGAACTGCTCAAGAGGCTGTATGCCGCCGAAAGATATGTGAAGATACACGATCTTGACCGGAAGGCTAAGATGGAGGAATACCAGGCGATGCTCGCGGCCGAGGACAAGGCGCCCCAGCCTGCCCCCCCGCCGACACCGCCTGCGCTCGAGGACGTCGTCGTCTCGGGCCTGAAATCGCAGGGCCCCAGCATCGACACGCTGAGGATCAGCATGTTCGACATCCAGAACGACAAGAGCAGCATGTGGGTGGACAAGTCCCTGTGGAACAGCGACTTCTACAACACGGGCTGGATAAGGTCGGTGGAGGTCGTGGAAGGCAAGCCCGAGATGCCCTACAAGATTTGGTATCAGGACGGCGACGACGCCCCGCTTGCGTTTGTGATTCCCGGCCTCGGCTCCCATTACAGCAGCTACGACGCCACGGCGATCGGGGAGATTGTCTACGACCGGGGCTTCACCGTGGTAGTGCTATGCAGCCCGATGAACTGGGAATTCATGGAGACCGCGGCCACGGTTGACGTGCCGGGCTATGCGCCCGAGGACGCCGAGGACGCGCGCCGCGCGATCGCCGCAATAATCGCCGATTTGAAGGACAACAAGGGGCTTGAATTCAAGCGCAAGATTCTGCTCGGCTATTCGCTGGGGGGACTCCACGCGCTGCTGATCGGATCGAAGGAGAGCAAGGAGGCAAAAATCGGCTTGGACCGCATCGTGGCGGTGAATCCGCCTGTCGACCTCTTCTATGCGATGAGCAGGATCGACGATTACGGCCGGGCCTGGAAGCAATGGCCGTCCGACAAGGTGTTCGAACGCGGCGTAGTCGCCGCCAAGAAGTTTCTTAACATATCCAACGAGAAATACAAGCCGTTCGAAGACGCTCTTCCGGCTCAGACCGCAGCATTGCCGATCGGGGCAGCCGGAAACCCGTCGACAATTGAATTTCATCCCGTCCCCGTCTCGTCCGATCCCCAGGCGCAGGCCGACAGCGGCGCGGAAGCGGAAAGGCCGGAAAAGAAGGAGAATGCGGACGAGGACAAGACACCCTTCGCCCACTGCGATCTGCCGTTCAACGAAACGGAGGCCCAGGTGCTCATCGCCTATACGTTCAAGCTGGCCATGAACGAAATGGCCCTCGACATCGCCAGGACGGACAGCAACCCGTTCAAGGATGTCTGCGGCCAGTGCACCTGGGGCAACCGGGTCGACTTCTACAGGAAGGTCAACAACCTCACATTCACCGACTTCGTCAACAAATATCTGGTCAGATACTATGCAGGGAAGAGGAATTGCGATCTGACGGCGGAGAAGCTGAACTCGGACGCAGGACTGCGGCCCATAGGCGACTACCTCAGAAACGGCAAGAACGTCTTCGTCCTGCATTCGTCAAACGACTTCCTGGAAAGCGACGAGGACAGGATATGGCTGAAGGAAACCATGGGGGAGAGATGCACCTTCTTCAACCTCGGAGGCCACCTCGGCAACCTTTACCTCAAGAAGCTGCAGGAACGCCTCGGGGAACTCGCGGACGGGAACGGGAAGTAATCAACAGTCAGTGATTCGTCATCTGCTCACTGCTCACAGCAGAAGCTCATCGGCAAGCTTTTCCAGCGGCAGTTCCTTCTGCGAGCCGTCGGCCATGTTTTTCAGGAGGACGGTATTTTTGGCAAGCTCGTCATCGCCCCTTATGGCTGCGAACTTCGCAGCGAGGCGGTCCGCTGTCCTCAGAAGGGCCTTGAGGCTTTTCTCCTCGACTTCCGCCACCGAGGAAATGCCTTTCCTCCGGAGCGCCTGGGCGAGGATCATGTTGGCCTCGACGGCCTTGCGCCCCAGTCCGGCGAGATAAACAGTGCACTGCGACTTCTGCCGGGGGGTTCCGGCCTCAACACCCGCCATGAGCAGCCTTTCCATGCCTATTGCGAAGCCTATGCCCACCACCGGCTTCTTGAGTCCGGGGAGGTGCATCTCGTAGCGTCCGCCTCCGGCCAGCGCGCTCTGGGCGCCGACGTCGGGATGGACGACCTCGAATACGGTATGGACGTAGTAGTCGAGGCCGCGGACAAGACGCGGATCGACGGTGTATTTCACTCCTGCCGCGTCGAGGCATGAAAGAGTTTCCGCTAAATATTCCCTGCTCGCGGAGCCGAACGACGCCAGCAGGTCGGGACAGGATGCGACCACGTTCCTGCACTGCTCCACCTTGCAGTCCAGAATCCTCCATACGTTCCTGCCGAACCTGTCCCTGCAGTCGTCGCACATCTCCTGCAGCCTGCTGGAGAAATATTCCTTGAGGACGGCCTCGGCAGGCTTCCTGTCCTCGTGCGACGCCCTGGTGCTTATCAGCAGGTCGGCCCCCTTGACGCCCAGATAGTCCAGAAGATGGAAAAGCATGCAGATGCATTCAGCGTCGAGCCTGGGCGACACGCGGCCTGCGTTTTCGACGCCGATCTGGTGGAACTGCCTTCTCCGTCCGGCCGCAGGGCGCTCGCCCCTGAACATCGGTCCGATGTAGTATACCCTTTTCTCGATTCCGTTGAGGACGTCCGTGCCTGCGAGCGCTCTGATCACTCCGGCAGTCCCTTCCGGACGCATCGTGAGGCTCCTGCCGCCCCTGTCCTCGAAAGTATACATCTCCTTCCTTACCAGATCCGTCTCGTTGCCTATCCCGTGCGTGAATATCTCCGTATATTCGAGGACGGGGGTGCGGATCTCGCCGTATCCGTAGAGCGGGAATACGGTGTGGACGGCATCCTCCATCCTGCGCCAGCAGGAAATCCTGTCCGGCAATATGTCTGAAGTTCCGGGCGGTGGGATAAATGCGCTCATATGGCTGAGGGAGGGTGGGGTTGCGATGAAAATGGGCATCGCCCCCGGCGGAGGGGGATGATGCCCGGTTGGTGAATATTCATCCGAGGAAGCCGACTATTTCTTCCTGGAGATCTTCTTCGCCTTGGACTTGGGCTGCTTCGAGAGCTTCGAAGACTTCAGCTGCTCGACGCGGTCCTTCAGCTCCTTGCCGGCGCGGAACTTGACGACCGCGCGCTCCGGAATGACGACCTGGTTCTTGGGCTTGTTGGGGTTGCGGCCTATGCGGCTCTTGCGGATTTTAACCTCGAACACGCCGAAGTTCCTGAGCTCGATGTTTCTTCCCGCGGCCAGTTCGTTCGATATGTAGTCCAAAGTCTTCTGGACCGCCACGGCCACCTGGTTCTGTGTGAGTCCGATCTCCTTTGCGATTCGGACGACAAAGTCCCTTTTCGTCATTTTACCTTCTCTCCCTGATGTGATTGCATTGTTAGACTGCCAGTTAAACGCATAAAGATACACGGCGCTTGCTCCGGTTCAAGTTAAAGTTTTAATTTTCTTGCATTTACACATAATTTCAGATTTCCTGCCACGCCCACCAATGAAAGCTCAAAAGATGAGGAGATCTGTATCCGGACGGCATGGCCTGCTGTTTGCAAAAAGCGCGGGGAAGTGGTAGACTAGAATTTTATCGCAATCCAGTAAGGATGTATTCGAATCCGGCAAAAGGACATTGCCCTCCGAGAATTTGCGTCCGGCAGACGGTTCCGCGCCACAGGCGCCGGCCGACGGCATTCAAAGAAGACGGCGGCGAAAAATGAGCCAGAAAAAGGACAGTCCAACTGAGAGGTTCTCGTTCGAACAGGAACTAGGCCGGATCGGCGAAAACAAGCCCGATTCGGAATTCTCCTTCGACGACGTCCCCCTGCTAGGTGGCAGTTCCGACGGCAAGCATGGCTCCTCCATGGGGAAGATTCTCACGCCCAGGCAGGATGATACGCCGGCATCCCAGGGAAAGGACGGCCAGTCCCCTTCCCTCTTCGAGCAGATGCTTATGGACGGGGAGAAGAAGGCCCAGGCGCAGCATGCGGACACTTCAGCGAAGGGCGATGCGCAGGGCGCGCAGGACAAGGGCGGCCAGGGGCGTCCGAAGATGGCGTCGCTTCTCGGATCGCCCAAGGCTAAAATCATCGCCGCATGCGCAGCAGCGGCCCTTATAATCTTAGCGGCCGCCGGGCTGCTCTGCTTCAACATTCTCTCGTCTAAGAAGCCCGAGTCCGCCTCAAAAGGTCCGGAACCGGCGAAGGGGAGCGCCCAGAAGACTCCCGATCAGCTTGCGGCCGAGGCTGTTGCCGCAGGCGACGCGGCCGCCAAGGAACAGCGGTTCGAGGAGGCGCTGAAGCTCTATTCCGGAGCCGCCGCGGCCCAGAACAAGCCCGAGCTCTGGGCCAAGATCGGCGACTGCCAGCTGCAGCTCAGGAACGAGGATGCCGCCGCGGAGGCGTACCAGAAGGCGGTGGACGCCGCAAGCGCAGATCCGGCCGTCTACATCGTGCTCTCACGC
This sequence comes from uncultured Victivallaceae bacterium, assembly GCA_964636325.1. Classification (GTDB taxonomy): domain Bacteria; phylum Verrucomicrobiota; class Lentisphaeria; order Victivallales; family GWF2-50-93; genus CAZWRV01. The sequence goes on along the minus strand of CAZWRV010000029.1, from coordinate 14,938 downwards.
ATACTCTCCGCCGGCAAGAAGTTCGACGCGGCCGCGCCGCTCCTTGAAGCCATGCAGAAGAAGTTCCCCGACAACCCCGCCGTCTCCCTCGCCGCGGCGGAAGCCTACCTTGCGGCCGGCAGGAATCCGGAGGCCCTCGCCAACTTCAAAAAGGCGTCGAAGCAGGATCTCAAGCTGGAACAGCTCAAGGCGTTCGCCGCGCTCCTCGCTCGCGAATCTAAGGCGGAGGCCAAGGGCGTCTACCTCTATGCCGCGAAGAAGTTCCTGGACGGCGCCTCCTACAGGGCGGCCGCGGAGAACAGCGACAAGCTCCACGACAGGATCGCGATACTCACCGAGGCCGCGACAAACATCAAGGACAAGGACAAAAGAACCGACGTGCTGATCATGCTCGCGGACTGCCTTGAGAAGGCGGACAAGAAGGACGAGATGCGCAAGTATCTGGCGGAGCTGGATCCGGCCGCGATGTCGAACGAATCCTGCGAAACCTACATCAAGCTCCTGATCGGCGCCAAGATGACGGCCAGCGTGGAGTCCGAGGCCCCCAAGGTGTTCCAGAAGAACAAGGACAACACCGCGTTGATATCGAGGATCCAGGACATGCTCATGACCCCCGAATGGGACGAAACCAGGATCAAGATATTCCTAGACTGGCTAGGCAAGGACACTTCCGACCCCAGGGCCGTCTACCTCTACGGGAGGGCCCTGGGCGTATCGCCGACGGCCAAGGAATATTTTGAAAAGGCCGTGGCCGCCGATCCGAAATTCCCTGAGGCATGGCATGAGCTCGGACGGAGCTGTGTGAGGGAACGCAACTGGAAGGGCGCGGAAAAGGCGTTCGCCGAATGGGCCGCGCTAAACCCCGCCGACGAGCAGGCCAGGCACATGCTGGCATACGCTCAGATTTCCGACGGAAAGGGCGAGGAGGCGCTGGCAGAATACGAGAAGTTCCTCGGAATGACAAAGCTCTCCGAGGGGCAGAGGGCTCTGAAAATGCTCCCGCTGGCGCAGAAGCTCCCCAGTCCGGCCTTCTCCGGAAAACTTCTGGACTCACTCGGAAAGGATCCGACATTGAGGGAAGAATTCCTCGTCCAGAACATCAGGACCAAGCTGATCTATGGAAGGCTTTCCGACTCCGACTTCGCCGACGTCTCCATCGACAAGGTGAGGGAATACTACATATATCACATGTTGAGCGGCGGAAGGGAAAAGGAGGTTCTCCATCTCGCCATCCCGCCGAAGGACTTCCCCGAATTCTGGAAAGTCTTCCTCTGCTGGAAAAACAACATCGATCCCTGGAAGGAGAACGCTGAACAGCTCATCGCAAAGTACAGGAGCAGCGGAAACCTCTTCATCCCTATCGTCGCCTCACTCTGGCTCGGGAAGATCCCGCCTGAGAAGATAAGCGACTACATGGGGAACATCTCACCGGAAGACGAGGCAGTCCTCTACTTCATCATGGCGGTCAAGTTCCACAAGGACAAGAACAGCCCCAAGTCCAAAGTCTACTTCATGAAGTCGAAGAAGGACAGGCAGAATCCGATTTACAGGGTCTCGGAATACTACAGCAATTACTACGGACTTTGATTTTTTTCCGTTTCCGGGCTTGATTTTTTGTTCCAGGCATGCGAAATTGGGCAATAATAACCATTCACAACAACAGGGAGGCCCGGACATGCTCTTCACATCCCAGAGAAAGCTGATACTGGAGGAGCTCAAGAAGCTCAAGTCCCATCCCACCGCCGACGAATTCTACAACGTAATAAAGTCCAAAATACCCAAGATAAGCCTAGGCTCCGTATACAGGAACCTGGAGCTCATGTCTAAGCACGGCATAATAAACAAGATCGAGGTGAGCGGCACGCAGAAGCGCTTCGACGGCAACGTGGACCGCCATCACCACCTGCGGTGCAGGGCCTGCGGCAAGGTCATGGACTTCTCTTACCACAAGCTTGTCGAGGCTGAAAAGGTTCTCGAGGAGGTTCTCCGGGAGAATGCCCTGGAGAACTTCAGGCTTGAGTTCGTCGGCGTCTGCGACAAGTGCGAGGGGTGATCTACGGTAGATGGTAAATATTCGGTGAGCTACCCCCCTTTAACTGACCGAATATTCGCCTGCCCGCGCGGTTCTGGATTTTTCTAAATTCACCGAGCTGTTCCCTTTTTCCGAGTTAATGGCTAAACGGGAATGCAAGAACGTCTGTTTTATTAGAAAAAAAGGAGGAGAAAACATGGCAAGCATCAAAGGGACGAAGACGGAAAAGAACCTGCTCAAGTCGTTCGCTGGCGAATCTCAGGCGAGGAACCGCTACTCGTATTTCGCGGGCGTCGCGGCGAAGGAAGGCTACGAGCAGATCGCCGCGATCTTCGAAACCACGGCGGATCAGGAAAGGATACACGCAAAGAACTTCTTCAAGTTCCTGGAAGGCGGAGACCTTGAGATCACCGCGTCCTATCCTGCCGGAGTGATCGGGACGACGGCGGAGAATCTGAAGGCCGCCGCGGCCGGCGAACACCACGAGTGGAGCGAGCTTTATCCTTCATTTGCGAAAATCGCAGAAGAGGAAGGCCTCACCGAGATCGCCAACAAGTTCCGCTCGGTCTCCGTTGCGGAGAAGGCGCACGAGAAGAGATACAACGCCCTTCTCAAGAACGTCGAATCGTCCGCCGTATTCAAGAAGGCGTCCAAGTCCGTGTGGCAGTGCAGGAAGTGCGGCTACACCTACGAGGGCTTGGAAGCCCCCAAGAAATGCCCGGCCTGCGGACATCCGCAGTCCTATTTCGAAGTGATCGCCGAAAACTATTGACGTCAACATCATAATTCAAAGGAGGCCATCAATGCCGACGAGAAACGAAGTGCTCAAATGTGCGAAGACAGGGCTGACGCTGGAAGTCCTCAGTTCCGGGCAATGCAGCGATCTGACATGCTGCAACGAACCGGTGGAGACGCTTAAGGAGAAGACGCAGGACGCCGGAAAGGAAAAGCACGTGCCGGTGCTCGCGAAGGCCGGCTCCGGAATCAAGATCAGCGTTGGATCGGTCCCCCACCCGATGACGGAGGAGCACCACATCCAGTGGGTCGAGGTCATCAACAAGGACTACGTCAACAGGAAATACCTCAAGGCCGGCCAGGCGCCGGAGGCGGAGTTCTACGTGCCCGAACAGCCGGGCCTCGTCATCAGGGCATACTGCAACCTCCACGGACTCTGGAGGGCATGACCATGCTTACCAAGAATGTGGAAAAGCTTATAAACGATCAGATCACGTTCGAATACTATTCCGCCTACATTTATTTCGCGATGGCCGCGCATTTCAAGTCCGAAGGCCTCAACGGATTCGCCAACTGGATGACGGTGCAGACGCAGGAGGAGCTCTGCCACGGAACCGGCCTCTACAACTATCTGATTCAGCGCGGCGGGAAGGTCGAACTGCAGGCGATAAAGCAGCCGCCCGTCTCCTGGAAGTCGCCGCTCGCCGTCTTCGAGCATGCCCTTGAGCACGAGAATATCGTCACATCAAGGATCGACAGGATTGCCGAGGCCGCCGCCAAGGACAAGGACTTCGCCACAAGCAACTTCATCCAGTGGTATGTCGGCGAGCAGGTCGAGGAGGAGGCCAACGTGACCGAGATAATAAACGAGCTGAAGATGCTGGGCGACGCCAAGGCCGGCCTCATCATGAAGGACAGGGAGCTTGGCCAGAGAACCTTTGCAATTCCAGCCATACCTGGCGGCGGACTGGCCGCAGCCAAGGCGGGGCCTGCCGCATGACCAGGCCGCTCACATCAATAAAGGTATCCGAAAAGGTCCACTGGGTGGGCGCGTCCGACTGGAACATCAGGAACTTCCACGGCTACTCCACCCAGCGGGGGACCACCTACAACGCATATCTCATCCTGGCGGACAAGATCACCCTGGTCGACTCCGTGAAATATCCGTTCAGAGAGGAGCTCCTCGCAAGGATCGCATCGGTTGTCCCGCCTGAAAAGATCGACTACGTGGTCTCCAACCATTCGGAGATGGACCATTCAGGCGCCCTGCCGTGGATCGTCGACAGGGTCAGGCCCGAGAAGGTCTTCGCGTCGCAGAACGGCGTCAAGGCGCTCGCCGCCCACTTCGGCCCCTTCCATGAGGTCCACCCCTTGAAGACCGGCGACAGGCTGAGCCTCGGCAATATGGAGCTGTCCTTCGTCGAGACGAGGATGCTCCACTGGCCCGACAGCATGTTCTCGTATCTCAAGGAAGAGCAGGTACTCTTCTCCCAGGACGCCTTCGGGATGCACTTGGCGACGTCCAGGATATTCGACGACGAGAACAGCGAAGCCATCCTCGACTGGGAGGCGAAGAAGTATTTCGCCAACATCCTCATGCCGTTCTCGGATCTGATACTGAAGGCGCTCAAGGAGTTTGCCGCGCTGAAGCTCCCGGTCCGCATGATACTGCCCGACCACGGTCCGGTATGGAGGGCCAATCCCGGCAAAATCCTGAGCCGCTACCAGGAATGGTCACTGCAGCCTACGTCCCCCAAGGCCGTCATAGCCTACGACACGATGTGGGGAAGCACGGCCATGATGGCGCAGTCCATCGGCGAAGGGCTGAGGCTCGAAGGCTTGGAAATCAAGGAGTTCTGCCTCACGGAATCCCACAGGAGCGATGTCGTCACCGAGCTTCTGGACGCCGGAGCCCTGATCGTCGGATCCCCCACAATAAACAACAACATGTTCCCGACCGTGGCCGACATCCTCTGCTACGTCCGGGGGCTCCGCCCGAAGAACAAGATCGGCGCCGCTTTCGGCTCGTTCGGGTGGAGCGGCGAGGCGGTACCACAGATCGCAGAAGCGCTGAATGCCATGGGCATAAGCTTGCCTGCGGAACCGTTGAAGTTCAAATACGTGCCGTCGGACGCCGACCTGATGAAGTGCCGCGAGCTCGGCGCCGGCCTCGGACGGTCTGTCAAGGAGACGGCCGTAAAGAAGATATAACGCCTTTAAACAAAGATGCAAAGGAGAACGCGATGGACAAGTATGTGTGCGACGTCTGCGGGTATGTCTACGACCCGGCCAAGGGAGACCCCGACAACGGCGTGGAGCCAGGGACGCCTTTCGACAAGGTTCCTGCCGACTGGGTCTGCCCTGAATGCGGCGCGGGCAAGGACCAGTTCTCGAAACAGTGAACTATGACTAGGGACGAGGACAGGCTCCGGCACGCCCTGGAGAAGGCATATCTGCTCCTGAACAGGCGCGAATATGTCGAGCCCGACCCGCTCCAGTTCCTCTACCGCTACGACGATGTCCGCGACCGCGAGATCGCGGGCCTGGTCGCATCCTGCCTCGCGCTGGGCAACGTCCGGCAGATACTCAAAAGCGTCTCTCTGGCCCTGGAGATCATCTCGAAGCCCTCGCCGTCCGCATTCCTAAGGGAAACCAGCAACGGCGAGATCAGGCGCGCCTTCAGTGGCTTCAAGCACCGCTTCATCACCGGAGAAGGCCTCGCCGGACTTCTCGCATCAGTAAAGCGCGAGATTTCACGGTCAGGTTCTCTGGAAGCCTGCTTCAAGGCGGGAATGGCCGACGACGACGAAACCGTAGTGCCTGCCATTGAACGCTTCGCAAAGACGCTCAATCCGCACGGCCGGATAATGCACCTCCTCCCACTGCCCTCCGCGGGAAGCGCATGCAAAAGGCTGAACCTCTACCTGCGCTGGATGGTAAGATGCGACGCGGTCGACCCCGGCGGCTGGGACAGAATACCTGCCTCGAAGCTCGTAGTCCCCCTGGACACCCACATGTGGAAGATCGGCACGGGCCTCAAGTTCACGGAGAGGAAGCAGGCAGGGCTCAAGGCCGCAATTGACATCACGCGTTCCTTCGCCCGGATTTGCCCTGAAGACCCGGTGAAGTACGACTTCTGCCTCACTCGCCTCGGCATACGCAAGGATCCAGAATCAAAGGAAGTCAGCCGGATTATCCGCGAAGACCTTCGCGTTCCCGATACTAGCAGGAACATGCGCCGACGACTTATGCTCATTTAGCGTGAAAATCCAGTTTGAAGGTGCATATTTCCAAAAGGACAACAACTTAAAGACGGCATTGGGGGTAACATGGACAGAGGAACATTTTTCGTCGCGCTGATCACGCTCGTGCTCTTCATCGCCGCCCTGTTCACAAAAGGAATAACCCAAGACATCTTCCTTGAAGCCGGCGTCTTCCTTGTCTCCGTTAAAATATTGATCTCGTCATATAGGAACAGCATGACTGCGGCCCGCAACGAGGAGAAGCTCGACAAGATCCTCGCGGAACTGCAAAAAGGCCGCGGGAGCGGGAGTGACAATTCCTGAATTGAATATCCACCTTGGTTCAGGTTGTCTGAATTTTAGAAAACGCTGAAAACATGTGAAAGTCATGTTGAGAACTGCCAAACAATAGTGACTTTGGCTCGAAACATGCTAATTTCCCAAGTTTAATATAACGCTGCAAATCCATATTATCGCGCAGGGGTATCATGGGCTCCGATCGGCACAGCTTCAGATACACCTTGATCGAGCTGCTCGTCACGATAGCGGTGATCTTCGTCCTGATCGGGCTGCTGCTGCCGGCGCTTTCCAAGATGAAGCAGTATGCATATAAGACGTTGTGCATCAACAATTTGAAGCAGCTTTCCCTCGCCTTCAACGAATACATCGACAGCAACGACGGCGCCTGGCCGCCGTATCTATACATGTTCTCCCCCGGCAAGAGCGGGAACTGGATCATTTTCGTAAAGCCGCCTCCGGGCCAGGTGAAGAAGGGGACCATAGAGGGCAGCGGCGGATTCATCGTCCCGTCCCTGCACAACGTCTACACATGCCCGGCCGACGAAAACCCGACCCTCGCCACGTTCTGGGACGACACGCTTGTCCTCTTCGAGGATTTCCCGATATCATATTCATACAACCTTCTTCTCTACACGGAGAAAGTCCCCACCCATAAGCTCAAGTATCCGGAGAAGCTAGTCGTTCTCTTCGACGCGTCCAAGCTGATCAGCCACCAGGGGCGCTGGCAGAACAATCCCGACTTCTACAAGAACATCCTTGACGAGAGGCACCACAACGGCGCAAACCACCTTTTCGCGGACTTCCATGTTGAATGGAAGCCGGAAGTCAAGGAAGACAACCTCATTCCAGTATACAAATGACTTCGTATAAGAAAACGGCATAGGAGAATAAGTGAAAAGTATTTCGAAGGTAAACCTTACAAGCTGGCTGGTGACAATTCTGCTTCTGAGCATATCTTTCATGGCGTTCTTCGTCTACGACCGATACTTCGAGTTCAAGAGCAAGAAGGCGTTCCTGGAGGCAAACTCCTTCAGGTCTTCCGACAGAATACTGAAGACGATCCTTAACAACTCGTCCGCCCTCTTCGATTATTACATGAGGGTCGAAAAGAGGAGCGATCCCCTGGGCGCCTTCGAGGACTTCCGCCGGACCATAGTCGACGAAAGCTCGGTCGTTGAACTTTTCATCATCGACGACAAGGGCATCCTCTTCTCCCGGAAGATCACCGAGCTCGAGATTGAGACCGGCCAGTCGGTGTTCAACTTCAGGGACGACAGCGGCAACCGGCCCTTCTTCGAGGCGTGCTCTGACACCGGCCCCACCGGCAACGCCGAGCGGAGCTTCATCTACACCTTCTCGGGGAGGGATCTGCCCCAGAAATATTCCCTCTACATGATAGAGAGGAACGCATACGGCTCGAAATATTTCGTGGGCGGGGTCGTGAACGTCACCAGGACCGAGAGGCTTGCCGCCGTATACATGAGCAGGCTCAAGACCGACCTGATACTCGAGCTCTTCACAATCCTGATTTTCGCGGCGGCAGTGACTGTCATTGCGCTGAGGTTCTCCTTCGGCATCAACGCCAGGATAAGGGACGAGCTCGCCCTGATAGTAGACTACCTTGACTCATCGTCCAAGCAGGATGTCGAACTGGACTGCGGGAAAATCAAGTTCAAGGAGCTGAACATAATCGCCAACGCAGCATCCACCATGACCAAGGAGATCAAGTCCCTGCTGTCCAAGGTGAAGGATCTCGCGATGCAGTCCGAGCTGCGCCACCAGCAGAAGAAGGGGATGCTTTCCATGGTGAGCAGGATCACGGCGGAGAACCTGAGCGAGCTAACGGGAATTGTCTCGCTCATGAAGGACACGAAGCTCTCCGCGGAGCAGGCGGGATACGTCAGGGCCCTTGAGCTTTCGATGAAGTCGCTCGGCGGCGTGATCGAGAACATAAGGCTGTCCGAAACGGAGAAGAAGACGGGCAAGGAAGCGGCGAAAATAAACTTCTCCCTCAAGGAGCTCTTCTCCGACGCTGAAAAGCAGTATGCCCACCACGCCGAAGACAAGGAGCACAGCTTCAAGACTACAGTCTCGAACAAGCTGCCGGACACTGTGTCCGGCGACTACAAGACCGTAAGGCAGATCGTCGCCAACCTCTTCGAAAGCGCGGTCAACTCAACCGCCGCCTCGTCCCTAATTACCGTGGACGCAGTACGCGATAATTCAGATGGTCCGGACGGGGACGACATAAGGATGGCCGTCAAGGTGGGCGACATCCTAACAGGATACAATCCCAACGACATACATCTGCTTATGAAGTTCCCCCATCCCGACAGGCATTACGCCTCGGTCAGCCTCTGCCTCTCCGTATGCAAAATACTCGCGGAGGGCATCGGCGGCAGCTTGGAGATAGAGCCGTCCGGAGCAAGCTCCTTCAGGATAGTGTTGAAGCTTCCCCTGCATGCTGAGGTAAAGGCCGAGCCGAAGACCTCCGAGGCCGAAGCGCAAAAGGTTTCCCCTAGACTCGACAAGGCCACCATACGGATACTTCTTGCGGAGGACGATGTCATAAACAGGAACATCGTCACCAAGACGCTCAACAAGCTGGGATATACGGCCGTAGACGCGGTCAGAAACGGCGTGGAAGCTTTCGAGAAATACAGCATGAACAACTACGAAATCATACTTCTCGACTGCGAAATGCCATTGATGGACGGCTTCACCGTGGCCAGGAAGATCCGGGATGCCGAGGAGGCCGCAGGGAAGACGCGGATACCGATAATCGCCACCACCGGCTACGTCATGGAAGGTGACCGGGAAAAATGCCTTGCCGCAGGCATGGACGACTACCTTCCCAAGCCAATACCCGCGAACCTTCTGGATGCCAAGATAATCGAATACCATCTCAAGAACATCTCAAAGGGCGAAGGGGCGAAGTAGCCGGCTTTTCATGCCGGTTCACTTCCCGATAAGCCTGCGCTTCTTTTCGAGGTATTCGCAGTAGTTCTTGTATGGGATGTCCGGAGGGACGAGGTGGTCGAGATGCGGGATGAAGCCGCCCTGTTCCAAGAGCGGCTTGATGCGTTCCAGCTCCCTGTCTATCGCCTTGCCGCCTTCGACGAGCGGAACCTTGCCGATTGCGCCGCGCATGCGCAGTTCCATGCCGAACTCCTTGCGCCAAGCGAAAGGATCGCAGCCCGCTGCGACTTCGAGCGGAAACATGATGTTGACGCCCTCCTCCATCCAGTTCGCGACGATGTCGTGCGGATTGCCGTCGCAGTCCACGATGGAGAGCATGCAACCGCGCTTCTTGGCTATCTGCATGACCCTGTGATAGCCGGGCTGGAGGAATTCGCGGAATATTTCGGGGCCGCATAGCGGACCGTTCTTGCAGGCCATGTCCTCCCACCAGGAGACGTAGTCTATCGGGATGTCCTGCGGGAGCGATTCGAGCTGGCTGGCGCAGAGCTCGGCCCAGTGCTCGACCATGTCGTGCACCATCTCAGGATAGTCGTAGAACGCCATCGAAAGGTTTTCCATGCCCATCCAATTGCGGAGCTGGCCGTAGAAGCCGCAGAAACCGACGGTGACGCACTTGCCTTCCTCGACGCCCTTCCGCAGGTCAACGATCTCCTTTTCGGAACGCGCTCTGATCGGATCGTCTATCCTGAAACGCTCCTTCATCCTTTTCCAGTCGTCCGGATTTTCGACGGGGAACTTGATGTAGTGCGGGATGGAGCTTTCGTCGGAGTCGGCCTGGTAGCGTTCGGCGATTCCGCCGCCGGAGTCGTGGAGGATGACGCTTTCGCCCTTGCGCTCGAGTATCTTCTCCTCGAAGACCGGATTCATCTGGCATTTCGCCCAGACGCCGACGCAGTCGCCCTCGTCGAAGCCGAAGAATCGGTCCAGCTTGCCGAGGAAGCACTGGTTCTGCTCCTCCTTGGTCAGCTCGATCGGCATCCCCTCGCGGAGCCAGCGCCTGATCGTCTGCGGCCAGTAGCCGAACTCGATGTCCGGAACCCGGTCCGTCTTCTGATAGGTGAAAACCTTGTAGCCCCTGTCCTTTATTTCCTTGCGCATGCGCAGTTGAACCTTATATTAGCCCTGCTTGTTAGAAACGGTCCGCATAAAATATATTGCGTTCACGGCACTTCAAATGGGGAGATCCCCAGTTACCTCAGGGAGGACAAATGTTAAGGAAATCTCTTCTTCTCTTGACGGCATCATGCTCTGTTGCCGCGGCCGGCTCGATGCCAGGCGCGGAAAACGTTTCGAAATCGGCGACAATCTACGTGAACAACCTGACCGGCGACGACGGCTGGGACGGGCTTGTCCCGGAACCTGCCGGCGACGGGAAGTCCGGGCCTGCGAAAAGCATCACGGGCGCGCTGAAGAAGGCTTCGCCGAGCAGCCGCATCATCATCGCCAACACCGGCCAAGACTACCGTGAGCGGGTATGCGTGAACGGCAGATGCCGCGGCACTGCTTCACAGCCTTTCATCATCGAAGGCAACGGGGCGACGGTCAGCGGCCTCGTCCATGCGCCTGCGGAAAAATGGACTCTGCTCAAGGATGACATCTATTGGTTCGAGAACACCAAGGAGGACGGCAAGCCCGGTCCGATGCCGAACAGCAACTGGCTCGGCCACTACCAGCACCAGGGCTGGTTCGCCGAAAAGCAGGCGCCGGAAATATTTTTCGTCGACGGCAAGCCGGCGCCCCACGTGCAGACACTTGAAGCAATCCAGCCCGGCGGATTCTTCTACGAGACACAGGGCAAGCGGCGGCTCCACTTCCGCCTTCCGGAAGGAAAGAAGCTGGCTGACCTGAAGATCGAGCTCCCTCTGAACGAAGGTGTCTTCATCGACAGCGACTATGTGGTGCTGCGCAATTTGCGCTCGATCTACAGTCAGGACGACGGTTTCGCGGGGTTCTGGGGGATCGGAGTCGTCCTCGAGAATATCGAGGGCAGTTACAACTGCGACCAGGGCATAAGCTTCCACGGGTTCAGCACCACCGTCATCGACGGCGGCCTCTTCGAACGGAACGGAGGATGCGGGATCGCAGACGTCATGCGCTCCATCACGGTCTACCGCAACTGCATAATCCGCGACAACCTGGTCACCGGTGCCCTCCTCCAGGGCCACGCCCACAAGTTCCTCAACTGCGTCTTCTACGGCAACGCGGATGTCGGGAAGCGCGGCCCCTCCCAGGTCCAGGCAGGCTCCGGTGCCAGAGCCGAGTTCGAGCACTGCCTATTCAAGGGGTCCGGAGACACTGAAGCCGGCACCGCATTATCCCTTGAGAACGGCCGAATGATCCATTGTACTGTTTCCGGATTCAAGGACGGAGCCACCGCATCCTCGTCCCTGGAGATCATAAGCTCGATACTCCAGAACTGCGGCGGCCGTCTCACCTCGGCCGGAAAAGGAGGCAAGCTCTCTATCTCATATTCCATACTCGGGCTGGGCGAAATCTCCGTCGGCGACGAAACAGTCAGAGCCGAAGGATGGCAGGCATTCACTGAAAAGAACAAGGCCTTCGCCAGCGACATCGTCGACTCCCCCGCCCTCGAAGGCGATCTACTCCAACTGCCGGAAAACTCCCGGCATTTCAAGGCCGGCCAGTATAACCAGACTCCCGGCGCAAGGCTCAAAACGATTCCCGGTTACAACCCCAAGATGGAAGCCCCTGCCGGAGTCGAACATCCATGAAGAGAGTGACCGGCGACGCTTTCGGCGACTGCGCCGGCCCCCGTTATCGGAATTGAACTGCCGGGTGGACGTTATAAGTTATCGGCTTTTGCCGGTTCCCTACAATTCTTCAGCACATAATATCCGCCTGACCGTCGAAGAAAGCCCATATGGAAATAAGTTCGATATCGGATGTCCACCATTACAGCTTCAAGGAGATAGCGCTTCGCTTCTGGCCGCTGATACGGCCGCACACGTGGCGCTGGGTTCTTGCGGCGTGCCTCATATCGGGGGTCGGCCTGGCCGTGGCGCTCATGCCGCTGTTCCCGAAATACATTATCGACGAGGCGATCCCGAAAGGGAGCATGAGGCTGGCATTGATCGCCGCCGGATTGTTCCTTGCGTCGCAGTTCGTGCGCATGTTCCTGTGGTTCCTGGCGACGTACCAGGTCTACAAGGTCCAGCAGTCAATCGTGTTTGAACTGAGGACGATGAGCTTCTCGCACCTTCAGAAGCTCTGCCTGCGCTTCCACAGCCAGTTCCCGTCGGGTTTCATCTACGAGCGGGTGTTCGGGAACTCGATCAACGTGCTCGGGGGCTTCATGCAGATGATATTCCAGCAGATAGTGGCCCAGGTCTCCGGCCTTCTCTTCAGCCTCTGCTTCTGCCTCTATCTCAGCTGGGAGCTGACGCTCATAATACTCGCGGGGGCGTGCGTCTACGTCTTCGCCGCGAAGAAGCTTTCTGGGAGGATATATCGGAAGACCAAGGAGTCGAACGAGGCCGGGATGCACATCGTCAACCTGATAATGGACAAGCTGCGCGGGCACAAGACGATACAGTCGTTCGCGATGGAGGAGCGCGTGCAGGACGAGTTCCGGCGCCAGCTCTGGCCGGTGATGATGAAATGGATGGACGCTATACTCGAGTCGCAGAAGCTGAGCTTCGTCACGGAAGGGCTGAGCTATATAATCACCTCGGTGGTCATCGTCGGCGGGGCGTGGATGGTCATGCAGGAAAACCATCCGCTTGGCACGCTTGTGGCCTTCATGGGCTACCAGGGAACCCTGATCGGCATGATACAGTCGATAACTAACTTCTACGGGCAGTTCATGAACGCCAGTTCGGCGTTCGACCAGCTCTTCACGGTGCTCGACACGGAGAGCACCGTGGTGGAGAAGCCCGGCGCGAGGATGCCGGAGAAGATCGACGGCCGCATCGAGTTCCGCGACGTCACGTTCGCATACCATCAGAAGCCGGTCATCAAGGATGCGACGTTCGAGATACCGGCCGGGAAGACGGTGGCGCTTGTCGGGCGCAGCGGCAGCGGGAAGACTACAGTCGGCAACCTGATCCTGCGCTTCTACGACCCGTCGTCGGGGCGCATCATGCTGGACGGCACGGACATAACGGAGCTTCCGCCGCGCCAGTACAGGGCGCTCTTCGGCGTCGTGCTCCAGGATCCCTACCTCTTCGACACGAGCATCGCGGCTAACCTCAGGTATGTCCGGCCGAACGCGACCGACGCGGAGCTGATCGAGGTCCTTGAGAAGGCCTGCGCCTGGGAGTTCGTCAAGGACTTTCCTGACGGCATCAACCACCAGGTCGGAGAGGCTGGCGCACAGCTTTCCGGCGGACAGCGCCAGCGGCTCGCGATCGCGAGGTGCATGCTCACCCCCAGCAAGATCATCATCCTCGACGAGGCCACCTCCGCGCTCGATCCAGAGTCGGAAATGATAGTCCAGAAAGGCTTCCAGTCGCTGTGCAGCGGGCGCACCGTCGTGGTCATCGCGCACCGCCTAAGCACCATCAGGAACGCCGACTCGATAATCGTCCTCGACCAGGGCCGCGTGATCGAACAAGGGACATACAAGGGGCTGCTTGAGAAGGGCGGCCTCTTCGCACACCTCCACATGATCGCCACCTCCACAAGCTCCCACAGGATCAAGCTCGAGGAGGCCGGTTTTGCGTAATGATTCGACATGCCGGTTTTGACAGGCGAAAACCTCCGCGCATCGGGCATAATGCTTAGGGCGGCGCTCGTCGGAGCCGCCTCAATATGAGGGATATAAAAATGAACACTGGAAATAACGAAAAACATATTCAACGGTCCCATCCGGTTCATCTGGCTCCAATCGAAAAACCAAATCTCGCCATTATCATTTTCGTCACCGCCTGCTCAAAAGACCGTAAGAAGATATTTGCTAGAAGTTCAGTTCATAGGCTAGTTATTGATGCATGGATGGACAATAGGGAATGGATTGTCGGACGTTATGTTCTTATGCCAGATCATATCCATCTTTTCTGTGCTCCATATGGATTATCTCAGATTGCTTTGAGAACATGGGTTCGAAAGTGGAAGTCCTTCATCTCACGGAACTGGCCTTGTCCCGATGAACAGCCTATATGGCAGGTTGATTTATGGGACAGGCAGCTTAGGCAAAGTGATTCATATCAGGCAAAATGGGACTATGTGAGATATAATCCCGTGAGACAGGGCTTATGTCGCGATCCTGATGAATGGCCATATCAAGGACATATAAACCAACTTGAATGGCATGATTGAGAAAAGAGCAAGATCTTTTCTTCGGTTTTGACAAGCAAAACCCTCCGCGCCTACTGGCGCGACACGGAGGGCGACGCTCGTCGGAGCCGTCTAGAAATCTCGGCATTGATCGCTATCGCGGAAGCTCGTCAAAAAAAATGGTTTTGACAAGCAAAACCCTCCGCGGATCGCGGCGCAAGGCGGAGGGCGACGCTCGTCGGAGCCGTCTAGAAATCTCGGCATTGATCGCTATCGCGGAAGCTCGTCAAAAAAAATGGTTTTGACAAGCAAAACCCTCCGCGCCTACTGGCGCGACACGGAGGGCGACGCTCGTCGGAGCCGTCTAGAAATCTCGGCATTGATCGCTATCGCGGAAGCTCGTCAAAAAAAA
>CAZWRV010000028.1:0-66804 GCA_964636325.1 uncultured Victivallaceae bacterium | reverse complement strand
AGAGTTTGCCCTTTGCGCGCGGCGCGCGCAAGTTACCTGCGCGCCGTAAGGGCGCATTTTTCCCGCAGGGAAAAACCTAGGATACTTTCTCAAAAAGTTCTAGTGCAAAAGCGTGCATGTGTCTATGGAATTCATTGAATTTTGGGTTGCGGGCGAAGCCCGCCTTAGAATACTATCGAGTTTTGAAATTTGGAATTTAATCACCCATCATAATCACTTCGAAATCGTTCCTATGGAACGATGAGCTTCTCCTTCCGGCGGGCGTAGCTGGGCTCCTCGGGAAGGCCGCGCGAGCCGATGATCCATGACATCTCCGGATAGTAGCATATGTCCAGCGAATCGCCCCAGGGGAAGAACGGAAACGTGGGCGGGGCCCCGCCATTCATGAACGGAAGCGACCTTACGTTGATCTGGTTGGACTCGAAGACCGGACGGCTCACGTGCCTCCCGTCCACAGCCTCGGTCTGAAGGCCGAAAGGGTCGAGAGTCATCACCACGTCGAAGCGGACGTCCTTCCTGACGAAATGGAAAAACCTGTGGTTCGCCATCAAGTAGTCCGTTATCAGGGACTTGGACATCTCTGAATGGAAGTCATCCAGGCTCTTCCACTCGGACTTGGAAGAGATCGTCATTATAAGTCCGTTGAGCACCATGCCGAGCTCCTTGCGCGAGAATTTTCTCTTCGGCCCCTCGTAGTTGACCATTTCGACGATCTCGTAGCGGTTCTGCTTTACGAGCCTGACGGCGGCCTTCCTTTCCAGATTGGTCGGGAGCAGGGGCTGGACATGGACGAAGACCTCCCCGGCTTCCACGGAGACAGGGACGACTTCCGGGCTTTCGCCTGAAAATCCGCCGCGGGCCGGTAAGCTTCCTACGATGCTTCTTGCGATGCCGCCGTAGTGCGCGGGGAAGATGAGAGACAGCTTCAGGGTGTCGGTCTCGAGCGGAGAATTCTTCAGGTTCGGAACTGTGAGGAGAAGCCCCTTGTTGCACTTCTGCATGGCGTAGCACCATCCCTGGCTGGAGATGAAGCGCTCGTTCCTGTATCCGCCGTCGACCGATTCCTCCAGGATTCCGGTCTCGACATCAGAAGTGTGATACCTGAAGAAGATTGTGGACGCGTCCCTGTAAGTCTTCACCGACGGCCTCAGCTTGTATGTGGCATAGAGGCTCGCTGTATGCTCGCCGCCGCAGAGCGGGCCGTCGACGGTGCCGAGCGAGAAGTCCTCCTCCATGTATGTTTCAGTGTTGTACTGCGCGGCGAAGCCGTCGTACCTGCTCATGCATTCCGAGCGGCCTCTGAGGACCGCCGGATAGTGGCGCCCATGGATCAGCTTTGCGAGTTTCGCAGGAACCTTGAAGTCGGCGTCGAGCATGTCGCAGAATTCGGCGACGGTCTGGAAATAGCATCCCGAGAAGTGTATGACTTCCGTGCCGTCGGGATCGAAGTAGCTTGCAATGAGGTCGCGGCCGGTTGCCTCCGGCCCGAAGACAAGCCAGAAGAGCATCTGCAGAGTATGGTTGTGGCCGGCGTAGTCGATGGCGTATGCCCGGCACTGCGGGCCGGCCTGGTGCATCGTGGAGGGATGGTAGTGAAGGAGCAGCTCCGCCCAGAGCCGATGTTCGATGCCGCGGGCGAGCCTGCGGATTTCCTTGGACTTCGAGTGGGACGCGATCATGGCGCAGTTCGCGAGCGTAATCGGGGAGTATGTGCTGGAGTTGAATTCCGACGCCCAGGCCGACCTTGAAAGCAGGTTCCTGAACTGGTGGAGGTTCCAGAAGCCCTGCTGGACGGCGTTTGCGTTGCCCACCGCCTCTCCGCCGAGTATCAGCCCCTTCGTAGCCATCATGGGCATGTTGTCGTTGGCGCCGTGGAACTTGAAGTCCGGCTGCGCGGAGCCGCGGAAGGTCCGGCACAGCATGTCGATGTGGAGGCGCATGAGCTTCTCCGCCGCGGGGGAGACACGCTTCCCGAACCTGTTGAAGCAGTGCGCCAGGATGTTGGACTGGAAGATGCCGAACTCGACGCCGCTGTGTTCGCCGCCCTTGGGGTTCTCGACCGCCGGCGCCTCCGCATATTTTTCCAGCATCCTGTTGGCGAGCGCGACGTATTCCTGCGGTCCGGTGTAGAGGGCCGGCAGTATCCACAGAGGTTCGCGGTAGGGGCTGCTGAACTGGGGGATCTTGCCGGTGCCGTCATCGTTGACGAAATTACGGATGTTCTCGCGGGTCTTGGCGAACCACAGCTCGCGCCTCTCCCTTATGGAATTCCTGTCGATTGTCATCATAGGCTCCGTTTGGAAATTGATCAAGTGTGAATTTTCAAATCTAATACTATACATCACATCTTTCGCCGGTGCCATCCTTGAAATACAGCCGGTACGGCTGTAGCTTCATAATTCGCCGATAGTATTTCGGCCCTGTCCAATGTGTTTCAAACGTTATCGACGTCGGCATGCGTGGATTTCCTAAAATCATCTTACTCCTTGCTTTTTGTCCGTTCATGCTGTCCGTCCGCTGGGAGCTTGCCGCCGGCGACGCCGGTTCGGCGGCGGATTCAGGGAAGATCGAGCTGAAGGCGTGGGGTGTGCCGGCGGGCGGCGAATGGGGGCCGGACGGCGAGGTCCGCATCAAGATGGCCCAGGAATTCCAGCGGCGCTATCCAGACATCCAGCTTATTCCCGCGACCGGGCTGAACATCCCGAACCGAGCGATGGACACAGTGCCCCTGATGCAGATCGCCGGGGACATCTCGCCTGCGGTAATCTATGTGAACTTCCGCCAATCGAGCACCTATATCACGCAGAAATTCCTCTCCCCCGTCGACAAGTATCTGGAGAAGGAGATCGGTGTCGAAGTCCGCGACGGGCATCTGATGGATACGGACTCCTATGTGGCCGCGCTGCGCAAGGGGCCCAGGTATGCGGCGGAATTCGAGGAGCGCCTTTCACCCCAGTGCTGGGAGGTGATGCGCAGGGAATGCCCCTATGGAAAGGATTGCCCTTACCTCAGGGAATGGGGCTCCGAGCCCTGCGAGAAGCACATGCATGTCTGGAGCATGCCGCTCCAGCAGGTGGTCATGGCGCTTTTCTACCGCAGGGATCTTTTTGCCGAGGCGGGGCTGCCCGACCGCGTGCCGACGGACATGGACGAGTTTCTCGAATGGGCCCGCAAGATGCACAATCCCAAGGAGAACATCTACGGGGTCAACATCGGGCTCGGGGAGCTGAGCTGGTCGACGCTGAGCTTCTTCTACTCCACCGGCGCACGTGCCGTGGAGCAGGACGACAAGGGCAACTGGCGCTGCGTCTTCAACTCGCCCGAGGCGGTGGACGCCTACTACTATGTAGCGCGCCTCTTCCTGGAGCCGTTCGAGAATTCGCACGGCAGGTTCGAGGGCGTGATCAATCTGGGCGAGCAGAACTCCGCCATCCGCTACGCCATGTTCTTCAACTACGTGGGACAGGGAAACTTTCAGCAGATTGATCCGAACACGATAAACTTCGGGCCCGTGCCGAAGGGGCCGAGCGGCATAAGAGGGAGCGAGTTCAATTCGCTGATGACCGGCCTCTACGCCGGCTTCGACAATAGGCCAAAGATCCGCGACGCGGCCTGGAAATGGTCCTTCTTCCTCGGATGCCGCGACGCCAGGCTGATACAGGCGAGGGTATATGTGGAGAACGGCCTCGGACGCTTCATCAAGCCCAACTACCTCAAGATGGCGGGCTATCCAGAGCTCGTCAGCAGGGTGCCGGCCGGCTGGGAGGAGGCCTCGGACGCCGCGCTCAAGGACGGCGTCCCGGAGCCATACGGCAAGAACTGCCAGCTCGTCTACCGCTACATGAGCCAGGCGATAGACCAGATCCGCACCGACGAGGAAGTCAAAAGATGCATCGTCGCGAAGAACGAGGCCGGCGCCAAGAAGAGGATACAGGAAATACTCGACGTCCGCGTCGACATCGCGAACCAGAAGATGCTGAACATCCTGCCCGAGGACATGAGGAAGTTCAGGACTCGCGTCGCCGCCGCGGTCTCCCTGGCTATTTTCGTGATCTTCATCTTCGTCCTCTTCAAGGTCTTCAAGACATTCTCGAAGAACATGGTCCGCAGCGAGGCGGATCTGGCCCGCGGCGACTGGCAGTTCGGCCGGCACAAGATAGCCTACCTGATCCTTATTCCCTCGCTGCTAAGCATCGCCGTCTGGAGCTACTGGCCGCTCATGCGCGGAACCGTCATGGCTTTCCAGGAATACAACGTCCGCGGATTCAGCGAATGGATCGGCTTCGACAACTTCGCCGCCGTGCTCTTCAGCAAGGAGTTCTGGTATGCGCTTCTGATTTCCCTGGAATATACTGTGCTCTTCATGACGTTCGGATTCATAGCGCCAATAATCCTGGCGCTGCTGCTCACCGAGGTCCCCAAGGGCAAGGTCTTGTTCCGTGTCATATTCTACCTCCCCGCCATGCTCTCGGGGGTCGTGGTCATCTTCCTGTGGAAGGGGTTCTACGGGCAGCACGGCATGATCAACCAGATTCTTAATTTCGGCGTGGCCGCGCTGAACTTCGTCTTAGGGACGGACATAAGCCAGTTCAACACCGAATGGCTAAACTCGCCTACCTTCGCCCTCTTCTTCTGCCTGTTGCCGAGCATCTGGGCGGGGATGGGGCCCGGCTGCCTCATCTACCTCGCCGCCCTCAAGGGCATACCCGAAGACCTCTACGAGGCCGCCGACATCGACGGCGCAAACACGCCCCAGAAGGTGTGGAACATCTCCATCCCGACCATCAAGATGCTCATATCGATCAACTTCATCGGCGCCGCCATCGGATGCATGAAGAGCGGCAGCGAATTCATCCTGGCGATGACCGGCGGCGGCCCTTATACGCCCTACGGGCAGACCGAGGTCATCGGCCTGCACATATTCTGGGAGGCCTTCGGATACCTCCGCTTCGGCGTCGCCACCGCCATGGCGTGGGTCCTCGGCGTCATGCTCATAGGCTTCACCGTTTACCAGCTGCAGAGCCTGAGCAGGATGGAGTTCAAGGCGAACATAGGGAAGGTTTGAGACAATTATCAATTGACAATTATAAGCCGGATGCCACAAGCAGCTTACTGTGCGCAGCGATTATTCGCCGCGTTCCATAGCTCCATAATAGCGGATAACAGCCATGCCGATAATAAGTGAAATAGGCAAGCGCAGCATCAAGGTCAGGATCCTGTACGGGACGATCTTCGCCGTCCTCATCGCGGGGTCGGTGACCATGATCTACCCGCTGCTTCTCATGCTTGCCGGCTCGGTGAAGAGCGAGGCCGACTCCTGGTCGATCAGCCCGTATCCCGAATTCTGGTTCGACAACAAGATACTCTTCCAGAAATATGCCGAATCCCGCTACAACAGCGAGACGGAGAAGGCCAAGATCGCATGGTGCACGCAGGTCCTGAGCTGGAGGAGCATCGAGCCGCCGGAGCCGGTGGAAGAGGGATATATCCGCGACTTCCGCGAGTTTCGCGCCGCCATCCCTGACGACAAGAGGGTCGTCGGACAGATGGCATCCTGGGGCATGCTTCCGAAAAATCTGCGCCTTTTCCGGATCTACATGGCGAAGAAATACAAGAACTCCCTTGGCGCCTACAACCTGGCCGCGGGGAAGTTCTGCTGGTCGTGGAGCAACCTGACTCCGCCGGCGGAGGAGATCGGCCGCTACCGCAACCGCCAGGTTCCGGACGAATTCCGGCAGGAGATGATCAAATGGCGGAAGACCCTTCCCGACTCCGAAGTGCTGGTCTACAGCGAACATGGGCGCTATGCCATGTTTTTCCTGGCCGGCCTTTACACCAGCCGCATCGAGGCATACAACGAGGCGCACGGGACTTCCTACAAGAGCTACAGGGAAATACCGTTCCCGGACAGGGTACCTGCGGAACCGGGGCTGCAGCGCGAAGACTGGATCAAGTTCGTATACAACGAGATCGGCCTGGGCGCCATCAGCCTCGACCCCGCGCTCGAACCCGCCTTCCGTTCCTTCCTGTCCGAGCGCTATCCCTCGGTGGACATATTCAACAAGGAAAACGGGCTGAAGATGGCAAGCATGAAGGACATCCCCTTCCCGGAAAAGCTTGACGACGCACCCTACCTCCAGAGGGACTTCGAGAGCTTCATCAGGTCTCCCAAGTTCTGTCCGCCCGAATCCATCAGGATCTGCGGCTACGACCAGATGTTCAGGGAATTCCTGGAGAAGAAGCGCGGCGGCGTCCCGAAGGACTGCCCGTGCCTGGGCGCCATCGTCGCGGCGACGGAATGGGCGGACTGCATCGAGGAAAAATCGGCGGTCCGATGGGAGTTCACCATGCGCAACTACTGGCAGGTCCTCGACTACATCCTGATGCACGGCAATGGACTGTTCAACACGTTCATCTACTGCACGCTCGCCGTCCTGACGGCGCTCATCGTAAATCCGCTTGCCGCATACGCACTTAGCCGCTTCAAGCTCCCGGGCACATATAAGATACTCCTCTTCTGCATGGCGACCATGGCATTCCCAGGCGAAGTCACGATGATACCCGGGTTCCTCCTCCTCAAGCGTTTCCCGCTATGGCCCATTCGTATGAATTCAGCAAACTACGCCCTTTTGCTGAATTCATACTTAAAGAAAAATGCAAAATCGTTCGTTTTTAGTGTTCAAAACTGAGATTTTTCGCGGTTCTCCGTTAATATTTGTCAGAAACAATCTGGATTTTGCATTTTTCCTAGGTAAATATTCAGAGAAAGGGCGTAGTTCACTGTATATTTACGCCCATTCTCCTGGGGCTTATCGCGGCGCTTATTGCCTTCGGCGTCCTGGAAAAAACTCTGCCGAAATGGAAGGAGAACTGGCGGGCCCTCATCTCCCTCGCGGCAGGCCTCCTCGTCGGTACTGTCATCGTCCCCTTGCTGGGGCCGGACTTCACCACCACAAGCCTCCTCAACAACTTCGCCGCCCTCATCCTGCCGGGCATGGCGAACGGCTTCTCCATATTCCTCCTGAAGGGCTTCTTCGACAGCATGCCCAAGGAGCTCTACGAGGCCGCCGACATCGACGGCGCCAGCGAGTGGACCAAGTTCTGGATGCTCACGATGAACCTCTCAAAGCCCATCCTCGCCGTCATCGCACTCGGGGCGTTCACCTCCGCCTATTCCGCGTTCATGATGGCCCTCATTATAATCCCGGACGAGAAGATGTGGACGATAATGGTCTGGATATTCCAGCTCCAGAACGGCGCCCACCAGTCGGTCGTATACGCATCCCTCGTCATCGCCGCAATACCCACCTTCATAATATTCGTCCTCTGCCAGAACGTCATTATGCGCGGCATCGTGGTCCCCACCGAAAAGTAGGCGGTATGTATGAATTCAGCAAACTACGCCCTTTTGCTGAATTCATACAGAACGAGTCGATGTATGAGTAGTTATTGACTCTTCTATTTCGTCTTTTCGAAGATGCGGTTCAGCTTCTTGTTGAGCTGTGCGAAGTCGATGCCGCGGTTCTTCCTGTACCATTCGATCCCGTGGAGCCTGGCCTCCGGCCAGGTCAGGATGCGGCCCTTCTCCGAGCCGGCCTGTGCGGCGGAGATCAGCCTGTCGGTGCATGAGAAGCAGGGGTCGATGGCGGCGATGACTATCGGCACGTCGGCCAGGTACCCGTCGCTGAGCATGTGCGCCACGGCCTGGACGTTCGCAAGCGTCGGCGCGCGGACCTTCACCCTTTCGGGCTTGTCCGTTCCGTTGCCCTTGACATAGTGGACGTCCTCGCCCCTGGGCGCCTCGTATCTGCTTACCGCCTCGCCCGCAGGTATCTTGCGCGGAGCCTTGACGGAGATGGGGCCATCCGGCATCTCCCTGATGAGCTGGCGGATCATCTTGTAGGTCTCCATCAGCTCGAGGACGCGGACTATGGTCCTGCCGTAGATGTCGCACTTGTCGCTGGTGATGACCTTGAAGTCGAGATCGGCGTAAGCGGCGTAGGGGTCGTCGCGGCGGATGTCGTAAGGGACGTTGCATGCGCGCGCGGTCGGGCCGACGGCGCCGAGCCTCCTGGCGTCGGCCTCGGCCATGTGGCCGACGCCGGACAACCTTTTGATCAGGGTGACCTCCTCCAGGGCGACGGAGATGTAATACTTCGTGCGCTCCTCCAGGACATCAATGTCCTTGAGCACTCCGTCCATCTGCTCCTTTGTGATGTCGCGCTTGGCTCCGCCGATCACGTTCATGCCGTAGTTGACACGGTTGCCTGTGAGCTTGGCAAGGAGGTCCATCACGACCTCGCGGTCGCGCCAGGTATACATGAGGAGGGTGTCGAAGCCGACCTCATGGCCGGCGACTCCGAGCCAGAGGAGATGGCTGTGAATGCGTTCAAGCTCCGCGATAAGAGTCCTTATGTATAATCCGCGCTTGGGAACCTGCAGCCCGGCGAGTTCCTCGACCGCCTGTATGAAGCATGTAGAATGCGAATGGGAGCATATGCCGCAGACGCGCTCGAGAAGGTAGATGCACTGGGTGTAGTTGCGGTCTTCGCAGGCCTTCTCGATGCCGCGATGATTGTAGCCGAGCCTCACATCCGAACCGATAATCTTCTCGCCCATCAGCGCGATGGAGAAGCTTTCGGGCTCCTTGAGGGCAGGATGCTGGGGGCCTATGGGAATTGTGACCTGCTTAACCATTTTTCACCTCCGTTACGGCCGTCTCCGGCTTTTTCCAGTCTTTCCTGAGGGGATGCTGGCCTGCAGGCCAGTCGTCGGGCAGAGGATACCTCTTTCCAGGGGCAAGGCCTTCGACCTGGAATCCGAACATGTCAATAAGTTCCCGTTCGTATTTGTCGGCGGACGGGAACGTAGCAGTGACCGACTTTATGACCGGATTTCCCTTGGGGACATTGACCTCGACGTTGAGCATGATGCCCTTGTCGTTGGCAAAGTGATATTTCGCCCCGAAAGTAGTCCCGTTGTCGAGGCCGGTTATGGTGCAGAGTATCTTGAATCCAAGCTTGTCGTAGATGAAGTTGAACGCTTCGCCGTAGAAACTTTCCGGCCTTATCTCGGCGAATATTCGTCTTTCCCTCTTTATGAGGATTTTATCCGCGATTTCAGGGTATTTCTGGGCAAGCTCGTTCTTGATGTTCTCTTCATTGGTCATAAGTCCACCTCTCATAATTTCGAATGCTTAGTGAGGCAATATAAAATGGCCCGGGGGCAAGTCAAGTCTAGGAATGATAATTATTCCGATTTTTCCAGCGTCCCAAGAAGCTTGACGACCCCGTCGATAATTGCGTTGGGGCTGGCGGGGCATCCTGGGACATATGCTGAGACTGGGATGACGGCATCGATGCCTCCTCGGACGTTGTAGCATCCATTGAAGACTCCGCCCGAGCATGAGCAAGTGCCGCAGGCGATGACGAACTTCGGTTCGGCCATCTGCTCATATATTCTGACGAGCCTGTCCTTGATCTGGTTTGTTACCGGGCCGGAGCATACGAGGACGTCGGCATGGCGCGGCGTTCCTTTGAGGAGTATTCCGAAGCGTTCGACATCGAAGATCGGGGTCAGTGCGGCTACGATTTCGATGTCGCAGGCGTTGCATGCGCCGGTGTTGAAATGTATGATCCACGGCGACTTGATCCGTGAACTGGTTATAAGCTTGTCGAGTATTTTCATTGGCTCTCCGTTAAATCCGCCGATAATTGAAGTCGGAATCCTGAAAATGCAACCCTGCTAGTGAAAAGTCGGCCGCAAAAAGCACACAATACACAAAAAATTAATTCCCTCTCTGTGGCAAAATAATCACATCGCCTCCGGGACGTCTATTGTGAGGGTTTTGAGGCCGTCGGCTAGGATGTCGCGGACGGCCAGGCAGAGGTGGAACCTGGAATTGCGGAGGGCTTCGGTTTCGGCATTCATGACCGAGTGCTGCTTGTAAAACCTGCTGAAAGTCTTCGCGAGCTCGAGGAGGTAGTTGACGAGTCCGGAAGGATCGAGCCTTTCTGCGGCATCGCGTATGACCGACGGATACTCCAGCATTCTGACCGAAAGCTCCTTCTCCTCCTTCTCCTTGAGGAGGCTCCAGTCGGGCGGCATGGCGGGATCGCCGGCCTTTTCGGCGTTCCACTTGCGCTCGATGGAGTTTATTCTGGCGCAGGCATACTGGACGTATGGGCCGGTGTCGCCTTCGAACTTGACGGAGGCGCCGGGATCGAAGATCATTGTAGTCTTGGGGTTGAACTTAAGGAGCATGAACTTCAAAGCGCCCATGGCGATGGTTTCGGCTCTGGCATCGATGTCGGCCGGCATATCCTGCCCGTAGCGTTCCACGGCGGCCTGCCTGGCGAGCGCTGCCAGCTCGTCGAAAAGGTCGTCGGCGTCGACGACGGTGCCTTCCCGGCTCTTCATCCTGCCTGACGGAAGGTTGACCATCCCATAGGAGAGGTGGAAGAGGCTGTCGGCCCAGGGGTATGCGAGCTTCTTGAGGATGGCGAACAATATCTTGAAATGGAGGTTCTGCTCGTCGCCGACGATCCAGATCTGAGACTGCGGCCTGAAGTCCTCGTATTTCTTCAATGTTGTGCCCAGATCCTGGGTAATGTAGACGCTTGTGCCGTCCGACCTGAGGACGACCTTCGTTCCAAGCTTGACATCCTCGAGGTCTGCGATGACCGCGCCGTCCGCGTTTTTCGTGAAGCTTCCGTCCGCCAGACCTTTTCCGACGATGTCCTTCCCAAGGAGGTAGGTCTCGCTTTCAAAGTAGACTTTGTCGAATGAGACACCCATGCGCTTGTAGGTCTGGCTGAACCCGTCGAGAACCCAGCGGTTCATCTTCTTCCAGAGTTCCACGACTTCCGGCTTTCCCGCCTCCCAGTCGCGGAGCATTTCCTGTGCGGCCCGGCCGATTTCGGTTTCGAGGAATAGATCATCCTCTGAGCCGTCCTTGAGGTCGGGGCGTTTCTCCTTGAGATCGGCGAGCTGTCTGGCGAACTCCTGGGCGAACTTGACGTAGAAGTCGCCTACGAAATGGTCTCCCTTGACGCCGGCGCTTTCGGGGGTGGCGACGCCGCCGAAGCGCTGGTAGGCGATCATGGACTTGCAGATGTGGATGCCGCGGTCGTTGACGAGGTTGACGGTGGAGACGGCATGGCCGGCCTTCTTAAGGATGGACGAGACAGCCAGTCCGAGAGTGTTGTTCCGCAGATGACCCAGGTGGAGCGGCTTGTTGGTGTTGGGCGACGAATATTCGACGAGTATTTTCCTCCTATGGCCGGGCGGAAGGACCGCCGACCCGATGACGGATGCGACGTTGCCTGCGGAAATCCCGTGGAGCGCCTCGGGCCTGAGCGTCACGTTAACGAACGCCTTGACCTTGGCGGCTGAAATGACATCGGAATCCGCTGCGAGGAACGCGGAGACGAAGTCCGCAATCTCGTCCGGCTTGGAGCGCAGGAACTTGGCAATCTTGAAGCAGTTGACGGTGATGTCTCCTTCCATTCCGGGCGGAGGTATCTCATGGCTGACAGTCCAGCCCGTGGAGACCAGCTTGTCCTTGAAGTGATCAGCAAGTCCGTTCTGCAGCCTTCCGAGGCAGGGATGTGTGATATTCATTGCTCAGGCTTTCACAAGGAAGATTATGCCGGTTACGAGGACTATGATCTCCATCGCCGCGCCAACCATGCCGATTATCTTGCCGTTGACGCCGCCGAGGCTGTTCTCGCAGTAGTTCTTGAAGAACATGGTGGCGGCGTAGACTATCAGCATGGTCACCACCGCGGCGGCAACGCTGCCTCCGGCGACCGCGGAGAGAACCAGGGCGATCAGCCATGCCAGGCGAGGCCCGTTCATGTCGGAATCGAAGAACTTCTCGCCGGTGCGGAGGTCCCTGGAGACGACCAGCGCCGCCTGCGCCGCGTATGCGGCCGTCAGCGTCACTATGATCCAGGAGTAATACTGGCTTCCGGCAAGGATGGCGATGCAGGCTATGCGCAGCAGGAAAAGCGAGATCAGTATGAAAAGGCCCATGTCGTTCGAGACCGCGGAGGATCTGTCCATCTCGGACGCTATCTTCGGGCCCTTCAGTCCGGCGAGCTTAGTCTCCAGGAAAAGCGCCAGAGCCGACAGGTTCCTCCCCATGGTCAGCGCCTCTATGAAGAGGGCGGCGACTATCGCGGAGATCACCGCCGAGGCCAGCTGGCCCCCGAAGCGGAACACGAACCATATGAGGACATAGGCCGCGAAGCCGGCGACGAAGCCGACAATGGGGAAGGAAGCCACCACGCGACCGCCCTGGCCGGGCTCGTTCTCCAGCTCGGAGTCCGAAACGCGAAGCAGCGGTATCTCAAGCAGAAGATTCCACGCCGTCACAAATGAATGGAGCCAGAGGTTGAACATGGTCTTGATAAAATTGGATTTTGGAGCTTGGAATCTTGGGTTACGGGCTTAGTCCGCCTTAATCGGTATGAATTCAGCAAACTACGCCCTTTTGCTGAATACATACTTGAATTGTAGCGCGGATACGGCCAAAATCAATTCACGCCTGCTTCCTGGATGCGGCGATTTCGCGGTATTTGGCCAGCATGGTCGAATAGACCAGTTCGGCCAGCTCCTTCCTATCCCTGCCGTCGGGGCGGATCGGGTCAAGTACGTAGATGTCGGCGCCGAAGCTCCATATGCCGAGTATCTTCCATACGTGCGGCACGAGGGTCATGTCCCCGTACCAGCACACGGACGGCTGCCCCGGCTTCTGCGAGTAGAACGTGAGTATCGGATAAACAGGGATGTTCTCCTTTGTGACGGCCTCGAAGGGGGTGGACTTGAAAGGAAGAATCTCCTTGGTCCCGTCGGTGCTTGTCCCTTCTGGATAGACCAGCAGGTTTATGCTGTTGAGCATGGTGTCCCTGAATTCGGCAAGCGTGGTGATGGAGGACTGTTTGGATGACCTGTCGATCCATATCGGCCTGCCCATCTTGAGGTATGGACCGAGGAGAGGCCAGTCGGCGACGGTTGACTTGGGGGTGAAACGCGGCTTGAATATGCCCGCCTGGACCAAGACGTCCAGGTAGCTGAGGTGGTTCGAGACGATCAGTCCCCCCTTGGCTATGGAAGGATCGCCGTGAACCGCGACCTTGCAGTTGATGATCCAGATTATGCCCCGGGCCCAGATGGCGCACAGCTCGACGGCGTTCCTTATCCCGGCCCAACCCCTCCTGAAGACCAAAAAGGCGGAGAAGAAACCGAGTGAAAGCCCCCATGACAAGAGCAGGACGATACGAAAAACTCGGAGGGGGAAAGCAATCATTGGCCTGCGATTTCAGAGACCTTCCAGGACTGAGTTGAAATGCCTGACATATCTTAGCGGTATCTTGTCCTTGTCAACCAAGATCAGGAAGTCTACGGTTCCGAACTCGTGGTCGAAGGCGGGTTCGCCGCAGATTTTGCAGCCAAGCCTCAAGTAACCCTTGAAGAGCGGGGGTATGTGCGACTTCAATGTCCTTTCATGCGAGAGGAGTTTTGCAATCTCCTCCTCGGGCGCTGGCGGCAGTATGTATGGATGCCTGGCCTTGGCGTGGAGGATGTCCGACAGCCTGCCCTCCTTCTTGAAAAGTCTCTGGAGAGCCCAGGCCTCCGCCGGATTTTTATCCTCCAGGCTGACGCAGCCCAGCATGAGATTGAGATCCCCACGGATCAGAAGCTCGGCTATCCCTCCCCAGAGCAGGCTTACGACCGATCCCTGGCGGTATTCCTTTGACACGCAGGATCTGCCCAGCTCCATGCATCTGTCGGCGATCTTGTCCAGCCCGGATATCTCGTATTCCCTTTCAGAGTAGAAGCCCTTCGAGGCGATGGCGACCGAGCCGAGATGGATGCGGTAGGTTCCGACCGTCTTGTGCGAGCTCTTGTCGATGGCGAGCAGATGCAGGCAGTATTCGTCGTATTCGTCGGAGTCTATGCCTGCGTCGTTGGCGCTCTGGAGCCCCTTGCCCTGTTCGAGGTTGAACACTTCGTAGCGGAGCTTCTGCGCCTTCTCCACCTCGGCCTTGGTCTCGGCGAGCTTGATTACGAACTGGTCTGTTTCCGTGAGCACCGTGGGCCGCGTAATCTTCTCGGATATCTGCTTGAAAATCACTTGTGGGATCCCTGCATTCGGCTTCAAAAAAATAAGGGAAAATCTAATATAGCCAGTCATCCAATCAATGCAAAGCATGTTTGGCTGAAAGAACGACAAAGATGGCGAAGTCAGCCTCCTTTCATGTTATCTGCAGCTTTTCGAGCCCCCTCTTAGCTCCGTATATTGTCCCTGCCGCGGCTGTCGTTCCATCGGAAGACATTCTTCCTCCATGCGAACTCCGCCGCGAGCACGACTCCTATCAGGCCCGCGCCGACAATCACAATCTTTTCCGGTTCCGTCTTAAGCCGCAGTCCTCCCCCGCGTCCTTTCCGCCCCTCCAGCAATCCTGCCTCCATCAGCTTCCCAAGCGTAATTGAAGAGGCGAGCATCCGAAGGCCCGCCGGAAGCATCGGCAGAAATAGCTGGGGTCGGCGAAGCCTACGGCCGCGGCAGCTTGCTTGGTGGACAGGCCGCCTTCGCGCAAAAGATCTGCCGCCCGACGCATCCGCAGATTGTTCAGGCAGTTCATGACCGTCCCACCGGTGGCCGCCCTGAACCGGCGGGTCAGGGTGGGTACGCTGATGTTGAATTGCGCCGCGACGTCCTCCAGCGACAACGGCTCGCCCAGATTGTCCTCGAGAAAACGCTTAATGAAAGACGCTATGTCCCATGCCGGCGGCGCGGCCGCAGGGCTCTTGGCGGACGTTTCTTCGGGAAGGGCAAAGAGTTCCAGCGCGGGTGCCAGCAGCAAAGTCAGGCGGGCCGCGAGCCTGGCGCTGCGGCCCGGAGCGGCGGACTGCGCCTCCGCCATCAGGCCGCGCACCGCGGCTCCCAGGCCCGGATCCGACGGCCAGACGTCCGGCAGACGAACGTCCACCGCGGGCTGGACCGTGAAAGTCAGCCCCAGACGCAGCATGCCTTCCCTTGAGGACACCCATGAATGCGGTTCACACGGGCCGTGCACCTGCATCATGTCCGGCAGAAGCTCCTGCCATGGAGCGCTTGTCTCCTTCCCTTTTCCCGACAGAATCAGGATGACTTCGCAATATGAATGCCGGTGGGTCCTGATCACTGTGTCCGGCGGCGAGCGGTCGATCCTGCAGCTCAGGACTGTAAAATTGCAGCCGCCGTATGAGAAGCCGGGCACGGCTTTGCCGATGGTCGAACAGCACACCTCAAGCCTGCGGAGATCGGGCCAGGCTGCATCTGCCGCTTCCGCATGTTCTATCTTTCGCTGCGAACTTCGCATTGCGCCCTCCGTCATTTTGATTAGCAAATACCATAGATGATCAGATTTTACTATATCATTGCCTCCATGTCCAGTCTATAGTAAATGCGTCTTCTGAAATAATTTATTATTATATGAGGAGAAAATACCATGAATGGAAAATTGCCTTCCGGCGTGTGGCCAGTGATGATTACGCCGTTCCATGACAACGGTGATATTGATTGGGCCGGGCTGGACGCGCTGGTGGAATGGTATGTCGGCGCCGGTGTGGCCGGGCTGTTCTCGGTCTGTCTTTCGAGCGAGATGTACAAGCTGTCGCCGGACGAGCGCGTCCGTCTCGCGGCCCGAGTGGTTGAGCGCGCCGCAGGCCGGGTGCCGGTGGTGGGGGCGGGCGCGTTCGGCGCTTCGCTCGATGAACAGGCGGAAATGGCACGCCGTCTGGCAGGCACTGGATTGGCGGCGGTGATATTGACTGTCAACCAGATCGCCGCGAGGAACGAGTCCGACGAAGTCTGGAGGAATAAAGCCGAGCTTCACTTCGAAGCTTGCGGCGATATTCCTCTCGGTCTCTACGAATGCCCCGAGCCGTATCACCGGACGCTTTGTCCAAAACTCCTGCGTTGGGCGGCGCAGAGCGGACGTGTATTTTTCTTCAAGGACACCTGCTGCCGCCGCGACCAGATTGCCGCGAAGCTCGAAGCCGTCGGCGGCACTCCGCTGCGCTGGTTCAACGCGCACTGTCCGACATTGCTGGAGTCGCTGAGTGAGGGAGGGCACGGCTACAGCGGGATCGCCGCAAACTTCTATCCGGAGCTCTTCGTCCGCCTATTAGCGGAGTTCGCAAACCGTCCGGAGGAAGCGGAACGCCTGCAGCGTTTCCTGACCTTGGCCGATATGACGATACGCAACCGCTACCCCGCGTCGGCCAAGCGTTACCTCGGTTTGCTCGGTCTTCCAATCGGTCCCGCCTGCCGGATTCCGGTTCCGGCATCTTCTCCCGGCGACGACGAGCGGGTAGTCCTGGCGAATCTGCGCGAAGCCGTGAAGGAATTATCGGGAGGGAGGTCTGGGATTTTGCAATGCTGGAATTAGGGTGGACGACCTAGTGACTTCATGACTCTCACTAGGTCACGGAGCCAACAATATGCAATTGAGTTTACCGGAGGAATTATGAGCAGCTGCTGTTCGGCGGGTAGTCCGCTGGCCGACAACTTCGTAAAGATCTATGAGTCGCCTGATCCCAAACGGCTTTTCGCATACAGCCCCGGGATCACACGTCTTGAGAACGGACGACTTATCGCCACGCTCGATCTGGGCGGGCCCGGCGCCGCGGATCTTCCCGGTCCGAAGATTGACAGGGGGGAGCTGGGCTGGTCCTGGCAGGGGAAGATCTACACTTCCGACGATGGCGGCCGGTCATGGACGCACCGCACCGATTTCCCGTTCATGCACGCCCGGCCGTTCGCAGCAGGCAGGTCGCTTTATGTCCTCGGCCATGCCGGCGATCTGACGATCATAAGTTCCGACGACTGCGGCGAAAGCTGGTCCGCCCCGGTCAGGCTGACCGAAGGGCAGTATTGGCATCAGGCGCCGTGCAATGTTCACTACGCCAACGGCTGCATATATCTTGTGATGGAGCGGCGCACACGCTTCGAGGTGAACGGCTGGTATGTCGCGGAACTGGCGCCCGTGCTCATGCGCGGACGCCTCGGAGACGATCTGACCCGGCGCGAGAACTGGACTTTCGCTTCGGAACTTACATTCCGCGACGCCATGAAGGAGTCGCAGACTGACTACTTCGGCATCCCTTTCTATTCCGCGGATCCGATCAACGGTGTGATGGTGGCGCCGTCCAGGCACTGCAGTCCGATGGGCTGGCTCGAAACAAACGTCGTACAGTTCGCCGATCCTGATCACATCTGGCACGACCCCTGCTGCAGGACGTTCCATCTCTGGATGCGCGCACACACCGGCGGAACAGGCTACGCCTGCGTCGCCAAGGTGGTGGAGCATGGAAGCCGGCCCGGCACCGGCGCGATGACGACATTGCTTGAAAAAGCCCCCTCAGGCAAGACGATGCTCTATGTGCCCTGCCCCGGCGGCCAAATGAAGTTCCATGTGCTCTTCGACGACGTGAACAAGCTCTACTGGCTGCTCTCCACCCAGGCCACCGACAGCATGATCCGGCCCGAATGCATGCCGGAGGACCGCTTCAACCTGCCCAACAACGAGCGACGACGCCTGCAGCTGCACTTCTCCAGGAACATGATCGACTGGTGCTTCGCGGGGCTTGTCGCGGCAGGGCCGGTTGAAAAAGCTTCGCGCCACTATGCAAGCATGGCGATCGACCGAGATGACCTCGTGATCCTCAGCCGAAGCGGCGACGAGCGCGCCTCATGCCCGCACGACGGCAACCTGATCACGTTCCACCGCGTGAGGAATTTCCGGGAACTTGCATATTGAGATATCAAAGTGGCCGGAGCATCCTGCTCCGGAACTGACAAAATAAAAAAGGACAAGTGTCGAAACCATGACCATTACCAATCAAGGATATTCAGCCGGTAAGGCGGCATCCCTTCCGGTCGAACAGGCCTGGGTCTACAGACCCGAAACTGAATGGACCTACAGCCATCATCCGGCACTGACCTTCTTCAAGGGGCGCTATTATCTGATGTGGTCCAACGGACGGAAGGACGAGGATGCGCCCGGACAGCGAATCCTGATTTCGACTTCCTCCGACTTCATGGCCTGGACTCCGCCGCGGCCGCTTGTGGAGAGCCAGAAAGCGCCAAGCGGGAAAGGAGAATATGTCTACACAGCCGCTGGCTTCCACCGGCACGCCGGACGACTCGTCGCGTATGCAGGACGCTACGCCTACATGCCCGAAGGTCTTGAACAGAACGGAGAAAGAAAACGGAACGACGCCAACCATGTCGGAACGACACTCCTGGCTATGACGACGGCCGACGGCGAGAACTGGAGCGAACTGGAGGATCTCCGGCTTCCGATCGTACCCAACCACGGTCCACAGACGACGGCCTCCGGACGATTGATCATCAGCGGCAACATCAGTTTTCCATACACCGACGATCCGTGCGGACTCCGCGGCTGGCGTATGACCGGCATATACCCTAACTCCATGGCGTCCGGAATCGTCGACGATTCCGAGTCGTTCTGGAAGGTGCAGGCCGACGCCGGCTGGCCGGTGGGGCTCTGCGAAGGGTCATTCTACCAGACGGACGACGGAATAATACACATGCTGTTGCGCACAAATACCGAGCGGTTGTGGGTGACCGAAAGCGGCGATGACGGACAGTCCTGGTCGGCTCCAACACCCACCGAGTTCAGCGACAACGCCACCAAGTTTCATTTTGGACGCCTGCCCGACGGACGCTTCTACTATGTCGGCTGTCCCGATTCAGAACCGCGTTGGAGGCGCTCCCCTCTGGTGCTCTCGCTTTCCGAAGACGGAGTCCGTTTTGACCGTCATTTCATACTCGGAGACGAAAGCTCGCCATATCGGAAGAAGATGGAAGGCATGCACAAAGGCGGCGACTACGGCTATCCGAGCACACTGGTCCACGAAGGCCGCATCCATGTCGCCGTATCCCGCATGAAGGAGGCAGTCGAGGTGATCAGGGTGAGAATCCCTTAACCTGAATTATTCACAAACTTTTTTGCATGCAAAAAAACGTTTGTGAATAATTCAGGTATAAGACATCCTGCTACTTCTTTTTCCTGTTGATCTCCTTGCTGAGAATAAGGAACGGATATATCCATAAATGCACGCAAATCTCAGGATAGCTATTGTGCTTCTCCTTGAGCTTCTTTTCATAATTCTTCACGACCTGCATCGGATCACGGCCGAAGACCGGGCATTTGTCTTTCAACTGCCTCGAAAGTTTCTCTTGGAGAATATTGTTCTTGATGCAATATTCCAATGGAAATCCCGGATAGAACAATTCGAAATCACGTAGGCATTTCCTGTATTTCTCATTGTCAGGATAAACCTTTTCCGAATCCTCCGGATTCCTCTTTATGTCGGCGATGGAGACTTCAACAACCTTCTTCTCGAAAATGTCCACGATCCATTCCGAGCCGTTATCCGCAAATGCGGTGACCACAGTATGAGGAGAAATCCCCGTTGACTTGTCAATTAGGAATACTAGCATGGATTCCACTCCGGACTGCCTTGCGATCTCCCAGAACACCCAGGACTGCCTGTCGCAGGAACCTGTCCCCCTGTCCCATACGGCAATAGGGAAGTCCGTGTCGCCGTTCGGACCGTTCTTCACCTGTGCCGACACTTTTTCATATATTCCCCTGATCTTGTCTCCGCCTGCGCGATCCTTTAACTCGTCAGCTATTTTCTTGAAGAAACAGGCTTCTTTCCAATATTTGAAGTCAATGTGGGTGAAGTTTTCCGACTCCAGGAAACGGCTGCTGATTCCCGCAGATTCCACGACCATTGGGTATGAATCATCTATGTTGCTTTTCGCTCTCGCGCTTCTTATGGTGAGCTGGTACAGGTCGTTGACTCCGAGCCTTTCCCTTATCTCCTCTGGCGGAACCATCAGACCTGCCGCCAGGATGGCTTTTTCGGGATCGTTCTCCTCCACATATTTCAGCCATTCGCACGCAAGCCTGTATTCGTTGTCCGCGCTAGAGTCCCGCTGCCGCATCCCGCCGCCTTCGTCAACAGGGGGAATCATATCTTCCGCGGACAATGCAAAAGTGCAGACCGCCAGGAAGGCGTAGATGAAAAAAAAATCCACTGTCCGGGAAAATTGCTTCATTATGCTGTTAAAACACATTGTAGAAACAAAGACAATATATACCGGAATCCATAGGTGAATATTGAATTTTGCATGTTCGCCTTGAAATATATGCAGCTATTCTCCATGCTTTTATGCAAAGCAAATAATGTTCTCAATTCCTCGGCATCTCAGGAAATCGGCGACTTTTATCGAGCCATTCAGTATCCTGCGTCGGTTTTCCCCTTGCCTGACGCGATTGCGGCGGAGGACGAAGTGCCGATGCGGTTAGCGCCGGCCCGGATGAGTCGGACCGCGTCGTCGTAGGTCTTGATCCCGCCAGCGGCCTTGACTCCGAAGTCCGGGCCGACGGTTCGGCGCATCAGGATGATGTCCTCGACGGTCGCCCCGCCCGTGGAGAGGCCGGTGCTTGTCTTGACGAACGCCGCGCCCGCGTCGACGCATATCATGCATGCGGTTATCTTCTCCTGGCGGGTTAGGAGGCATGTTTCGATGATCACTTTCACGGGGATTTTGCCACAGGCCGCAACGACAGCCTTTATGTCCTTGAGAACCAGGCGGTTGTCGCCGTCCTTGAGCGCGCCGACGTTGATGACCATGTCGATTTCCGCGGCGCCCTTTTCGACATACAAGGCAGCCTCGGCCTTCTTGATTTCGGTGGCGGAAAACCCCAGCGGGAAGCCGGCGACGGTGATTGCTCGCGGCTTCTTCCCGCGGAGCAGCTTCAGCGCCAGCGGCAGCCTGCACGGGCTGACGCAGACGGTCCTGAAACCGTAGGCGACCGCCTCCTTGCAGACGCGGGCGACATCGGCTGCGGTCGCGTCCGGCTTAAGCAGTGTGTGGTCGATAAGCCCGCATACTATTTCAGGCGTCATGTCTTTCACTTTCATCGCCGTCCTCCGGGAAGTCTTCATCTCCATATCCTTTCGCTGCGCCTTATGAAGAAAAATATCGCCGCGCCGATGGAGATCATGCCGAGGAAGAAGATGGAATAATGCCGGATAGTCGTATAGATGATTTTAATGAGTACGCCGTGGGTTCCGGACACCGGATGATGATCGCGGTGGTCGAACAGGGGGGCGTCGTCCCTGCTGACGACGATCAGCCTGCCGTTTGCGAGGAAGATGCCGAGCGAGGATATCTTGAAGCGCATCTTCTCGTTCTCGGAATAGTGTTTCGGCGCCTTGACTATGATGAAGACATTCCCGTCCTCTGCTTCCATTCGCCCGACCTCGTGCGGATTGACGGCCGCATGGATGTCCGAGCTTCCGACCAGATACTTTTCCTCCAGGATATTCTTTTCCTCCGGGGAAGGATGTGAAGCTACCACGACCTCCCCGTCCTCCTTTTCGACGAGCCTTCCGTCCCTGACGGCGTATGTGCTGATCATGGCGTCTCCTGACGTTTCATACCCACCCGGCCTTTTCCAGCATCTCAAGGCTTATCCTGGACTTTTTACGTTCAGACACGGCGCCCGCTGTTTCGACGCAGCGGCATACATGCTTGCCGATGAGATCCGTTTCGAGGTTGACCGGCTGTCCCTTCTTCCTCCTGAGGATGCATGTCCTTGAAACGGTCTCGGGGATCATGTGGACGGACAGCAGGTTCCCTTCAAGCTCCGCCACCGTGAGGGAAATACCGTCGATGGCTACGCTGCCTTTTTCGACGATGAACTTCGCGAGTTCCGCAGGGAAGTTGACGGACAGCACCCAGTCGGAGCCGCGCCTCCTGAGGCTTTTGACAGGAACCGCCGCGTCGATGTGCCCGGTCACGAAATGCCCGCCGATCCTGGCTGAAGGCGAAAGTGCCCTTTCGATGTTGACTTCCGACTTCAGAGGAAGCCGGCCGAGGTTCGTCCTGGAGAAGGTCTCGGCGAGGACATGGAACTGCAGTATCCTGCCTTTGGAGGACTTTTCCAGCGTCAGGCACGCGCCGTTGACGGAAATGCTTTCACCATTCCGGAGCCCTTCAAGGGGCCTTGCAAGCTCAACCACGAGACGACCCGATTTTCCGGACAGCCGCCGTCCCCTTATGGTACCGGTGCATTCAATCAAACCCGTGAACACGGCCTGTCCTTCTTGTTACTGCGAGTCCCAGATGTTGTCGGACGCGCCCCAGAGCATATGGTCGAGGTCGTAGGTCCTGCGTATCTCCTGGTGGCCGTCGATGAAGAAGAGGTTCGTCCCCATGTGCCTTTCGGCGAACCGGCGCGAACCGCCGGTTCCAGTAAAATAGTTTCCATGCCTTGTTGGTTGCCACGCAGTCGAACACGGTACGGTTGTTCGTATAGACAAGCAGGTTTTCCCTCCATGACGGGAAGAAATTTGAATATCCGGCCTCGTGCAGGAAAACCGGGACGTAGTTCGGTGTAGTCTGCAGGGTATTGTGACATGGCCAGGCCGACATTCTTCATGTTGTTCGTGCACTGGGCGCGCTTAGCAATCGTCCGCGCCTTGCTCAGGGCCGGCAGAAGCAGCGCGGCCAGTATCGCGATTATCGCGATGACGACTAGAAGCTCTATAAGAGTGAATATGCACCGATTGCTCATTTTGATTCCCCTCTATAACGTAATATCGCTGAACCGAAGTTCAACCCGGTCTGCGGAGGGTTCTCGCTAAGGTCCCTCCTGAAACTCGCCTGAAGTAACGCAGACATTCCTGTCTGCGGCATCGCAGGTAAGAATACCTGCGCTACTTTAAGTTTCATACCGACAAAACTGCGGTCACCGTAGACAGCCACTCTCTCCGATGAAACTTTGTTTCGGTTCCAAGTTCACGATGCACAGTTCGCAGTTGATAGTCAAACGTAATCTTCGTCCGTAATCGTTCACCATGTGCTGAAAGAGAATTATGCTTGAAAAGGGGGGTTGCGAAAAGCGCAAAGCAATGTAAGATACCAATCCTGTCCGAACAGAAAGAGCGTTCCCTCATGCAAGACAACATTTATCCGTTCAAGGACGGCCTTTATGATTCTGCGAACGAGCACGACTCGTGCGGCGTCGGCTTCGTCGTCAACATAGACAACAGGAAGACGCACAAGATCGTCGAACAGGGCATCGAGGTCCTCGAAAGGCTCGTGCACCGCGGGGCTGTGGGCGGCGATTTGAACACCGGGGACGGCGCCGGCCTGATGATGCAGTTGCCGCATGAGTTCCTGGTCAGGGTTGCGGGCGAGGCCGGAATCGGCCTTCCGGCCGCGGGCGACTACTCGTCGGGAATCGTTTTCCTGCCGCTCGAGGAGGGGCTTGCGAAGCAGTGTGTCACGATTGTCGAGAATTCGGTCAAGGAAGCGGGCCTTGAATTCCTTGGCTGGCGCGACACCCCTTGCGATCCGTCGTGCCTGGGCCGCCTCGCCGCTGACTCCATGCCGATGATCAGGCATTTCTTCGTAGGCAGGACCTCCATGGCGCCCGATTACGCGGCGTTCGAACGAAGGCTATATCTTGCTAGAAGGTGCGCGGAGAAGGCCGCCGCGGAAATCGCAGGAGCGTCCAAGACATTCTACATCCCGTCGCTTTCGTCGAAGACAATGATATACAAGGGGCTCTTCACGGCATCGCAGCTTCCGAAGTTCTATCCGGATCTGCTGGCCCCCGATATGAAGAGCGCGTTCGCGCTCATCCATCAGCGCTACAGCACGAACACGTTCCCCACCTGGCAGCTCGCCCAGCCGTTCCGCTTCCTCGCGCACAACGGAGAGATCAACACGCTCAGGGGCAACATCAACCAGATGAAGGCCCGTGAGAAGTCGCTGCAGTCCGACCTGTTCGGCGACGACCTCAGTAAGCTCTTTCCTATAATCCAGGAAAAGCTAAGCGACTCGGCATGCCTGGACAACGCACTTGAATTCTTCACTTCATGCGGTCGCTCGCTTCCGCACTCGATGATGATGCTGATCCCGGAGGCGTGGGGCGAGAAATATCACCTCAGCCAGGACCTCAAGAGCTTCTTCGAATACCACGCCGGGCTGATGGAGCCCTGGGACGGCCCTGCGGCGGTGGCGTTCTCCGACGGCGGCGGCATCGGCGCCATGCTGGACAGGAACGGCCTGCGCCCGGCTCGCTTCACGATCACGAGCGACAACTTCATGGTGCTGGCCTCGGAGACCGGCGTCCTCGACATCGACCCTGCCAAGGTCGTCCGGAAAGGCCGCCTCAGGCCCGGTCAGATGATTTACGTCGACCTCGAAAGGAAGCGCGTCCTCTTCAACGCCGAAATCAAGATGAACGTCGCGAGGCGACAGCCATACCGCAGGTGGGTTGAGGAGAACAAGGTGCTGCTCCACGGGCTTTTCGACTCAGTTTCTCCGCCGCATGTGGACGCCGGGCAGCTCATCCAGAAGCAGAGGCTCTTCGGCTACACACGCGAGGAGCTGAGGATGATCATCAAGCCCATGGCCGAAACCGGCCACGAGCCGGTGGGCTCGATGGGCAACGACGCCGCGCTGGCCGTCCTGTCCGAAAAGCCGCAGCTGCTGTTCTCGTACTTCAAGCAGCTCTTCGCGCAGGTCACAAACCCGCCCATCGACCCGATCCGCGAGGAGATTGTGATGAGCCTGACCACCTTCATGGGCGGCACCTTGAACATTCTTTCCGAGACTCCGCAGCATGCGCGCCTGGTTAAGGTCAAAAACCCGATCCTGACCGACGAGGACGTCGAGCATCTGCGGACTTCGCAGTCAGTCGGATTCAAGACTGTGACTATACCGATCCTTTTCCCCGCCGGGGGCGGTGCCGGGGCATTGGAGGCCGCCCTTGACAAAA
This sequence comes from uncultured Victivallaceae bacterium, assembly GCA_964636325.1. Lineage (GTDB taxonomy): Bacteria > Verrucomicrobiota > Lentisphaeria > Victivallales > GWF2-50-93 > CAZWRV01. The sequence continues at coordinate 41,917 of CAZWRV010000028.1, read as the reverse complement.
TCTGTTTCCAGGCCGAGTCAGCGGTGCGGGAGACAGGAAGCGTAATAATTCTGAGCGACAGAAAGGCTGCGGGCGGCATGGTTCCGATCCCGTCCCTGCTGGCCGTCTCCGCGGTGAACCACCATCTGATCCGGTGCGGCCTGCGGACCGGCACGAGCCTGGTCATCGAGACAGGCGAGGCGCGGGAAGTCATGCACTTCGCTCTGCTTCTCGGCTACGGCGTCACCGCAGTGAACCCCTATCTCGCGCTCCAGACGGTGGCCAGCCTCTCCACCGGCGGATTCCTCGAGGGCGTGGGCGTCACGAAGGCGATCGAGAACTACATCGAAGCGGTCTGCCACGGACTTATGAAGGTCATGTCCAAGATGGGCGTATCCACGCTCCGCAGCTACCGCGGCGCGCAGATATTCGAGGCCGTCGGCCTGGACAGGGCCGTCGTCGACAAATATTTCACCTCCACCGTCTCGCGAATCGGCGGGATAGGCTTGGACGTCATAGCCGCCGAGGCCGAGGCCAGATACTCGAAGGCGTTCGACCGCTGCACCGAGCCCTTCCTCCTCGAGACCGGCGGCCAGTATCACTTCCGCAGGGGAGAGGAGGCCCATCTCTGGACGCCAGAGACCATTACCAAGCTCCAGCAGGCGGCAAGGAACAACGACTATAAGGTTTACAAGGAATATGCGTCCCTGATCAACCATCAGGAGAAGCACCTCTGCACGCTCCGCGGACTCTTCAGGTTCAAGGACGCGGGGGCCAAAGTTCCGCTGGCCGAGGTCGAGCCCGCCGCGGCCATCGCAAGGCGCTTCGTGACAGGGGCGATGTCCTTCGGCTCCATCAGCAAGGAGGCGCACGAGACCCTCGCCATCGCCATGAACCGTATCGGAGGGATGAGCAACAGCGGCGAGGGCGGCGAGGATCCGGCGCGCTACAGGCCGCTTGACAACGGCGACAGCCTCTGCAGCGCCATCAAGCAGGTCGCAAGCGGAAGGTTCGGCGTCACCATCGAATATCTGGTCAACTCACGCGAAATCCAGATAAAGATCGCTCAGGGCGCCAAGCCCGGCGAAGGCGGACAGCTCCCCGGACACAAGGTGGACAAGATCATCGCGAGAGTCAGGCATTCCACCCCCGGCGTCACGTTAATCTCGCCTCCACCGCACCATGACATCTATTCCATAGAGGACCTCTCGCAGCTCATCTACGACCTCAAGAATGCCAACCCCGACGCGAGGATTTCGGTCAAGCTGGTTTCGGAGGTCGGAGTCGGAACAATCGCGGCCGGAGTCGCCAAGGCCAAGGCCGACATGGTCCTCATCGCGGGCCACGACGGCGGCACCGGCGCGTCTCCGCTCAGCTCGATCAAGCATGCCGGACTACCGTGGGAGCTCGGCCTCTCCGAGACGCAGCAGACGCTAGTGCTCAACAACCTCCGCGACAAGATACGTATCCAGGTGGACGGCCAGCTCAAGACCGGACGGGACATTGTCATAGGCGCGATGCTCGGCGCCGAGGAGTTCGGCTTCGCCACGACCGCGCTCGTCGTATGCGGATGCGTCATGATGCGCAAGTGCCACAGCAACACCTGCCCGGTCGGCGTCGCAACTCAGGATCCGGAACTCAGGAAGCGCTACACCGGCAGGCCCGAATACGTCATCAACTTCTTCATGATGCTCGCCGAGGAGGTGCGTGAAAACCTAGCGGCCCTCGGCTTCAGGAAGCTCGACGACATCATCGGCAGGTCCGACCTGCTGGAAGTCAACGACGCCATAAGCTTCTGGAAGGCCAGGAACCTCGACTTCTCGGCCGTATTCAAGCATGTCTCCGACAAGTCGCTTCCGCTCAGGAACCTGAAGAAGCAGGACCACGAAATCGACAAGTCATACGACAACAGGCTGCTTGAACTGGCGAAGCCCGCCATAGAGGGGAAAAAGAAAGTGGCCGCCGAGCTCAAGGTCACCAACGTAGACCGCACCATCGGCACCATGCTCTCGTCGGCGATAGCCAGGAAATACGGGTTCGCCGGACTGCCGGAGGACACAATCCGCCTCACCTTCAAGGGCTGCGCCGGGCAGAGCTTCGGCGCCTTCCTAGCGCACGGCGTCACGCTGACGCTCGTCGGCGAGGCCAACGACTACCTCGGCAAGGGCCTTTCCGGAGGCAGGATAATCGTGAAACCTTTCGAAGGCGCAAAATTCGACCCGTCGGATAACGTCATCGCCGGAAACGTCATCCTCTACGGCGCCACCGCCGGCGAGGTCTACATCAACGGACAGGCCGGTGAACGCTTCGCCATCAGGAACAGCGGCGCCACCGCCGTCGTCGAAGGCGTCGGCGACCACTGCTGCGAATACATGACCGGCGGCAGGATCGTCGTTCTAGGCTCCACTGGAATCAACTTCGGCGCAGGGATGAGCGGCGGCATCGCATATGTATACGACGACAGGAACGTCTTCGACAACCGCTGCAACCTCGACATGATAGACCTGGAGCAGATCGTCAGCCCCGACGACGTCAGCGAACTCCGTGGCCTCATCGAGGCCCATCTGAAGCATACCGGCAGCCAAAAGGCAAAAGCCATACTCGACGACTGGGAGAACTCCCTCCCGCACTTCGTCAAGGTCTTCCCGATGGAATACCGCAAGGTCCTCGGAATGATGATGAAGGAGGACGAGCAGGTTCCGCGCAAGGTCGAGCACAGCTGACGCCCTGCCACGCAGGGCTGGTTCAAATTTTCTGTCCTGCGGATCAATTATCACCGGAGATTGGGAAAAAGCTCCGCGCGCCTGTGCAATCTCTTCAGCCAGAAAATTTGAAATTTTGGCCAATAAGTGCCGGCAGGTATCCACAGGTGTCGAATCCGTCGACTCTTTCGAGTCTGTCGAATACCTGCGCGGATCGGAAAGCGGCTAATGCTGCGGCAACATCAACCCATGGCCGGCGTTCACGCCGGATTTCCGGCCGGACCACCGGCGCATGGGGGATGCTCTTGCCGAAAGCGCTTCGGCCGTCTTGGACCAGATGAAATTCCCCGAAGCAAACTCGCTTGATTGGAAACTCAGGAAAGTTCCCATTCCTCTCAAGTCTGCGGATCCGGAATGCGTCGGCCGGGCCCAGAAGATGCTCGAGCAGTTCCCGGAGCCGAAATGGCTCGACGAGACGCCGCGCAGGATAGATCCGGCGTGGTTCCAGGCGGCATCCATAATGAGCGTCGAACTCATGTGCCGCCGAACATCCTGCCTTGAATATGAGATTCTGGCGGCGCGGCTGTCTGATGGCCCTTCGCGCTGGCGAGGACGCATGCTTCAACCTCTACCCGCTGCGCTTCAGGGGACGAAGGCTGATTCTAAACTTCCGCGCGCAACGGGCAGGGGCGAGCATGCAGAACCGTATTTTCTTTGCGAGCATATTTCATCATAGTCAAAAATACTCGCGAGTTCATTTGACCGTCGGTGAAATAAACCTACATTTTGAGGTGATTCAGCAAGTCTGGGAACGCCGAGCACCAGCTCGGCTTAAAGAAAGCAAAGATTACGACAAAGTTAACGACAAAGAATAAAGATCAAAAGGGCTTCATGAAAATATCAATTCTTTCAATTGGCGACGAGCTTCTTCGGGGCTCGACGGTGAACACCAATCTTGCTGACATTGGGCAGGAACTGGGCGCGGTAGCGCTGTTCCCCGGCCATGAGATGTGCGTGCCGGACACCCGCGCCGGCATCTTTACCGGCTTGGATACCTTGCTTCCGCTGTCGGACGTCATAATCGCGACAGGCGGACTCGGCCCCACGTCTGACGACATCACCAAGAACGCCGTGGCCGAATATCTCGGGCTGGGGATTTACGAGGATCAGGAAGTCGTCGAACATCTGAAAATGTGGTGGGCCAAGCTCCGCCGTGGAGCCATGCCGAAGGCGGTTATGTCCCAGGCGCTGGTCCCCGACGGTGCCCAGGTAATGCCTAACAACAACGGGACCGCACCCGGCCTGCACATCTTCAACTCCGCCAAGCTTGACGGTAAAAGGATATTCATGCTGCCGGGCCCTCCGCACGAATGCATGCCCATCGTCAAGGAATCGGTCATCCCGGCGCTGCTGAAGCTTGTGAAGGTCAATCTTCACACCGAGATAATCTATGTGATAGGAGTCCCGGAGTCGCACGCCGAGGAGAAGGCGGCGCCGTTCATCGAGGGAGAAAATGATCTGACCCTGGCATACTGCGCCTCGCCGGAATGCGTCAAGATCTTCCTCAGCGGCCCGGACAAGCATTCAGTCAAGACCAAAATGGCCCAGATTAAGGCCGCATTTGGAATTGATGCCCTGTCGCCAGGCTGCAAGACTGTCCAGGAGGAAATCGCAGCCCTGATGAAGAAGCACGGTGGAACGCTCGCAACCGCCGAGTCCTGCACCGGAGGCATGATAGCCGCCTATCTGACCGCTATCCCCGGTGCCTCTGAGCACTTCGCCGGATCGGCGGTCGTCTACAGTAACGATCTAAAGATGAAGATGCTCGGCGTGAAGAAGGAGACTCTGGAGAAGTTCGGCGCGGTCAGCGCGGAATGTGCGGAGGAACTTGCAGCGAATCTTTGTGCGAAATTCGCAGTTGATGCGGGCATTGCGGTGACCGGCATCGCCGGCCCCGGCGGCGGAACCAAGGAGAAGCCGGTCGGCCTCGTCTACATCGCCACCCAGCTCGACGGCAGAAGAGAAGTCCTACAACACCATTTCTTCGGCAACAGGGAGATCATCCGCAGACGCACCGTCACTATGGCGCTCAACCAGCTCAGGAAGATGTTCTAAGTTCAGATTTCCTGACCCGCCCCTATGTAGTGCTTAAAAACACTCGAAAATGCTCTTGTGGCTTTTCAGAGGTATGAGCCGAAAATCTGAAATTAGGGCAATCCCGGGGGAGGCAATTTCAACAACCGGACATTCCTTTCATGGATCGCTTAGTCATAAAAGTCCAGGACGTCTGCAAGAGATACGGCTCGCTCGACGCGGTGAAGAGGATTTCCTTCGAGGTCGGCGCATCGGAATCTTTCGGACTGCTCGGCCCCAACGGCGCAGGCAAGACCACCATGATGAAGATGATCTACGCCAAGGCGGAGAGGAACCGTCCGGACGGCGGACTCGTCGAAGTCTTCGGGCATGACCCAGCGAAGGACGAGCTCCACATAAAATTCCTCAGCGGCGTGGTTCCGCAGGACAACAACCTCGACGAGGAGCTCGACGTCGAGGAGAACCTGCTCGTCTACTCCAAGTTCTACGACATCCCGGCGAAGACGGCGCGGGCGAAAATCACAGAGCTTCTCGAATTCCTCGAGCTCACCGACAAGAGGAAATCAAGCATGAAGCAGCTGTCCGGCGGGATGAAGCGGAGGCTCGTGATCGCCAGGGCGCTCCTCAACAATCCGAAGCTGCTCATCCTCGACGAGCCGACCACCGGACTCGATCCCCAGGTAAGGCGCCTCATCTGGGACAAACTGCGGACGCTGAAGGCCGCCGGCACAACCCTGTTAATCACCACGCACTATATGGAGGAGGCCTTCAACGTCTGCGACACAGTGATGATCATGAACCGCGGTGAAAAAATCATGCAGGGCGCACCGAGGGAACTACTTAAGAAAAGTATAGAGGAATATGTGCTTGAGATCGGCGCCAGGGAGATACCTGAAGAGGCCGGATTCGACGGAAAAGATCCGAGCATACGGGTAGACCTTTCAATGGGCTCGCCGCGCCTTTATTCTTGCAATCTGGACAAGCTCAGGGCCATCGCCGACAGGCTCAACCCGGATTTGTGCAACCTCAGGCATTCCAACCTGGAGGACGTCTTTCTGAAGGCCACGGGAAGCGCCCTCAACGAGTTCCAGTAAAATTGTTTACTGTGAGCGGCGATTGTTCGCCGCTTTCAAATTAGGTCCGCTTGTATGCCAAACTATTCAAATACCAGCACCCAACCCATCCAACATGCCGCGGCGCGGCCACGCACCAGCGTTGGCGAAAACGGGCCACCAACCCATTCGATGGGCCTCTATCCGCCTCTTCACAGGCGCCTCTATGCCGTCTGGTTCAGGCATGTGAAGGTCTACTGCAAGAACATCTACAGCAACGGTCTGCCCCCGTTCCTGGAGCCCCTGATCTTCCTTGCGGCGGTCGGCCTGGGCTTGGGCAAATACATCAATGCATCCATTGGCGGCATGGGCTATCTTGAATTCCTGGCGACCGGACTCATCATGACTTCCGCCATGTTCACCAGCGCGTTCGAGTGCAGCTACGGAACCTTCATCAGGCTCGAATTCGACAAGGTCTACGACGGAATGCTCGCCGCCCCTATTACTGCGGCGGATCTTCTCGTCGGCGAGATCATCTTCGCCGGAACCAAAGGTTTTTTCTTTTCATTTGCAGTCCTCTTGGTGATGGCATGCTTCGGGGTAATCAGCTCGCCCGCTGCGATATTCGCACCGCTTGCCGGCTTTGTGACCGCGCTGATGTTCGCGGTCCTTTCGCTCTACGTCACATCCTTTGTCAAGACGATCAACCATTTCAACTTCTATTTCACCGGATTCCTATCGCCGATGTTCTTCTTCTGCGGAGTGATGTTCCCGGTCGCGGATCTGCCGCGGCTCCTAGTGCCGGTCGCTGAGGCCATGCCGCTCACGCACACAGTCCGCCTCACCAGGGCGTTTTGCTCGGCAGAAGTCTCCTGGCTATGCCTCTGGGATATTGCCTATTGCGTAATCTTCACCGTTCTGGTCGGCCATCTCGCCATCAGAAAACTCAGGAAACGACTGATTTCATGAACCAAATACAAGCCTGCGGTTGAGCACCCCCCCCTTCATTGGTGATTCAGCCGAATGGCCTTCGCTACTTGCCCGGCCTCACGGCTCATGGTCTGCGTGGCAGGAACGGACTGGCTTCAACGACTTCCTCATGGAGCCGCCGGATGAAATACTCTACAGTCCACTGAACTCCTCGAAACAGCTGAAGATGTCTTGCGTCCGGATATTTTGAGGACGACCATTCTGGAAAGCCAGGATATGCATAATTTATTCTGCAAACAGATGCGCCTCGCCGAAGACGTCGATCCCTTTTGAAGAGAGAATCCCTATGGCTTCGTCGGGCTTTTCGAAGCGGAAGACGAGGACGGCCTTGCCGTTCTTTCCGGAGCTGAAGGCATACATGTATTCCACGTTCACGCCGGAGTCCTCCAGGATGGAAAGGATTCTGGCCAGGCCGCCTGGCTGGTCGTCCACGCCGATGGCGACCACGTCGGTGGTCTTGACGACGTAGTCCTTGGCTTCGAGGATTTTCTTGGCCTTCCTCCATTCTTTGACAATGAGGCGCAGTATTCCGAAGTCCTGGGTGTCGGCTAGGCACAGTGTGACTATGTTTATTTCGGCGCCGGCAAGAATCCGGCATGGAGCCGAAAGCGCCCCGGCCTTGTTTTCGACGAACAAAGAAAGCTGCTTGATCTTCATGGAAAGCCCCTCTTTTGGATGGATGATTGAATGGATGGTTGTGTGTTACGCTCCTTTAGACTTCTATGCTTTAAGCACTTGTAAATGAACATCCGAGGCAATTTCAAATGCGGTTGAGCACGGCTCAACCCTCCGCAGTTTGTATATATTCCGAGATCGGAGGGCGAAGCCATGCTGAGCCGTTTAAGGAGTTTTGAGATTGTCTCTTTCAATATCCAAGTGTTTGTCAATCAATATTGATTGTTGGATACTGGATATTCAACCCCTCATATCGAGGACTCTCTTCGCCTTGCCTTCGCTCCTTTTCAGGGTCTGCGGGGCGACTAGTTTGACATTTATCCTTATTCCGGTCACATTCTCGAGCGACTGAAGCAGCTTGGACTGCAGGCCTTCAAGGGCGCGTACCTTGTCGCTGAAGACCTTCTCAGTCACTTCGACCTGCACCTCGATCTGGTCGAGCCCCTTGTCCTTCGACAGGACGATCTGGTAGTGCGGCAGTATGCCTTCGGCCGCGAGGATCGCTGACTCTATCTGCGAGGGGAATATGTTGACGCCCCTGATGATGAGCATGTCGTCGCTTCTTCTGCCGATCCTCCTGATCCTCCTGATGGTCCTGCCGCATGCGCAATGCTCGGGGATTATCATGGTGATGTCTCGGGTCCTGTAGCGGATCATCGGCATTGCCTGCTTGCAGAGGGTGGTCAGGACTAGTTCGCCCTCCGTTCCGTCCGGCAGGACTTTTTCAGTTACGGGGTCAATGATTTCCGGATAGAAATAGTCCTCGAAAATGTGAAGGCCGCTCTGCATCGCGCATTCGCTGCCGACCCCTGGGCCTGTGATCTCGGATAGGCCGTAGATGTCGTAGGCCTTTATTCCGGAGGCCTTTTCGATATGCCTGCGCATCTCCTCGGTCCACGGTTCGGCCCCGAAGATTCCGGCCCGCAGGGGAAGGTCTCGCAGACTTATCTTCATTTCGGCGGCGCGTTCGATCATGAACGTGAAGTAGCTCGGCGTGGAGCAGATGGCGGTGCTGCCGAAATCCTGCATGAGCATGAGTTGGCGGTCGGTGTTGCCGCCTGAAATCGGGATGACCGTGGCGCCTATTTTTTCAGCGCCGTAGTGAGCGCCGAGCCCGCCCGTAAAAAGCCCGTATCCGTATGCGTTTTGGACGATGTCTCCGGAATGGAGACCGCATGCAGCGAAAGTCCTGGCCATGGAGTCGGTCCAGACGTCGACGTCCTCCTTGGTATATGCGACTACGATCGGTTTGCCGGTGGTTCCGCTCGACGCGTGCAGGCGGACAATCTCGCTCATGGGGCTTGCGAAAAGGCCGAACGGATATGTGTCGCGCAGATCGTTCTTCACTGTGAACGGCATGCTGCGGATGTCGTCGAGGGCTTGGATGTCTTCCGGCTTGACGCCTCTATTCCTCATCCTTTCCCTGTAGAGCTCGGTCCGGTCGTAGGCCCTGGCTACTATCTTCTTCAGCCTGTCCAATTGGATTTCCCGCAGTTTGTCCGCGGGCATGAAGTCGGCCGCGCTGAAAGGAGAAGCCTGAATTTCAGCTTTCTTCATTTGTTGGAACCTCTTCCGATCCTGAACGCTTCGATGTTCATTTCCGCGAACTTCGCAGGCAGAAGTTTCCTGATCGCGTCCTCCCAGTTTTTCTGTGGTATGTCAAGGAATGAGCTGAGCTTACCGAGCAGAACTATGTTCAGAACCTTGTTGTCGGGAATTTTCGAAAGGTCGACGTCCCTTGAGCATATCATCTTCCCGCCTTTTTTCAGAAGATGCAAGTTGATTTCCGCCTGGTCGTCCGTCAGGACTACGAGGAAATCTGCTTCTCCGGAGATGATTGTGGGGCTCAGGACTTTGTCTCCGTATCTTATGTCACTTGTGACCGATCCGCCTCTCTGGCTCATCCCGTGTATCTCGCTTTTCTTGACGTCGTGGCCGGCGGTGAAAGCGGCTTCCGAGAGGATGTCTGACGCCTTTATGACGCCCTGGCCGCCGATTCCAGCAATGACGATGTTCACGGTCGCATCCATTTCAAGCCTTCAGCTTAGCCTTAAGTTTAGCCGATAATATGCAAGGACGCCTGGCAATGATCACCGTGGTCTTCTTCTCGGACATCCTTTTCGCTATTACCTTTTCGATTTCATCCGGATTTTTGAGCATGTCGACGACATCGACGTTCTCGATTCCGACGGCCTTTGCGACATCCTCGATCTTCACCTGGTGTGAGGGCTTGTGGCTGATGTCCCTTCCGCTGCCCGGATGCTCCTGGAGGCCGGTCATGGCTGTTGTGCCGTTGTCCAGGATTACGACCACGTGTCCGGTCGGCGGCCTGTTGTAGACCATGTCCACAAGGCCGGTAATTCCGCTGTGTATGAACGTGCTGTCTCCGATGACGCTGACGACCTTCATCGCCTTGTCCTCCGGCAGGACATGGCGGAGCCCGAGGCCGACGGTGATTCCCGCGCCCATGCAGAGGAGGGTGTCCATCGCCTCGTATGGTGGCAGTGTCCCCAGCGAATAGCATCCAATGTCGCCGGGGACAGTGCAGCCAAGCTTCTTGAGCGCCTCGTAGACAAGCTTGTGCGGACATCCGGGGCAGAGCTGCGGCGCCCTTACCGGAGCAGTTATTGCTTCAGGCGTATTGTCGCCGGCGAGGATTTTCCTGACACGGCCCAGATTCAGTTCGCCGATCCTGAAGACGTCGTGCTTCCCTTCTACCTTGATCCCTGCCGCCATGATCAGGTTGAACATATAAGGATCGCCTTCCTCAATGACCATGCAGCGCTTATGTTTCAATGCGAAATCACCGATCTTCCTGAGGGGCAGGGGATATGTTGTTCCGAGCTTTAGAAAGCCCGCATGCGGCGCCGCCTCCTTCGCATACTGATAGGAAATCCCAGATGTGATGATTCCCAGATTCTTCGAGCCTTCCTCAACGATGTTCAGCTCAGATTTTTCGTTGGATTCTGCGATTTTCGCTATTTTCTCTCGGAGCCGGACATGTGCGGGGCGCGCGTTGGAGGGAATCATGACTTTGCCGCGGAGATTCTTGGCAAACTCAAGTTCGGCATATCCCTTTGACGGCTTGATTTTCCTTTCAACGACCGTCTTGGAATGGCATATCCGTGTGGTGAGCCTGAGCATATATGGAATCTTCCACTTTTCGGAAAGCTCGAAGGCCTTGACGGTGAAATTGTATGCCTCCTGCGAGTCGGAAGGCTCCAGCATCGGTATCTCGGCCGCCTCGGCAAGATGCCTGTTGTCCTGCTCGTTCTGGCTTGAGGACATTCCGGGATCGTCCGCAGAGACAATGACGAGTCCGCCGTCGACCCCGGTATACGCGGCTGTGAAAAAAGGGTCTGCGGCAACGTTGAGCCCCACGTGTTTCATGGTTACGACGGCCCGCGCCTTGCCGTATGCCGCGCCGACGCCGACTTCCAGCGCCACCTTCTCGTTGGGCGACCACTGGGCCCTGCCGCCGATCTTGGCGAAATGCTCGAGTATCTCCGTCGAAGGGGTTCCTGGATATCCTGTTCCGAGCGCGGCCCCGGAATCCAGCGCCGCCTCGGCGACCGCCTCGTTCCCGCTCAAAAGAAATCTGTCAGACATAGCATCCTGTGGAAAAAATTTGACCGCGTAAATTAGATTCTCTTCACTATTTTGCGATCTTTCTGCTTTTCTGGAAGATTGCGAGCCTTTCGCGGAGGAGTTTGCAGTTATCCGGCCCAAGCTGGCTGACGCAAGCCCTTATCCCCTCATGCCGTTCGCTGCCGGTTATCTTAAGGGAGATTGCGCTAACCCCGTGGCGCACAAGCTCGAAGATCAGCTCGTGGGAGCTCATGCCGGGATATGAGACAGTGAAATAGAACCCGTCGGCAATCCGTTCGGATTCGTCTTTCTCGTAGACTTCCTTGAAACCGTGCTCCCTGAAATATTTCTTCACTTTGCCTGAGCGAACTCCGTATTCCTTCACATGTTCCACAAAGTCCAATTGCTCCTCGTTGGCCGCCTTCATCATGGCCGCGAGCGCGAACTGCGCGGAATGGCTGGTGCCGGAGGTCATCGAATAGAGCGCGCCGTAGACGAGGGCGTGGCCGAATTCGTCGGACGCGAAGTGTCTTCTCAGATCCGGGAAGCGTCGGTGGAAAAGCTTTTCCGAAACAATCATCGAGCCTATCCGCTGGCCTGCATAGCTGAAGGCCTTGGAGCTGGAGACCAGGAGGACATAGTTTTGCGTGAACTTCGCGACAGTAGGCTGGAAGGGCGGCCGGCCCGGCTTCGAGTAGTCCTTCCTGAAGTCCATCGCGAAATACGCAAGATCCTCCAGGACCACCGCATCATATCTTGTGGCAAGTTCTCCTATGATTTTCAACTCCTTCTCCGAAAAGCAGATCCATGACGGATTGTTGGGGCTGGAGTAGACGATCGTAGAGATATTTCCCTTTTTAAGGTAGGATTCCAGCTTTTCGCGGAGCTTTGATCCGCGCCAGGCATAGACGTCAAAAGTCTTGAACTTCAGCCCCAGGTTGTGGTGCTGCTGCTTCTGGACCGGAAATCCCGGATCAATGAAGAGCGTGATGTCCTTTCTTGAATCACGACGGCATGAGACCATGAAGCTCGCGAAGCTGCCCTGCATCGAGCCGACCGTGGGGACGCAGAGCTGAGGGCTGACTTCTATGTCGAGAAACAGTTTTGCGAACCTCGCAATTTCCGTCTTCAGTTCTGGAATCCCCTCGATCGACGGGTAAATGGCGGCGACGCCGGACCTGAGAGCCTTGATTTCGGCCTCAGTGCCGACTGCCGGCGGCTTCAGGCCGGGGACGCCCATCTCCATGTGCACGAATTTACGGCCGGAATCCTTTTCAAGCATTGATGCGAGCTTTACGATTTCACGGATGCTCGCGGTGGAGAAGTCGGAGATGCCGCATTCCTTCGCCCTTTTCAATACTAGATCTTTGCCCAACGGAAAGTTCATATTAAGTTAAGTCTGATTCAGTTATTTTTTATCTTTGATAGCCGCTCAAGGATAAATCTGAAACTATAAAATCTCCCCGGATTTCGGATAGCTGCCGAGGATTTTGACGAACTGGCAGTAGTTGCTCAGCTTTTCCATCACCTTGGCCGACTTCTCGTCCTGCGCGTGGCCGAGGAAGTCGATGAAGAAGAAGTATTCCCAGTTCCTGCGCTTGGAGGGGCGGCTTTCGATCATGGTCAATGTGATATTCTCCTCCTTGAACGGAAGGAGCGAGTCGTAGAGGGCGCCGACCCTGTCCTTGACGGCGTAGCAAAGCGAGGTCTTGTCGTCGCCGGTGGGCTGGGGATTCTGCTTGCTGATGACGATGAACCTGGTGGTGTTGTCGGGGATGTCCTCGATGTGCTCGGCGAGGATGTCCAGGCCGTAAAGTTCGGAGGCGAGCCGGCTTGCAACCGCAGCGGAGCCTTTTTCGGACCTAACCTGCTCGGCGGCACGGGCGGAACTTGAAACCTCGATTATCTCTACCGACGGCATGTTCTCCTGAAGCCAGGATCGGCATTGGCTGAGCACCTGGGAATGGCTGTAGATCCGCTTCACCTCCTTGATCCTGCACTTCGCCATGAGGTTGTGGTGTATGCGCATGTTGATTTCGGCGCATATCTTGACGGTCGAGTTGAGGAACATGTCGAGCGTGTGGTTGATCGCTCCCTCGGTGGAGTTCTCCACCGGAACGACCCCGTAGTCGATGCGGTCGGCCTCGACGTCGTTGAAGACGTCGGATATCGCGGCGCGTGGCACATAGCCGGCGCAGTGGCCGAACTTCCCCAGCGCGGCGAGATGAGTGAACGACGCTTCGGCCCCGAAGTAACCTATCTGAAGCGGCTTCTCCAGCGAAATCGCCCCGGACATTATCTCGCGGTAGATGGCCCGCAGCGCCTTCGGCGGGACTATCCCCTTGTTCAGCTTGTCGATCCGGGCTAAGACGGCCTTCTCCCTCTCCGGGACGTATATCTCCTTTGACTTCTTCTGCTTCAGGCCGCCGATCTTCTGGGCCGCCTCGTATCTCTGGTTGAGAAGATCCACGATCTTCCCGTCTATCTCGTCTATCTTCTTCCTGTAGTCGGATATGTCCATGAAAATAAGCCCCTTATGTGGATAAAACAGCTTTGATAATATCATTTCCTAGCCGATTTTCAATCCAGCTACTGATCCCACAGTGGCCGCTATCTCTATTTACATTCTGCTACATTGTGTGTGCAAAGCCTTTCCTGAAACTCGGTAATCCTAACCTCGATCTTCATCGCTATCTTCATCGTCTTCTGGAGAGTTGAATTCCATTCAACCGTCTTCTCGACGAGGGGAACTCAACCGCAGCTCCGACAAGCGTCGCCCTCCTTCTAGTTTTTACCGGCAAAACTACGAATCTCGCAGATAGCCACTCCTCTGAAACTCGCCTCAAAGTGGCGTAGACATTCCTGTCTGCGCAATCCGCAGGTAGGAATACCTCCTCCTCCTGAAACTCGTTCCGCTTTCGGAAGGTTGAGGCATCCTCAATCGCTTCTCGAAACTCAGAGGGCCGAGGGCGGCTCAGCACGGCTTCGCCCTCCGCAGTTGCAGTATGACAAAACTGGTGCCGCCAGATACTCGCTTCCCTGAAACGCCCAAAGCTTAACATTTACAAATATGTTGTCTCAAATGACCGAAGGCAAAGTAGGAATGCATGGCAGGCTGGACAATATGCAGTATAATAAAAAGCAAACTCCCTATTTTTTATTGTTGTTTCTCTGTGTTTCTCGGCGGTGAAAAAATAAGGTGCATATAAATGAATGATCTTTCTGGCAAAGTTGCAATTGTTACGGGTGGCGCGCAAGGCATCGGCAAGGGCATCACCAAACATTTCCTGGGGCTGGGAATGAAGGTGGCCATGCTCGACATCGATCCCGAGGCTGGAAAGGAGACTCTTGATGAATTTTCCGGCCTTGGCGATGTGAAGTTCTTCAAAACCGATGTCGGCAATGAAACCGAAGTGAAGGAATTGGTCGAGAAAACCGTCGGATGTTTTGGAGGCATTTATGCCTTGATCAACAACGCTGCTATCGCATTCTCCGGCAATACGTCCCCCGACAAGCTTGCACTGGACTACTGGGACAAAGTAATCAGAGTCAATCTCACCGGCGGATTCCTGATGGCCAAGCACTGCATTCCGCATCTTGTTAAGACTAATATCCTCTTGCCTTCTCAGGCCAGATGATCTTGTGGAGCTGCAGGTTAAGGACTGCCGGGAGCCTGTCCTTGAGCATCCATTCCGCGAGATTCGCAGATTTGAGTCTGCCGGCGGCGGGGCTGAAGAGGACTGTGATTTTTCCAAACAGCTTATATTCCCGGCATATGCTGACAGAAAACAGGTAGTCTTTTCTGTCGGAGATGACGAACTTGACCTGGTCGTGAGCTTTGAGGAGCCTGTAGTTGCTGAAGTCCATTTTGCCGGACTCGCCGCTGGACGGGCACTTGCAGTCCATCACTTTGACTACATTACAGGGAACGTCCTTGATTGAGATGCTGCCGTTGGTTTCGAGGATTACCTGATATCCGTTTCGTACCAGTTGCCGAAGCAGGGGGATTGTGTTTTCCTGGAGGAGAGGTTCGCCGCCTGTTACGGAGACTAGTGGGCATTTGTTTCTCTTGAGAAATTCAAGGATGAATTTCACGGTGACAATTTTGGACTGGAAGGGGTCTTTGGCGTAATTGGTGTCGCAATAGTGGCAGTCGAGGTTGCATCCGGCGAGTCTTATGAACTGGCAGGGTCTGCCAGCGAACGTGCTTTCTCCCTGGATGCTGAGGAAGAGTTCCACGACATTTAGGCTTCTGCCGCTCATTCGAAGTAGGAGGCGCTGGTGGTTTCCGACTCGAATATGGTTATTTTAGCGACTTTTACGCAGTCCGTATTGATTCTGGCGGAGAGCTTTTTGTATATGAATCTGGAAATTTCCTCGCTCGTAGGGTTGCTGCCTTCGAAAATCTTGATGTCATTGAGGTTGCAATGGTCAAGCTCCTCGAGGATCTCGTCCAACTCGGCCTTGAGCCGTCGGAAGTCTACGGAGATGCCTATCTTGTCTAGCTTGTCGGTCTGGACCATGGCCTGGACGACCCAGTTGTGGCCGTGAAGCCTGGAACAGTCGCCGTCGTAGCCCTTCAGGTGATGAGCGGCCGAGAAAGCCCTTTTTATGGACACTTCGAACATAAGGTCATGCAGTCCGGCAGCTGTCTATGTTGAAAATTTCCCTGGTGATGAATTCCGGTATTTTGTCAATGCCTTCAACATTTTTTGGGAGCGGATGCCGGTAAACGAAGAGCGGGACGGGGTTCCTGGTATGTTTTTTTGAGGATATGTCCTCGCAGTTGCCATGGTCCCCTGTAAGTATGAGGACGGTATTTTCCGACGTGGCGTGTATCAGCCTGCAGAAGAAAGTGCTGAACTCGGTCAGAGTCTTCCCGATGAACTCAATCTCCGTGGAGTGCCCGGCCCTGTCCGTGAGGAAATATTCGAACAAGGTGAAATCATATTTTTCGGCGATGCCCGCTAGATTTTCAGCGGCTTTTTCGGGAGTTATTCTGTCGAGTTCGGGTATGTTGTCCAACGTTTCGTGTGTGAGGTCGTGGTATACTGCCGCGCCTTTGATGAGATACTCTATGTCCCTCACCCATCCGAGCGTGGACTGAACCATGACTGTGGTGACGGAACGAAGGTTCATATTGGAAAGATCGTCGAGCCTGTATTTTACATAGGCGTTGGCAAAGGCGACCTGCAGGCCTTTTTCTAACAGCTTCTTGAAGATGCTGTCGGAGGCGATAATTTCCCTTAGTGCCTGGCCAGGGAATCCTTGGATATGCCTCCCTATTTTTCTTGCGGCGTTTATTCCCGTGAAGAGGGCGGTCTGCGCCGTGGCGCTCTGAGGTATTCCGTCCACGCCCATGGACGGGTCGACTGGGATGGAATATTTTGAAAGGAGTTCTACAAATTCAGATATGCAGAATCTTGCGTAGACTGAGCCGGACCAGCCCTCAGCGGGTACGCCGAATCCGTCAACCATGACCATTATGACCCTTTTCCTCATCGGATCCGACGCCGCACCTATTTCGTCCTTACCGGCATGATCACATAAAGGAATCCTTCGCCCGCCGAGAGCATGACTGGGCTATATCCTTCGTTCATCTGGAAGACGGTCTTGTCCGCGTCCACGACCTTCAGAGGTTCCATGAGGAATTGCGGATTGAATGAGACGAGCATTTCGGCTCCGGAATAGTTCACGTCAATCTTCTCTTCGCCTTCCCCGACCTCATTGCTGACCGCGCTTAGCTGGAGAATATTATTCCCGACGCTCATCTTTACGAAAGTGCTTGTGTCGGAGACATGTATGACGACGCGTCTCATGGCCGATAGGAACTCTTCGGTGGAAACCTCGAATCTGCGGCTGAATGAGGTAGGTATGACCTGCCTGTAGTTGGGGTAGTTCCCTTCGACAAGTTTGGTAAGGACGATTGTCCTGCCTACGGTGAACTTTGCCTGATTTTCGCCTATTTCGATGACAGTCTCGCCCTGCTTTTCCAGAATCCTCTGCAGTTCGGAGGCTGTTTTGGCCGGGATGATGCAGTCGCCTTCGCCGCCCTGCTGGTTTTCCAAGTGCTTTTCGGCAAGCGCAAGCCTCTTTCCGTCGGTCGCGACAACCGTGAAATTATTCTCCTTCACATTGAAGAGAATGCCGTTGAGGACTTTTCTAGAGTCGTCCTTGCTGGCGGAATATACTATCTGGAGCAGCATTCTGGAGAGATCCGCCTGCTGGCACCTGAAGGATCTGAGCACGGCAAGTTCCTGCTGGACTGGAAACTCGTCAGGGGCAAGAGTATGCAGTTTGGACTTTCCCTTGCCATACTGTATGGTTATGTCGCCGCCCTGTCCGCTTTCAATCTGCACCTCGGCATCCGGTATTTCACGTATGACCGACTGGAATTTCTTAACCGGAACTGTTGTTTTCCCGGTATCCTGGATTTCTGCGTCTATATCGGTGGCTATCCTTATCTCCAGGTCAGTTGTAGTAAGTCTAAGCTTTCCGCCGTTGGCTTCGACAAGCACATTTGAAAGGATTGGCAGAGTCGTCCTGGTTCCGATGATACCTGCGACCTTGTCAATTCCGGCTATGAGAGCGTCCTTCTTAACTTTTAGCTTCATAATTAACACTCCGTTTAATCCTTGATATATTTTTTTTATTCTTTCCTATTATATTGCCTGTTGACAGTGTTGACAACAGTTTTTTTTGAGGCTGATTCAGGAATACCTTTTTATTAACGGATCTGTTGAGCTATATTAAACTTAATGTCAATAAATATCATGCCGACACGCGGTCAACAGCCGGTTATCAGAGTTTTCAACATCCATAATTTTCCGGTGAAGAACAATGTCATATAATATCGCAGAACTTTATCGCAGATACCCGCGACTTCAAGCAACGGAGGAAAGTATTTCAAAAGCTTTTTCTCTGCTCAAGAAGTCGATCGGCTCCGGAGGGAAGATACTTCTCTGCGGCAACGGCGGCAGCGCGGCCGACTCCGAACACATGGCCGGCGAACTTCTTAAGTCCTACCTCATTAAAAGGGGTGCAGACGGAGGCTTCGCAGGTAAGCTTTTGGAACTTTATGGAGAAGAAGAGGGAGGGAGAATATCCAAGGGACTCCAGAAGGCGTTCAAGGTGATATCGCTCTGCGGGCACCCGTCTTTCTCTACCGCATATATAAATGATGTAGACCCCCTAATGGTTTTCGCCCAGCAGGTCTACGTCTACGGCGAACCGGGGGATGTCCTTGTTGCGTTCTCCACTTCGGGTAACGCAGAGAACGTCTTGAACGCGATGAAGGTTGCCAGGGCGGCCGGCCTGAAGACTATACTTTTCACCGGGGCGGCCGGCGGAAAGTGCGCGGAATTCGCGGACTGCGCTCTGATGATGCCGGAGAAGGAGACCTACAAGGTGCAGGAACTGCATCTTCCGGTCTATCACGCGATATGCGCCATGCTCGAAGAACATTTTTTCGGCGAAGGTGGCAATGTATAACGTCCGGCATGTCGCGATAATCATGGACGGCAACCGCCGCTGGGCGGAACAGCGCGGCCTCTACATGCTTGAAGGGCACAAGGCCGGCGCAGAAAATGTAAGAAGGATAATAAGGGCGTGCAGGAATTTCGGCATCAAATATATCACGCTCTACACTTTCAGCTCGGAAAACTGGAACAGGCCGAAGACCGAGATAAACGGACTCATGCTGCTTCTGCGCAGATTTATAAGGAAGAATATAGACGAGTTGAACGAGGAAGGGATTCGTCTTAGGGCGATCGGGAGGTTGGAAAAACTGCCTGCCAATACAAGGAAGATACTTCTAGAGGCCATCGAATCCACGAAAGACAACAATAAAGGGGATGTCATCCTTGCCTTGAGCTACGGCAGCCGAGGTGAAATATTGGATGCGGTCAGGAAGATCTGCCTTGATGTGAATGAAGGCAGGCTCAGCGCCGAAGGCTTGGACGAGGAGGCATTCAGGAAATACCTGTATGCGCCGGACGTGCCTGATCCGGAACTGCTGATCCGGACAAGCGGAGAGATGAGGGTCAGCAACTTCCTGCTCTGGCAGATTTCATACTCCGAAATATGGATAACCGATAAATACTGGCCGGACTTCGACGAGTCGGATTTGAAACAGGCCCTCGAGGACTATTCCAAACGGGACAGACGTTTCGGGAGACGCAGTGGACGTTAGAAGAGTCTTGAGTTCAATAGTTCTTTCTGGAATACTTCTCTCAGGGGTTCTGGCCGGCGGTGCCTACGGCCGACTTGTCCTGCTCGCTTTCGGGATTATCGTCTCAGCCGCCGCCATTTACGAATTCAGAAGGACGGTCGCCCATGCCGGGATATTCATGGTCCCGTGGTTCCCTGAAGTCATCGGTACCACGCTTTTTGTAGTTGCCATGTATTTCGACAAGCTGCCGCAGTCGAAGCCACTGACAGTTGTGATTTTGGTTGTCATAGCATATGCGGCGTTCAAGTGGTTCAGCATACTCCTTTCAGGGATATCGCAGAGCAATCTTAGGAGGAACATTGAAACATTTTCCGTATTTTTCAAGAGGACACCGGAAGACGGCGATGATGGAAGTCATGAAGATCAGGACGCCTCCGTCGCAGAAGCCCGGGAGAACCTTGCTGTAAAGATTATAAATTCGGTGTTTTGCGCGATACTGGTGGAGGCGGCCTTGGTAAGCATGGCGCTGCTTTACCTGCGGACTTCTGCCGCCGATCCGGGAGCGGGCAGATGGCTTCTGCTGTATCTTGTGGCCGTAACGAAGTGCGGGGACATCGGCGGCTACCTCGGCGGCACAGCAAGCGCGGCGCTGATGAAGGGAGGAAACCACAAGATGTTCCCGGGCATAAGCCCAAAAAAGTCGTGGGAGGGGACGATAACCGGCCTTGTCTTCAGCGTATGCATAAGTTTAGGACTCGGAATATGGCTCGCCGGCAGCCTGGGCTTTTCCTCTAAGTTTCTTGTTCTCGCAGGCATACTCCTATATGTCGGCGGCGTGATGGGCGATCTCGCCGAATCAGTGGTCAAGCGGATCGCAGGCACCAAGGACTCCGGCGCCCTCGTCCCCGGCATGGGCGGCGTCCTCGACGTCCTTGACAGCCTCCTCGTCAACGCACCTGCCTTCCTGGTCTGCGTTTCGCTCGGATGGATCTGAGGATATATATGGCTCAGATATGTTCTGGAAAATCTTACCTTGGAGGGGTCAATGGAGACGAGTTTTCCGGTGAATCATTGTTCATGGTCTAGAATATCCTCCGGACTTGTTGTAGCCGCATGTCTGATTGCCACCTTAACCGCTTTCGAAGCCAATGCGGATACCGGCCGCAAATACGATGTCGCCGCAGGTGCCACCTTCAAGGTCAACGCCTCGGATGTCGCCTTGATAGGGGGATTTGCAGAAAAGCTGCAGCTTTTCATAACAAATGGAGCATTGGGCGCAAAAAAGAAGCGGATCCGAGTTGTCGAACACAGTAATGAGTCCGTGACATGTCTCTTCAATGAAAAAATACGGTGATGGATTGCCTTTCCAGCCAAAGTTGCCTCAGCGTCAAGATACCCAAGGGAATAACAGAGCTTGCCAAAGTCACCATGCTGCTGCAAAGCCCCCATGGCACAGTATCGAAGGACTTCAACGTCTCGGAGTCAGCCCAGTCCGCGGACGCTAGAATCGTAATGAAGGTGCCGAGCGTCAACGAAAAGGTCTTTGCCGAAAAAAGGGACTTCTATGTCTTCGGCGCAATCAACAAGGATTTGGTCAAGGTGCCTGGAAATGTCAAAGTCGAAATATTCAGAAGCGGCAAACTGCTTGTGACAAACGATTATTTCGCGGCGTTAATACAGGGCGGTCTGACCAAGGATTTCGACACCACGTATCAGGACGCTGAAGGCAATCCCCTCGCCGACTTGACTCGGGGGGAGTATGAAATCAAAGTAACAGGCCTCTCGGGTGATCTCGAAGGATTCAGCTGGTCAAGCACCGTATATTTTGAACCGATACGGAAGATATTCAGCCCTTTCAGGCCGGAGGACACGCACAAGAAGAAATTGTTCAGCTACGCATCTCAGCACTGCCTCCGGAAGTTCTGGGATCCGTTTGCCGGCTATTTCCTCGTCCCTGCTGAAAATTACGGGGGCGGCACATATACGATAAGCAGAAGATACCGTAGTCACACCGTTCCCCGACGATGATAAGTTTTCCAACTACGAATTCTACAGCGCCGACAACTATATCGACAATATAAGATACACCGTCACCTCCGGCAAAACCGTCGTCTTCGAGGAGACAAAGGCCGTGCGCCTCGGCAGAAAATACAGCCCGTCACAGCAAAATTTCTACTACTCAGGGTATGAATTCAAGCACGACTTCCACCTTGAAAGCAAGGGGAAATATGTCTTCGAACTCCAGGCCGTCGACAAGAACGGCCTCGACGTCTCCGGCGGATCGGAAAAATTCACCGTCACGGTCAAATGACCCCCCAGTTATTTTTTCGTCATATGCGCTGAGAGTTTTTCCTTGATTTTCCTTGTATCCCGGCTGGTTTTATACTGCAACAATAATATATTATAGCTTTTTGTGTTTTTTCGTCCGCACATATATAGAAAGGACAGGAAAGTGAACTTCTCTATAATCGTTTTCGTGAAGCAGGTGCCCGACACGAAGAACATCACGGGGCAGGCGATGACGCCGGAGGGGACGGTCAACCGTGCCGCCCTGCCGGCGATATTCAATCCGGAGGACTTGAACGCGCTGGAGCTTGCGCTGCAGCTGAAGGAGCGCTACGGCGCGAAGGTTACTGTAGGCACAATGGGTCCGCCGAAGGCGGCCGAGGTGCTGCGCGCAGCCCTGTACAGGGGCGCTGACGAGACCATTCTCCTGACGGACAGGAGCTTCGCGGGAGCGGACACGCTGGCCACGGGCTACACCTTGAGCTGCTGCGCGAAGAAGCTGGGCAATTTCGACCTGGTGATCTGCGGCAGGCAGGCGATCGACGGCGACACCGCGCAGGTAGGGCCGCAATGTGCTGAAAAGCTCGACATACCACAGATACTTTACGTCGAGGATGTAGTTTCGCTTACGAAGAGCAAGATTGTCGCCAGGCGCGCGATCGAAGGGGGCTACGAGGTGCTCGAATCGCCGCTTCCATGCCTTCTTTCGGTGGTAGACGCCAACGAACCGCGTCCCCCGAACGCCCTCAGGGTTATGAAATACAAGAAGGCCAAGACCCGCTCTGAGCTTGTAGCGGCGCATGCCGGGGAGAACTATACCGACGCCGAGGCGCTCGCCGAGGAGGAGGAGAAGCTCAAGGAGAAGGGCCTTTGGATCAACGAGTGGGGTTACGCCGACATAGGAGCCGAGACTGAAAGAATTGGTCTGAAGGGGTCGCCCACCAAGGTCAAGGAGATAATGAGCGTCGTACTCACCGGATCCGGATTCAAGAAAATAGAGCCCACGGAGGCCGGAATAGGCGGGCTGATCCATGAACTCATAGAAGATCATACATTAGGGTGATTAATATGTCTGCAAAAATCGGAAATGTCTGGGTTTTCATCGAGCAGGAAGGCGGCAAGATTGCGACGGTCAGCCTGGAGCTTGTCTGCAAGGGCCGCGAGCTGGCGAAGAAGCTTGGCGTCAAGACAGAGGGCGTCCTCCTCGGGAACAACCTCAAGAGCTCGGTAGACACGCTTTTCCATTACGGCTGCGAGAAGGTGTTTTTGGTGGAGGATCCCCGCCTGGAGCCGTTCACGGTCCTCCCATACGCCAAGTCTGTTGTCGATCTCGTGAGGAAGCACAAGCCCAACATCCTGCTTTTCGGCGCAACTCCGAAGGGCAGGGAGCTTGCTCCGCGCGTCGCCTCGACGCTGCTCGCCGGCCTTACGGCGGACTGTACGGACCTGAAAATCGACGACTTCGACGACAAGGTCAACAAGAAGTTCTACAAGGACAAGCTGATGCAGATACGTCCGGCGTTCGGCGGAAACATAATCGCGACCATCGTGAACACGTGGGAAGATCCGCAGATGGTTACGGTCCGTCCCGGCGTCATGAAGATGGACGAGCCTGTGACGTCCCGCAAGGGCGAGACGGTCCATGTGAAGCCTGTCCTCGACGAGCGCGACACGGTCATCAAGGTGATCGAGCGCGTCCAGAAGGAGAAGTCGGTCAATCTGCCTGCCGCGCAGATCATCGTTTCAGGCGGCTATGGAGTCGGCACCAAGGAGAACTTCAAGCTGATTTATGAGTTTGCGAAGGCGATCGGCGCGCAGGTGGGGGCCTCGCGCGCGGCTGTCGACGCCGGCTGGATAGACCACGACCATCAGGTCGGCCAGACGGGCGTGACGGTCAGGCCTAAGCTCTACATCGCCTGCGGGATAAGCGGTTCGGTCCAGCACCGCGCCGGCATGGCCGAGAGCGGAAAGATCATCGCCATCAACAGCGATCCGGACGCGCCGATCTTCTCTATAGCCCATTACGGGATAGTCGGAGACATCAACGATGTCATTCCGAAGATGATCAAGGCGTTCAAGGCAAAAGTTTAATCTGTGGAGACCACGGCAATGAGCAATTTCTATCTTGACAACAAGGATCTTCAGTTCACGCTGGACAACATAGACCTCAAGGAGGTCGTGTCCATGCGCGAGGAAGGCTACAAGGCCTGCCAGAAGTTCGACCATGCCCCGGCGAACTATGCGGATGCGATAGACAACTACAGGCGCGTTTTGGAGGTGATAGGGGAAGTAACCGGCGAAAACATCGATCCGCGCTCCAGGCAGGTGGACGAGGAGGGGCCGCACTTCGAGAACAACAAGGTCACATATCATCCGCTGACTCAGAAGAACCTCCGCGATCTCAAGCATGCGGGAGTCATGGGAGTTATGCTGCCATACAGATACGGCGGCCTCAACTTTCCGAACACCATCTATACGATGATGACCGAAATGGTCTCAAGGGCGGACGCAAGCCTGCAGAACCTATTCGGTCTCCAGGACATATCCGAGACGATTTGCGAGTTCGGCAGCGAGGAGCAGAGGCTCAAGTACCTTCCGAAGTTCGCGTCCGGCGAATATGACGGTTCGATGGATCTGACCGAACCCGACTCCGGTTCCGACCTGCAGTCGGTCAGGCTGAAGGCCACGCAGGATCCCAAGACCGGGCAGTGGTATCTGGACGGCATGAAGCGTTTTATAACGAACGGCTGCGCGAAGGTTCATCTCGTGCTGGCGCGTTCCGAGGAGGGCTCAACCGACGGCCGCGGCCTTTCGATGTTCATCTGCGAAGCCTGTCCCCAGCTCGTCGTCCGCCGTATCGAGCACAAGCTTGGAATCCACGGCGTCGCCACCTGCGAGCTGCAGTACAACCATGTTCCCGCCGAGCTCTGCGGCCAGCGCAGGAGGGGGCTCACGAAATACATCATGTCGCTGATGAACGGCGCGCGCGTCGCTATCGCCGGCCAAGGGCTGGGAATAGCCGAGGCGGCGTACAGGGAGGCCAGGAAATACGCCTCCGAGCGCGAGCAGTTCAAGCAGAGCATCGACAAGTTCCCGGCCATCTACGACATGCTGACCAGGATGAAGATGAAGACTGTCGCGGCGCGGACGCTGCTCTATGAGACGACGAAGGTCGTCGACCTCCGCAACTGCTACACGCAGCTGACAGAACATGCCGCCGATCCGATGAAGCTCCCTCAGGAAGTCCGCGACAAGGCGAAATATTATTCGAAGGTTGCGGCGGTACTGACGCCGATGGCGAAGGCCTTCTGCACCGAAATCGCCAACCAGGTCTCATACGACTGCATACAGATACATGGCGGAACCGGCTTCATGCACGACTTCAACGCCGAACGCTACTACCGCGACGCCAGGATAACCAACATCTACGAGGGGACGACCCAGCTGCAGGTGGTCGCCGCGATCGGCGGCGTTCTGCAGAGGACCCTCGACCGTTCAATGGACGAGCTGTCGAAGCTCGGATGCGAAGGTGTCCTGCAGAGGATGAAGGGTATCCTCGACGGGATGAGGAGGAAGCAGAACGAGGCCGTGAAGTTCGTTGCCGACAAACGCGACTCCAACTACCATGACATCATGGCCAGGAACCTAGTGGAAAATGAAATCTACCTTTACACAGGCTACCTCATGATACGCGACGCGATCAAGAATACTCAGAGGGAGGTCCTTGCCGAAAAGTTCGTCGTCGACGCCCTGCCGGAGTTCGAGGCCAGATACCAGAAGACAATGAGCAACGATTTCACGACGATAGACCGCCACCGCGAAATAATAGACTACTGAAAAAACTGACAAAGGTGAGGGAACAGATATGATAAACGAAAAATTGCTTAGCGAAGCGCGCAAGAAAATCCCAGATCCGAGGAAGCTCGTGATCGCCGCCTCAAGAAGGGCTAGGCACATCTCCAGGGGTGCCCGACCGATGGTGAAGACCCAGGAGCAGAGCCAGCTCAACATCGCCCTCGAGGAGATATCCAAGGATCTCCTCACGCTTGAGCCGGAAAAGAAATGATTTCAGATTTCTTGGGCGAAAATGGATTTTTCCCGTTCGCGGAAATATTTCACGCTCTTTCCCACAAGCGCGTCGAGCGAGGCCTTGTCGGGCATCCCGAACATGGCTGGGTAGGGGTCGCCGCCGGGGCCGAGCGGCTCCGGCGTCGCGTACTTTTCACCCTCGTTGTAGCCGATTAAGTATAGCGCCATGATGATGGTGTCCAGATCCATGGATCCGTCGCCGAGCGCGCAGCGGTTGGAGTCGGCCATGTGCAGATTTATCAGCCTTTGCCCGTATTTGACTATGGTGGCCGCGATGCTGCTTTCCTCCGACTGCATGTGGTAGACGTCGCCGTTGATGTGCTGGACTCCTGGTGAGTTGACTGCCTTGATGTATTTTTCGGCTTCGGCGAACGTATGGACGATGCTGACTTCCGCCGATCTGATGGGCTCGACGGCCGCCTTTATACCCGCCTTGGCGAACTCATCTCCTACAAGCGCGAGGGTTTCGGCGGATCTTGCGAATTCGGAGCTGTCGTATGCTGCGGGCCTGCCGACGGCGGCGGGAACGACGAGCATGTAGGTGCCGCCGGTTTCGGCGCAGAGCTCGATTTGGCGTCTGGTATAGTCAATGGCGTTCTGCCTGCGGATTCCGGAGTTGCTGGCGAAGTCGTTTTCGGGCCCGTACATCCCGCAGACTCCCGCCACCTTTATGCCGTGCGGCTCGAGTGCGGCGAGGACATCCTTGGCCTTGTAGCCGAGATCACTGCCGTAGCGGTTGCCATGGAGCTCGATGTATCCGACGCCGTGTTTTGCCAGCCTTCTGGCGCTGGCCTCCAGCTTCTCCATGCCGAAGCCCCAGTTGCTCCAGGAAAGCTTGATCTTCTCCCTGCCCAGCCCCGGGTTCTGCTTCAGCTTTTCCTGGAACTTCCTCCTGATCTGAGCCCTTTTCGCTTCCCAGTTCTGCAGCTTCATAGGCGTGCCCCTTTCTTAAACAAATTCAACAATAAATTTGCAAGTTGACTCACAAGAGGTTTTGTGAGGCGAAATTGACGGCATTCCTGAAGATTGCGACGCCTTCGCCTTCCTTAGGCAGCTTTCCTTCGAGCCTTTTCAACGTCCAGTCGGGGGCGTTGAAGGGGGAAAGGAATGCTTCGGGATGCGGCATGAGTCCGAAGATGCGGCCTGTCTCATCGCAGATTCCGGCGATGTCGTTTAACGAGCCGTTGGGGTTGAAGGGGACACCCTTGCCTGTCCTGCCCTTCGGATCGCAGTAGCGGAGAGATACCAGGTGTTTCCTCTCCATTTCCGCCAAAGTCCTGTTGTCGGCGACGAACTTTCCTTCGCCATGCCTGACCGGGAGGCGGAGGACGCCGAGCCCTTTCGTGAAGACGCATGGGCATTTCTTTTCCGCCTTGAGGCTCACCCAGCCGTCGTGGAAGACGCCGCTGTCGTTGTGGGCCAGCGCGGCCTGCTGGACGAAATATTTTCCGCCGAGGGCTGGAACCAGCCCGAGACGGGTCAGGGTCTGGAAGCCGTTGCAGATTCCAATGACAAGCTTTCCGTCGGCGACAAAAGCCTCAAGCTCCTTCCTGACTCTGGATTTGATCCTGTTTGCAAAGACGGTTCCGGCTCCGAGATGGTCGCCGAACGAGAAGCCGCCGATGAATACGAGCACGTGGAACTTGGACAGCCGGCGCCCGTCGGCCAGCAGATCGTTCAGGTGGATCTGCTCGGGGGCGGCGCCGCAGTATTTGAAGGCTGCCGACGTCTCCGCCTCGCAGTTGAGGCCGAAGCCGGTTAGTATCAGCGTCTTGACGCTGCGCCTTGAACGTTTCGCCATGGTTTGTTTCTCCTTAAAAAAGAATGGCCGCAGGAAGCTTAGAAATCTCTTCCGTATGAATTTAGCAAACTACGCCCTTTTGCTGAATTCATACTTAAAGAAAAATGCAAAATCGTTCTTTTTTATACCCAAAGCCGAGAATTTTCACGGTCCTCCACCAGTATTTGGCAGAAACCATTTGGATTTTGCATTTTTCCAAGGTAAATATTCAGTGAAAGGGCGTAGTTCACTGAATATTTACTTTTCCTCTCATCCAATCATCGCACCGCGCCTTATTCTCTACTGTCACGCCGGAATATATACTATGAACTTTGCCCCCTTGTCAGAGGGGGATTCAAGCCGTATATCCCCTTCGATCTCCTTTAGTATCATGGACACGGTGGAGAGGCCGAGGCCCGTGCCCTTGTTGCCCTTGGTGCTGAAGAAGGGGTCGAAAACTCTTTTCTGGATGTCCTTCGGGACGCCGTGCCCTGTGTCCGAGACGGTTAGCCTTATGTAGTTCCTGTCCTTCTTTCCGATGCCCGCGTCCGCGCCAGTGACCAGTTCGGTCTTCAGCGTAAGTATTCCTCCGCCGGGCATGGCGTCGTGGGCGTTTATGCAAAGGTTCATGAGTATTTCCTCTAGGTGGACCGGGTTCATGTGGATCGCCCTGATCCTGTCGTCCAGCTCGGTTCTGACAGTTATCTTTCTCCCGACGACGTGCTGTATCAGGTTGAGCAGCTGCTGTATCGAGGTGTTGATGTTTATCAGTTCCAGGCCGTGCTGCTTCTCCTTGGCGAAGTTGTGGAGCTGGTTTGTGAGCTTGAAGGACTTTTCGCTGAGGTCCTGTATCAGCTTTATCTCCTTTTCGGTGGCCTGCCCGTTGTTCTCCTTCAGTATGAATGCGATTCCAGACATTAGCTGCACGATGTTGTTGAAGTCGTGCGCCAGGCCGTTCACGAAGAGGGACATGGTCTCGAGCTTCTGGTTCTGGCAGAGCTGTTCGCGGAGGAGCCCCGTATAGTAACGGGCGAGCATCCTGTAGCCTACGATGATAATGGACGCCATCAGGATGAAAGACACGACCGGATAAAGGTAGTATTTTTCAAACAGTTCGAACCTTGGCAGCGATCCGAATATTTCGTCGGGGGTGGCGTCTAGGCACACATACCAGGAACTGCTTTCGCCGAACCTTATCCTGCTGAAGGCGAGGAGGCGCTCGGAACTTCCGCCCTTCTCAATAAGGCTGTACTTGGTGATTCCGTCTCCGGACTTCTTGATCTCGTCGAGGAGCGAGGTGCGGACTTCGGTGAGCAGGGATACCTTGAGCGACTTCTCCGAATATACTGGTGAAAGGATGAGGTTTCCGCTGCCGTCGACGATCCAGGCCCTGCCTACGTTCCTCACCTGCGCGCTTCCGAGGTAGCTGCGTGCCAGGGAGTCGATGTCCAGGACGGCGCAGATTCCGCCCATGCTGTTCCCTTCGGAGTCGAGGACGGGGCATTCGATTTGGACGGTTTTTACGCCGAAGATGGATTTCTTGTATTCGGACAGGATAGGGCTCCCGCCCTTCTTGGTTTCCGAGAAGCTGAAGCCGTCGGCGACGTCCTTTCCAACCAGATCCGTCTCCGGCACGGTGCAGAGCATTGTCCCGTCGGCGCCGATCCTCGCCAGGTACAGGACGTAGTTGCCGTCCTTGAGGAAGCTGAAGAATTCCTTGAAGACGCGGACGCCCTCATCGTCGAATTCGGCGACGGACCTGTTTTCCGACAGCTTCCGGATGTTGACGGAGACCCTGCTGAGCTCGTCCCGTATGAGGTTCCCGTATATCTTGACGGCATACTGTGCCTCGTTCTCGAAGGCGCTCCGCTTCTCGTCCAGGAAATTCCGGTAGATGAAATATAGTATGGTGACAAGGCCTGCCGCCAGGATCAGCAGGAGCAGGATGAATACATGGTCGAAAATGCCGTAGTATCTGGTGAATCTTCCGGACACCGTTCTTACATTGTTTGACTGGTATGGCATCGGGCGTTCAAATGTCCAGGTCCTTGACCCCGGCGGCGTTCCTTTCGATATATTCGCGGCGGGGCTCGACGTCGTCGCCCATGAGCAGCGTGAATATTCTTTCGGCCTCGTAGGCGTCCTCCATGGTGACCTTGATCATCTTCCTACGCAGCGGATCCATGGTCGTCTCCCAGAGCTGTTCGGCGTTCATTTCGCCGAGGCCCTTGTAGCGCTGGATCTGTAGGCCCTGCCTTCCGACGAGCTTGATCTGCTCGAAGAGGCCTGCGAGCGAGGGCACTTCCGTTACGCTGTCCCCGGACTTTATCCTGAAGAGCGTCTTGTCGCCGGTGTAGATGTCCGTAAGCTTGAGGCTGAACTTTTTCATCTTGGCCATGAGGTTCTCGCACATGGACGCCTCGTAGATGCTGATGATCTCTATGGCCGGGTGGATCTTGTCCCTGCCCCCCTCGGGCTGCGGGGCCGGAGCTGGAGCCGCGCCTCCTCCGGGGGGCGCCGGTTCGTCGGTCTTCGGCGCGGGCTCCTCCTCCGGCTTCTTGAGGCGCTTCTGCGCCTCGTCTAGGAACTGTATCTCCTCCTGGTCGGAGTAGACGAATTTCTCTGTGGTGGATCCGTCATCCTCGTCTACGATGATCTTCGCGGTGGGGAACTTGCCGTCCGAGTTCATTCTGGCGAAATATTCGTCCGGGAGGATTCCGTGCCTGTGCAGGCTCGATGATGTCTGGTTGGCGGAGCTCAGTATCTCGTAGAGTTCGCCGATGTTCTCCTTGGGGAAGCTGGAGCCGTCGGGGTTCTCCAACTCGATGTCGTCGTGGGCGAGTTCCAGGAGATACCTGTCGAGCTGCTCCTCGGTGTCTATATAGCTCTCCTTCTTCTTCTTCCTGACCTTGAAGAGGGGGGGCTTGGCTATGAAGACGAATCCGTTCTCTATGAGCTGCTTCATCTGCCTGTAGATGAACGTGAGCAGGAGCGTCCTGATGTGCGAGCCGTCCACGTCCGCGTCGGTCATGATGATGACCCTGTGGTAGCGGGCCTTCGAAATGTCGAACTCGTCCTGGCCGACGCCGCATCCGACGGCGGCGATCAGCGACTGAATCTCCTTGTTCTGCAGTATCTTGTCGAGCCTGGCCTTTTCAACGTTGAGGAGCTTTCCTCGTATGGGCAGTATCGCCTGGAAGGAGCTGTCCCGGCCCTGCTTGGCGGAGCCGCCTGCGGAGTCGCCCTCGACGATGTATATCTCGCACTTTGCCGGATCCTTCTCGGAGCAGTCGGCGAGCTTGCCTGGCAGCGAGAACGAGTCGAGAGCGCCCTTGCGCTGCACCAGTTCGCGGGCCTTGCGCGCTGCCTCGCGGGCCCTGGCGGCGGTGAGAGACTTGTTTATGATGTCCTTGGCGGTCTGCGGGTTCTCCTCGAGGTATGCGCCGAGGCCGTCGTTGATGATGGATTCGACAATACCCCTGACCTCGCTGTTCCCGAGCTTGGTCTTGGTCTGGCCCTCGAACTGCGGCTCCCTGATCTTGACGCTGATCACGGCGGAAAGCCCCTCGCGCGTGTCGCTTCCGGTCATGGGCTTCTCGTTCTTGAGGTAGCCCCGCTCCTTGGCGTAGTTGTTGATCGTCCTGGTGAGCGCTGCCTGGAATCCTGAGAGGTGCGTTCCGCCCTCTATGGTGTTGATGTTGTTGGCGTAGCTGAATATGTTCTCGATGAACCCGTCGTTGTACTGCATCGCAAGCTCGACCTCCACGTCCTCGCGGAACTTGTTGAAGTAGACGACGTCCTGGTGCAGCACTGCCTTGTTGGCGTTGATGTGCTTGACGAACTCCACGATCCCGCCCTCGTAGTGGAAGAGCTCGTAGCGCGGTTCGCCCTCCGTGCGCTCGTCCTTGAGGGATATCTTGAGCCCCCTGTTGAGGAACGCCAGGTCGCGTATCCTCTTCGCCAGGATCTCCCATTCGTAGACTGTCGTCTCGAAGACGGTTCCATCGGGCTTGAAGGTCACCTTTGTGCCTTTGCCTGTGCTCGGGCGTATCTTTGCCATCGGGCTAACGGTGACGCCCCTTTCGAACCTGATGTGGTAGAGGAAGCCGTCCCTCCGGACTTCGACCTCCATCCATTCGCTCAGCGCGTTGACGCAGGAGACGCCGACTCCGTGCAGTCCGCCCGAGACCTTGTAGGCGTCGCGGTCGAACTTGCCTCCGGCGTGGAGCATAGTCATCACAACCTCCAGCGCGGGCTTGTTCTCCTCCTTGTGCATATCAACAGGGATGCCGCGCCCGTCGTCGCTGACGGTCACGCTGTTGTCCACATGGATTATGACGTCGATGTTCTGCGCGTATCCCGCGAGGGCCTCGTCGATGCTGTTGTCCACCACTTCGTACACGAGATGGTGGAGTCCGCGCTGTCCGGTGTCTCCGATATACATCGCCGGACGCTTCCGGACGGCCTCAAGCCCTTTGAGGACGTCTATCTCATCGGCGGTGTATTCCTTGCCGCCGTTCCCGATCCCGTTCTTCTTTTCTTCTTCGGACATTATCAACTCCTTGTATATCAGAGGATTATGCTTTTCAAGCCGCTCGGCTGCGATGTTCATCCAGTATGAATTCAGCAAAAGGGCGCAGTTTGCTGAATTCGTCCATGTTCCGGCCTCTTCCGCGGCCGCAGTCCGCGCGCCGCCCCGGACGGAGAATACTGTCTTTTCATCGCAGTAAATTTTGCAATATAGCGGCGGCGGGGGTATTTGCCATGCGGGAGGAGCAGTTTTCGCGATTTTTTCACGTCTGGAACGGATCGCCGTCAAGGCTTTTCCTGAACCTGGCCGGAGTCGTGCCCGCATGCCTGCGGAACGATTTCATGAAATAGAACTGATCACGGTATCCTAGCCTTTCCGCGACCTCCTTGACCGGCATGCCCCTGGCAAGGTATTCCTTGGCCTTGGATATCCTCATTGAAATGATGAACTCGGCCGGACTCCTGCCTGTGGATTTCCTGAAGAGGCGCCTGAAGTGGACCTCGCTTAATCCGCTGCTTTTGGCGAGCTCCTTGATCGAAGCATCGGAGCCGAGGCCGGCCTCCAGTCTGCGAACGGCACTGCGGATTCTCGCGTCCGTACCGTTGGTCTCCGTCCCCGCGCCAGTCCGGGCCAGATAAAGCTCCTGTATCATTCCGAGAAGCAGCTTCTTCCTTTCGATTATAGAGGCGATGTCCTCACGCCCCATGCAGCCCGAGAGGGACTCGAAAGCCTTAGATACGGTGCCAGAAACGTCCTGGAATATGTTCTCAGCCCTCGAGACAAACCCTGTCCTTTCAAGAGCCTGCGCCTCCGGACCGCCCCACACCACCCATTTCGTGGACCATTCACTGTCGGGGAAATATGCGTGCGGAATATCCGGGAAGACAATTATCACGTCGCCCTGCCGGACTCTTTTCGGCGAAGATTCCGTGGAGACATAACGGCCCGTGCCAGACTCCACGAATACTGCCGCGTAAAGCCCGAATATCCTGAAGACAGTTACGCCCGGTCGGCCGTCCACGGCCTTGGAACCTATCCTGTCTACCCAGAGACCGAGTTCCCGTTCCGCGGCCGAAGGCGTCCTGAACACGTCCGACCGGCAGGTGTCAATTTTCTTTTTCATGTTCGAAAATTGCATAATTATGATTGATTTGTCCATACCTCTTAAGCTTGATTAGCATATTGGAAAGAAATATAATATCCGAAAGAAATTAAACCAGAATGTTCAGATAGAATAATACATATAAATGATCAAAGGAGATCAGCCATGAACGGACGCCAGAGACAGCTTGAAACTCTTCTTTTCGGGAAACCGGACAGGATACCGCTTGCGCCGGGAGGCGGAAGGAAGTCCACGCGCGAGGCTTGGTACTCCCAGGGACTGCCCAGGGACGTGCAGGACATCGCCGAGTTCGCATACCGGCAGGCTGGCGGAAAGCTCGAATGGGAAAAGGGCGATCAGGAATATTTCTGGGTGAACGAGAGGATGATGCCGCAGTTCGAGGAGAAGGTCATCGAAAGGAAGGCCGACTCCCAGATAGTCCAGGACTGGAAGGGGAACATCTGCGAGATAGGTAATGAGTTTACGGTCGAATACCTCCGCAATGCAATAGACTTCGTGACGCGCCGCTGGATAAAGTGTCCGGTCGAGAGCCGTTCCGACTGGGAGGACATGAAGAGGAGGTATGATCCGATGGAGCCGTCACGACTGCCGGAAAATCCGGCTGCGCTCGGAAAGCGCCTCAAGGACAGGAGCTCCTTCGCCGAATTCCATTTCTCCGGCCCCTTCTGGCAGCTCCGCGAATGGTGCGGCTTCGAGCAGCTCTGCATGATGCTGCACGACGATCCGGACTTCGCGAAGGAGATGATTTCCTTCTGGGAGGAATACGTCGCAAAACTGCTTGAAAGGGCCTTGCAGAGTTTTGTCCCCGACTCCGTGCATATTTCCGAGGACATGGCGTACAAGTCATTCTCCATGATCTCCCCGGCGATGACACGCGAATTTCTGCTTCCCACATGGAAGAGATGGGGCGAGATTGCCAGGAAGGCCGGTGTCCCGATCTATTCGATGGACTCAGACGGCTTCATCGGCGAACTGATCCCAATATGGATAGAGGCCGGAATCAACGTCTGCGATCCGATCGAGGTGGCCGCGGGAAACGACATCGTGGCATTCAGGAGGCAGTTCGGCAAAAACATTGCCTACAGAGGCGGGGTCGACAAGCGCGCCATGGCCAAGGGCGGAAAAGTCATCGAGGACGAAATCAGGCGGATCGAACCGGTTATCAGAAGCGGCGGCTTCATCCCGTCATGCGACCACGGCGTCCCTTCAGACGTGTCCTGGGACAACTTCGTCTACTACACGAAGCTCCTCGCCAAGGCCACCGGCTGGCTCTGAGTTTCAGGCTTGATTTTCATGGCGGCGAAGCTAGCTTTAACAGCTAATCTTGGACGCCTCCATGATAAACAAAACGAACATTTGGGCGCAAAGAACATCTCCCAGCTCGATTTCCCCTCCGACCTGATTGCGGGAATCAAGGGCAGCGACCAAAAATCGACGGCGTATGAGAGGGACGGGAAGACAGTCCATATAAACATTCGCTACATCAACGAATTCCAGTGGTGCCTTGTCGTCGAACAGGACGAAAGCAGGACGACGAGGCGCATATTCAGCGTGCTGGTCGCCAACATATTCATTTGCGCCGCAGCCACCGCCGTCGTACTCATACTGATGTTCGCGATATTCAAGACATACCAGAACAAACTGGAAACCCTACGCGGAATAGTCCCGATATGCGCGATATGCAAGAAGATCAGGGACGACAAGGGCTACTGGAACCAGCTTGAGGCTTATATTTCCGAACACACCGACGCGCAGTTCAGCCACGGCTACTGCCCCAAATGCATGAAGGAGCACTATCCGGAATACTACAAAAAGGACGAGGACGCTGAGAAACGGACGTAATGCAACGATCTTGAAGTTAGAAAAAGCATCTGGGCATCTTGATATTTTTGTATTATGCATATATTGTTGTCATTAATCCTAAAAAAATGACGGCAAGGTGTCCATTATGTATTACGATCGTATTCTAAAGGCACCGGCACAAAGCTTTTTCCTTCTGGGTCCTAGAGGAACAGGCAAGACTACCTGGCTGCGTCACGAATTTCCGCAGGCCCATGTTGTCAATCTGCTTGACGAATCGCTTTATCAGTCTTTGCTCGCCAATCCGGCACTTTTCGCAGCTCAGCTGCAGGCCCTGCCGGAAACTTCATGGGTGGTGGTGGATGAAATCCAGCGTCTTCCGAACTTGCTGAACGAGGTGCACCGTTTCATCGAAGAACGGCATATGCGCTTCGTTCTTTGCGGTTCGAGCGCCCGGAAATTGAAACGGGCCGGAGTGAATCTTTTGGCCGGCAGGGCGCTTATGAGGCATATGCATCCGTTTGTACCGGCCGAACTGGGGGGACGTTTTGAGTTGGAATCAGCGCTTCAATATGGTCTTCTTCCTGTGGTATGGGGTGCGGAAGATCGGAAGGGAACCCTTACGGCTTACGCACAGCTTTATCTGAAGGAGGAAATCCATGGTGAAGCGTTGGTGCGCAACCTTCCTGCCTTTTCACGTTTCCTGCCGTTGGCGGCAATATTTCATGGGCAGGCAATAAACACCAGCAACATAGCAAGCGAAGCGCAGGCGTCACGGACGACAGTCCTCGGATACCTGGACATCCTCGAGGAGACGCTCCTGTGTTTCCGCCTGCCCGCATACGAGGCGAAGCTGAGAGTGCGCGAGCGGAAACATCCAAAACTCTACTGGTGCGATCCCGGACTGGTGCGCATTATGAAGCGTGCCGATGGAACCGTGATGCCGGAGGAACGCGGCAGTCTTTTCGAAGGCCTGGTAGCACAACTTCTCCGCACATACAGGGACTGCGGAAATTCTTTTGATGACATGCACTACTGGGCGCCCAGCAGCGGCGGAACCAAAGTCGATTTCCTGCTGGTCCGCGGATCGGAGCTGATAGCCATAGAAGTGAAGTGCGGCAGGAATTGGACGGAATCCTGGGGCAAAGGCCTCCGGGCTGTTGCAGATCTCAAAGGAATGCGCCGTCGCCTGCTGGTATATCCTGAAGGCCCGCGGCTCCGCACAAAGGACGGCATCGAAGTCATTCCATTCCATGATCTAGCGCAATTGCTGCATGACGGAACTCTGTAATTCATGCAGTACTTGAAGATGTGGAGTTTCCTGATCCTGACCGTCAGCGGATTTCTTTCCGGGACGCCGTGAAGGCGGCGGTCAACAGCCCCGACTTCCCAAAGAAGATATTCGTCGGAATGCCATCATGGCCCTGGGATATTTTGTGAAGTTCGGAGATCGCCATTCCAGCCCTGGTTGACCAGCTTGATTCGTTCGAGGAATACGATCCCGACTGGAGCTACAACGGCAGGCACGAAAGGGTCTGCCATGTCTTAAAGAAATTCGGTCCGGCGGCCCTGCCTGCCCTGCCCGCGCTAATCGAGCTTGCAGGGAAATATCAGTTCAAAGATGAAGATTTCGAGGACGAATGCAACCCCTTGTGCAAGGCCATCAAAAATATCCGGACAAGGGATTGAAATTTTTCTTTCCGTAAAATTTCAATATCTGCCGTATTCCTCGACGAGGCCGCTGATCAGCTTCACCAGAGTGATGTCGCCGTTGGGCGGAACCTGGTCGGCGACTCCGAGCATGAACTTGCCCGAATCCTTATGGATGCGGATGATCTCCTTCACGTGCTTCTCCATGGACTTGGCGTCGAACGGCGGCGCGAACATCGCGCCGGGGAGTCCGCCGAGGAGGAGAATGTCGGGGCCGGCCATCCCTCGAAGGTCTTCGAGGGCGACGTCGTCCACCGGCTTCGGAGTCACCGTAGTCCTTGTCAATTTTCTCAAGTTGCTCCGGACAGGGGAAATATTCGCGGTTCTCCATGATGTATTTGTAGTCCCAGTGGAGCCGCCCGATGCCGCGTTCGCCCTTCCAGCGGTCCGGCAGATCGCCGATTTGGCGGTGCGCCCCGTACCAGTAGGTCAAGTCACCGAAAAATACCATCGCGTCCGGCGTCCCGCCCCGGAAAACCGTCTCAATCCGCTCGCGCAATGTCATCGTTTTGTCCTACAGCGGGCGGCATATGAACGTTATACTCCTTTAGCGTGAAAATTTACATTTTGACGAGCAAGATTTGGGATTGGATTTTTTCGTTCCGACTGAGTGGCGACAGAAATGCCGTCCGAGGAAGGTACGAAAAAATACGGCCCAAAGATGCTAGCCGCAAGGCGGTTGCGGTCTTTCGGTTTTGCTCCGCACCCTTCGAGAGCCTTCGATACCCCAGCATCGGCGGCCTCTCAGAATACGGCAATTCCCGAAATCTCCGCAATCAAAAATGTAAATTTTTCAGCTTAAAGGAGTATATGTTCAAGGATGCGCCGCAGTCTCACGATTTTCATTGTTTCTTCTGATTCACTTTCCAAGTGACAAGCTCGAACTCGATAGGATCATCCTTCGAACCCTTCGTGGTGAACTTGGTCTTTTTAGAACCTTCATATTCGAGAACCGCATTTCCGGGAAGTTCCCATGCGAAATCCCCGAACATCAGAGAGCATTTTTCGACTGTCCCTTCGAGCGGCCCGTCTTCCGAATCCATAAAGTCGAAGATATTCATCCCCTCGTCTGGGAAGGGGGTACCTTTGATTGTGATCTGTATCTTCACTTTGTCCCATTTGATCTTGAATGATTCTATCTTCTTGAGAGGCGGATTTTCGCTCATGGACCAGGGGTCGTAGTCGGCAAAGACATATGCGGCATCACCCTTCTGGGAATCATATTTGAGCTTGTTGAATTTCAATTCATATTCACCCTTCTCGAAATCGCCGAGAACCTGTTCAAACTCGAACATTTCACCAAATACAAACCGAACAGGCGCCTCGTTTCCGCCGTCATTCGGATCGGGCGGCGTGAACGGCACGCCGCCGACATCCAGGATAAGCGAAATGGAATACGAGTCCTTTCCAACCTGCTCGAGATCCGGAGGTACGCCCGGTTCGCCGCTGGGAAACGCCTTAATGACATCATTATGTTTCGACGAGAATTTTATGGTGTATGGCACATCCAAAGCCTTGATGAAGTTTGCCGTCACCGTCGAGTCGGCGGAAATTGTCACGGTCGTACGTTCAGACACCGGGTTTGCAATCTGGGCGAATTCGGATCCGGTCCATTTGCTGAAGATGTAACCTTCCGATGGGAAAGCTTCTATTGATATCGGAACTTCAGCCGCCACATTGTTGTTCCCAGCCTGGGGCTTTGTCGTTCCGGCTGCTTCGGGCGACACAGCCATAGTCAAAATCACTGCCGGAGCAAATTCGGCCCTGACTTCGGAATTTGTAATGACTTGGACGGTGGTCGAGGCTGAATATATGCCGGTCACGCTGGCGTTTCCGCTTACGACTGACCATTTGGCGAATGCAAAGCCGTCATAAGGGTCGGCCTGGATTTCATACGGAATACCGCTTCCTGTCTGGTAGGTTCCGGGATCGGGTATTGTGGTTCCGCCGTTCAAAGGGTAATAAGACAAGGTCAGGTTCACAGGGACCGTAAATTTTGCGGTGACGGTGGAGTTCGCCTTCAATGTCACAGTTGTTTCTGCACTTGTAGGATCGGCGACCTTGGCATACTGGGATGAACTCCATCCTGCGAACAAATATCCTTGACCCGGAGTTGCGGAAATTTCGACCGGAATATTTGCTCCGACTTCGTGTGCATATCCGTTTTGCGGAGACGTGGTGCCTGTACCCTCGGTCGCTACTGACATTGTGAGATATACGGGGGTTATGAAGCTTGCCGTTACTGTTGCATCCCCATTCAGCATGGCGGTTGTTTCCGGAGCATACCATTTGTCGAAAGTCACACCGTCAGAGCTTGTCCATCCACCGAAGGCATATCCTTCCGCAGGAGTCGCCGAGATTGCGCATGGGACTCCTTTACCCACCTGAACAAGCTGTCCGGCCGAAGGAACTGTTGTTCCGCCTGCGGCCGGAGAGGCGGCCAACGTCAAGTTCACAATTGGAACGAAGACCGCAGTCAAAGTGGAATCTCCTCCTAGAGTCACGTTCACGGCAGATGAATATTTATCGTCGAGGATAGATTGCCCTGATAGTTCCCACCAACCGAACAGATAAGTGTCTGCGGCTTGCGCCGTGACCGCGGTGGTTGAACCCGTGGCTACGGTCGTGGCTCCGGATGGATTAGTTGTTCCCCATCCTTCCGGGGACGCTGCTATCGTGAGTACCGCGGTATTTCCCGTGCCCGTCTTCCAAGGCGAGAAGAGCACATTGCCGACGATTTTGTCGCCCTTGCCCGACGGATTGTTAAGCGAGTGATAAGGGCCGGTCACATCTCCCCACCAGTTGATTCTGGCGTCCACCGGGGCGCTGTTGGAGGCCGTAAGGCAATATAAGGTGTTTCCCGCAATACTGCAGTTGCGGAGGACGGGGCTGGAACTTGAAGAGGCCACCTTTATCCCGGTGCTGCTGCCGGTAAAAACAGAGTTGGACACCAAGGCGGCTCCAGTATTGTCTTCAAACAATACACCATTACCCCCCGAGCTGGAAAAGCTTGAATTGGCAAGAGTTAAAGTGCCCGAGCCCTTTTTTACAAGTAGAGAGCCACCCTCCTTGCCGCCGTTTGCAAATCTGCAGTAATTGATGTCGGCTGCCGCCGCATCTTTTATGGAGACGGAGCCCCAATATCCGCCAGATTCGACTAATCCATTGAAGCTTATCGGATCTTCAGACGTTCCTGCGGCATTAATGCTACCGCTGACATTGAGCTTAACGCCTTCGGCAAATTTCAGGTTGGTTCCCTTGAAAATATTTAAAATTCCGTTCGCATCTACAGTTATGTCGCCTCCGATAGTAATCTCCGTCTGATCGCCGCCGCATCTCCGCCATGTGACTTCGGAGGAGATGGTTCCAGGAACGACATATACGGCGCCGTCTTTATTCCCTGTGAACGTATTGGTGTTGTAATCAAAGAAATATTGAGGCCTCTGGATAACCCCGCTCTGCTGGTTGCCGGTAAAAGTGCATGATGTGATAACGGCTGTTCCTCCATCCAGGTCTATCCCACAGCAGGCGTTCGAATCGAAAGTTGTATTGGTGATGGTGATTTCCCCTGTATTGCTGTCTACAAGGAGTCCGTAATAGGAGGAGCCGCCTATGGTCGAATTGCTGATAGTCAGGGTTCCGGTGTCGGCCTTGCAGATGTTGCAGTGGTTCCAGAAGCCCCCGAACCAGACGTCGCAGTAGTCGAACGTGGCGGAACCGGCCCATCGGACGAGGATACACTTCCACCAGTCCGGCTCCTCGGTGGAGCCTGTGAAAGTTATCCTGGCGTCGGCCGTGCCAGTGGCGTTCAATGTGCCCTGCACATCCAAGTAGCCGTCATTTGGAAACTTCACCACGGTGCCAGGGCGGATTGTAAGTGACGCCCCTTCGGCGATCGCGTTGAAGCTCGCCAGGTAGACGGAGTTGCCGGCCCCGGGTCCCCAGACCGTTGCAGTGCCCGCCGTGATTGTTCCCTGGTCGGCGTATACGTCATATGAGTTCCCCGTGAATGTCGCCGCCGTATCGTCGTAGGAGGCGCCGAGGCCGAGCCAGACGCCGCGGTTGTTTCCGACAAAGGTGTTGTTTGCGAATGTCGCGGAAGAATATCCCGCTAGTAGGAGGATGCCCGCGTCGCTCGAATGCCCGATCGTCGAATTGCTGACCGATATGCTTCCGGTTCCGCTCTTGCAGATGTTGCAGCAATCCCAGAAGCCGCCGTACAAG
This sequence comes from uncultured Victivallaceae bacterium, assembly GCA_964636325.1. Lineage (GTDB taxonomy): Bacteria > Verrucomicrobiota > Lentisphaeria > Victivallales > GWF2-50-93 > CAZWRV01. The sequence continues at coordinate 1,124 of CAZWRV010000028.1, read as the reverse complement.
ACGTCGCAGTAGTCGAACGTGGCGGAACCTTCGCCCTTAACATTGATGCTCTTCCACCAGTCAGGCTTCTCGATCGTCCCCGTGAAGACTATCCTGTCGTCGGCCGTGCCGGCCGCCTCGAGCTCGCCGTTCACAACAATGCTTTTGTCGTCGGCGATCTTCACGGTCACTCCAGGGGCGACTTTGAAAAGCGCTCCGGCATCCACATATATGTCATTGTCCACAACGACGGCAAATGGATCGCCTCCGCCCTTCGTCCACGTCACATCCGTGGACATATGTCCGCTGCTGGACACGTGTGCCTCGGCGGCCGTGTTGTCCGTGAACGTGTTCGCGTTGTAGTCCAGGAAATACTGCGGCGCCTGCTCGACGCCGTATGCGTTTCCGGTGAAAGTGCATCCTGCGACGGTCGCGTTTGAGCCGCTGAGGCATATTCCGGCGTCCGCATTCGAGTCAAAAGTCGAACTGGTGACCGTCACTGCCCCAGTGTTGCTCCCGATCAGGATACCGTCGCTGGAGGAGCCGCCTATGGTCGAATTGCTGATGGTCAGGGTTCCGGTGTCGGCCTTGCAGATGTTGCAGTGGTTCCAGAAGCCCCCGAACCAGACGTCGCAGTAGTCGAACGTGGCGGAACCGGCCCATCGGACGAGGATACACTTCCACCAGTCCGGCTCCTCGGTTGTACCTGTGAATGAAATCCTTTGCCCGGAAGTTCCGACGGCATTAAGGATTCCATATACAACCAGGCTTTTGTCGTTGTCGAATTTGACTTCAACTCCGGGATCAATTGCAAGCGTGATTCCGCCGTTTACAATGACATCACCGGTGACAATGTAGGGGCTGTCGGCGAGATTCCAGGTCGTGTCAACAGCGATAGTCCCGCTTACATTCGTGTCGGAAAACGCATTAAAGGCGAAGAAAAGTCCCAGGATAGGATACTTTCTCAAAAAGTTCTAGCGCAAAAGCGTGCATGTGTCTATGGAATTCATTGAATTTTGGGTTGCGGGCGAAGCCCGCCTTAGTACTATACAATATAAATTGCGTATTTTCAAATTTGAAGAACTTTTGCTCAGCAGTAAAGAATGGTGAGACTGGATAAGTGGATGACTGTATGGATGGGTGTT
>CAZWRV010000027.1:0-67293 GCA_964636325.1 uncultured Victivallaceae bacterium | reverse complement strand
GGCGCATGCAAGTCCTTCTCTGTTAAATATTTATATTTTTATAGACGGGCTCTATATTATGCTATTAAAATAGCCTTGTCGCCTCCCACGTGGGGGGCGTGGATTGAAACCGGCACAATCCTGCCGGAGCTGGCGACCGGATTCGGTCGCCTCCCACGTGGGGGGCGTGGATTGAAACCGTTTTGCGCGCTGCTGCTGCTTGCATCTGCGGTCGCCTCCCACGTGGGGGGCGTGGATTGAAACATATACGATGAGAATGCCGCCTTGAGGACTTGGAGTACGCGGTAAGAAGGAGGATGTTGAGGACAGGCGGCTGAATGAAGGAAACGTTTTTGATGATATTTTGAATCTGCATCCCCACCACCAATTCATTAATCCATGCCCTCCCTCCCGTAATGCCTCAGTCTTTGCTTTCGGGGTCGCTATCTGAATCGGGATCGATTTCCAGTTTATATCTTCGCCCCCGATAGCGATTCCGACCCCGACACCGATTGTCTCCGAGGAGAGACTGAGGGATTACCCCCGACCTGTTTTTTTTTGCAGAAAAATAATTTTCAGTGCTTGCAATGCGTGCAGGGCGGATTATCCTACAATGCAGAAAGGAATTCTATATTATGGAAACAAAAAGGGAGATTCCGGTGCAGTCGGTCAGGAAGGCGCTGAGGCTTCTTGAACTGATAGCTATAGAAAGGAGGTCGGCCGGGGGGCTGTCGCTTTCCGAGCTTGCCCGCGAGATGGACATGCTTCCGAACTCGACCTACAACATAGTCAAGAGCATGCTGACGTGCGGTTTTGTGGGGCAGGGGGAGGACGGTCGGTATGTTCCCGGGCCGAAGTGCCTGGCGATCATGCGGGTGAACATTTTTTTCGACGAGGGACGGATGGAGAAGGCTGGGCGGCAGCTGTCCCGGCTTTCGGAGAAGCTCGGCGAGTCCGTGGTTCTTGCGGCGCTGATCGACGGCAGGCGGAAGGTGGTGATGCGCTCCGAGGCGAGAGGGGTGATATCGGTTCTGACGGATCAGATCGAGGATCACAATATTTTCCAATCGCCGACGGGCAGAGTTCTGGCTGCATATTCAGACGAGGCCGAGCTGACTCGAATAATAGGGCACTACGGGATGCCGGGGAAGAACTGGGATGGGATTTCGAGCATGGCGAAGCTTCGGCCTCTGCTGGAGGGGATACGGCGGGAAGGTGTCTGCAGGATGATCGGGGAGCCGGAAGGGCTATCCGCGTTCGCATGTCCGGTCATGGGCGGGGCAGGGAAAAATATTGCGGCGTTAGGATGTTATGCGCCGCGCTTCAGGTGCGACGATGTTAAGGCTGCCGCGATAGTTGATGGGATATTGAAGGCGGCATCACAGCTTAAGGAGCTATTAAATTAGGAGAATATGGAAATGTCGGACAGGATTTTGACGGAGAAGGTGAAGGCGGAGATTTTGAACGGGGGGATGGATCTTGTGGGGTTTGCGCCTGTGTCGCGCTGGAAGAACGCGCCGTTCCTGCTGAGTCCGCAGGCGATACTCCCCGGTTCTAAGACGGTGGTCGTGGGCGCGATACATATCACTGACACGTGGACGGAGATGGGCGGTGAGCCGGAGCCGCAGGATCGCAGTCCGGGCGGCTGGATGGATCAGAACGGCCTTATGGATCATGTCGCATACCGTACGTCGCGCCTTTTGCACGAGAACGGCTGCAAGGCGGTTCCGGTGGCGTCGTCCAACATCTGGCGCTACAGGAAATACGAGGGAATCCCGAGCCTTTTCGCTCCTGATCTTTCGCACATCCATGCGGCGGCTGCTGCTGGTCTTGCGGAGATAGGGTGGTCGGGGCTTGCCATAACTCCCGAATTCGGCGCCAGATGCCGCTTCATTTCGATCGTGACCGACGCGGATCTTGTGCCGACTCCCATGTATGGCGGGCCGAAGCTCTGCGACATGTGCATGGAATGCGTGCGTCACTGCCCGACCTCCGCGTTGAAGAAGGAGCTGGGAAAGCCGCACGAGATTGAGATCGGCGGGAAGACTTTCAGGTATGCGAACAAGAACATGTGGCGCTGCGCCTGGGCGGAGCATTTCAACCTGGACCTCAACTCCGAAAACCTGAAGAGGCACGAGAAGGTCGGCGAGAAGGAGATACTGGAAGAGATCGCCGCCAAAGGGACGAGGGGCCACGAACGCGGCGTATGCCAGAAGTTCTGCGTGCCGCCGCACCTGCGAACGCACAAACCAAGCTTCGGACGCTCGGATAAGATGATAGCCCAGAACAGGATCAACAGGCGCTATCCGGACAGCATGCCGACGCTGAGGAAGATGCGGGACGACATTTCCGCCGCGGCGGTGCGAATGGGGATGGATATCTGCCTTGTCGGCCCGCTGGACACCGAGTCCGAGACCGGCAGGAAGGTCCTGAAGGACGCGCCCGGAATGCGCACAGTTGTCGCGGTGGCGATGCGTCTTCCGCCGGGCATGTCGGATCTATGCGCCAAGAACGGCTTGGGGGAATCGGTGTCGGCTCCATTCGGATATGCGGCATATGTCACTATGCATCAGGTTCTTCTGAGGTTGGCAAGGATCGTCGAAGACTGCGGATACCATGCGGCCTCCTACACAGTCCATGGAGAGGCATTCAGGCTTTGCGAGATGGCCGGGCTGGGAATAGTCGGCGCGGACGGCGGCGGAATTGAGACGCCGGAGTTCGGCAAGGACGTCCTTGCAGGCGCGATCACGACGGATGCGCCGCTCGATCCGACGCCGGCGGCGCAGAAATTCGGCGCTGCCGCGAAAGGCAGGAAGCTTGCCGGGCGCGAGCTCAGGCGGAAGCTGGAATCCGTTGCGGAGCAGAGCTTGGTTTCGCTGTTCGGTGTCGCGGGCGCAAAGGATTTCGAGAAGACGGTGGAAGACCTCAGGAAAAACGTGGACGAGGGCGAGCTGGGGGAATATGTAAGGGACGAGTCGGCAGGGCCGCACGGCAGCTTCCAGCCTAGCGTCCAAAGGGATTCCGCGAAAAAGATAAGGGGCCCGGAATACTATGTCGAGGATGCGCGCTCAGTCATCGTCATCGGGATGCATTTCCCAATGGAACTGATTGATAATTCAGGAGATAAAAAAACTCAGCAGATAGGGACATACGCGTTCTGGCAGTATCAGACGCAGTTCGAGCTGCGCTTGGCGGCTTTCAGGCTGGCGAACTGCCTGAGCGCCATGGGCTACAAGGCTGTCGCCACCGAGGACATGCTAGGCATCGGTTCGATGGTGGACTCCCCCAGGGGCAAACTTCCAGACGCGCGCTGCAACGCCGTCGAGGCGGCGGCGGCCGGTCTCGGCCAGATCGGGGAGAGCGGCGCGCTCCTGACATGCGAATACGGCCCCCACCAGAGGCGTATCGTTGTCGTCACCGACGCCGAACTGCCCTGCGACAAGGTTGACTGCGGCCTTGAACTATGCAAGCATTGCGGTTCCTGCCGGACTTCGTGCCCGATGGGCGCCTTGGGCGACGGTGCGAGCATGGAGATACGCCTGGACAGCACCTCGGTGAAAATCCCGAAGATCGAACGCCACCGCTGCGACTGGTCTAAACGCTACAGCCTCTGTCCGGAAGAGGGGCCGGCGCTTATCGGGAACAACACCGCGGCGAAGCCGCCGCAGGGGCGCAGGATTACCATAAATGACATCGCCGCCGCCTGCGCGCAGAAGGATCCTATAATGAAGTGCCGGACCTGCATATTGGAAAGCTGTATGAGAAGCTGTCCGGCGGGCCGGAGAGAATGACGCAATTTCAGATTTTCTGAAAAGAATGTTTGAATTTCGTTAGGATGCTGGACTGCCTGGGGATGGGGCATAATATTATAATGATGAGAGGAATGCTCAGATAACAATATGGAAAGAGCAAAGGCTATGAAAAGAAAATTGGTCGTGTTTCTGGCGGCGGCACTTTCTGCCGCAGTATCGGCGCTGGCGGAGCAGGGTGTAAATCCTCAGTCTGAGAACGCTCCGGCGGCGGAAGCGCCTACAGTGAAGATTGCGGTGCCTGAAAAGGCGGCGAAGGCAGACAAGCTTTCATGGGACAACTTCATATCGAAGTGGAATATCCTGGGCCCGTTCTTCTACAAGGAGGCGGACATGGGCGGTTCGCTGGCGGCCGCCCTTGACAAGGAGTTCGTCAATGACGAGGCCAACCTGAAATTCTCCGCCGAAGCGCCCAAAGGCACATCATGGAGGCTGGTCGATTCCAAGACCGCCGACATGCAGGTCGGCCTTGACATGGCGCAGCTGCTGGGCAAGAGCGACGGGGGGGCCGCGGCTTATGCCGTAGCGACTGTCGAGGTGGCCGAGGATCAGCCGGATGTCAAGATGTATTTGGACAAGGACGACGGCGACGACTTCACAAAAGTCTGGCTGAACGGACAACTGGTCTTGGACAGCAGGAAGATGGACGCAGACAAGAGGCCTGAGAACGACTACTCCGTCAAGGTCGGCCTTAAGAAGGGCGTCAACAGGATAGTACTGAAGAGTGTTGACGTAGGCGGCGGATGGGACTTCTTCCTTCGCTTCACCGATGCGGCAGGACGCCCGTTCTCCACAACCAAATGAATTCAGCGGCAATGCGCAGTCCGCCGGAAAATTACCGCGTGAGGCATGCCGCCAGGAGCCTGGCCAGAATGTATTTGGCCTTGTCGTTGCCGTGGCAGGCGTCGCGGCGGAACCAGTCGAGGGGCCTGCCGCATCCGGCGGCATAATTCCACCATGCCTCAGTGATGTCCGCGACTGCGAACTTCTCGCGTTCGGCCTCCTTCCTGAGGCCGGCGACGAACTTGAGGCGTCCCTGTTTGATCTCATCGGTCTCGTCGGAGACGGCGGCGTCGAAGTATAGAACCGGGATCTGCCCGCAGGCGGCGCGCGTCTGACGGACGATGCTGACGATGGCCGGGATGTCGCCCCTGTGGCTTGCCCCTCCGACCGTCATGAAATGCGGCCTGTGCTTGAAGACGAGCCGCTGCAGCACCTCGGCCTTCTGGTAGTTGGTGCAGAATTTTTCCGGGCCGTTGCCGTGGATGAGCTGGATCGTGAGTCCGGGGAAGGCCCGCTGGACAAAGAGGTGCGGATGGCCGTTCAACGTGTCGTTTGACAACGAGTCGCCGAGCCCGACCCAGCGGACTGTCCCACCTTTTCGCAGAAGCTCCGCAAGGCCGTGCAAGGAACCGTTCAACTCCGGCGACGCCGAGGGCGGGAGCGGCGGGACGATTTGCGCAATTCCGTCCTGCCAATGCCTGGCCTTTTCGGCGTCGACATGCTCGACGATGATGTTGCGGAAATGGATCGGCGCGTCGAGGGCGTGAAGGCCGATCCTCGCTTCGACCGCTTCCGCCCTCGCCATGAATACCGACTCGCCTGGCGTCCAGTCGGGGCAGGCGTCGATCCCGCCGTAGTTGTCGGCGTAGTTCATCTGGCCCGCGGAATTGTAGAAGTCCGCGAACCAATAGGCCTGAGCGGCGCAGTGCACCTCGTAGCGCAGCCTGTAGAGGCCGAACTGCTCTACAGGCATCTTGATGACTTCTCGCCGCCCCGATTCTATAACGTGCATGGTTCCGCCTCCCGATTAAATCATTATTTTTATTTTCCACGGATCAGGATGTCTGTGTTTGTCCCCATCATTTGTCCCCATCTATTCACCCTTTGCTCTTCAAAAGCGCCTTCTCCGTCTCCATCGTATAAAGACCTTCGGACGAGAGTGTCTTTTCAAGTCCGGGCGCTAGTGTCCCGATATCGGTAAGCGCGGTGAGCGGCATTGATTCGATGTTGGGGAATATGACGGTCTTTCCTGGGAACTTTGCGTTGGCGACGGCCTCGAGCCCCTTTTTGAGCTCGCGCATTCCGCCGATCGCGGCGAGTGCCGTGGACGGATCGATCTTCCTCCTTTCAGTCAGTTCCAGAGTATGCCTGAGGTGAGCCGTGAGGCTTCCGCTTGCGCCGATATAGCGCACGCCGTTCTCCGAAATTTCCTTGATGTCCAGAAGCCCTGATGTCCCCGCCGGGATTCCGGCAAATATGTTCATGAGGCCGTCCTTCTTAAGGAATCGGACGGATGAGTTGAGGACGGCTACTACCGGCACCAGCATCACGATGTCGTCGAAGCCTCCGTTCGCCGCTGCGAATTTCGCGACTTCGGCTTCGAACTCGGACGGCGACTTGAAGTTCTTCGGGTTCAACGCCTTGAACTCAATTCCTCGTGACTTGGCCTTCTCCTCCAGTCTGCCGCAGAGGCTCCTGAGGCGGACGTCGTCCATGTCGGTGACGAGTATCCTGGACGGGCCGTCCGGCGATTCGACGGCGAGCTGGGTGTGCATCTGCCCCATCGCGCCCGCGCCTCCGACCAGCCAGCATGCGCCGCCCTTCTTCAGGGCGGCCCGGACGTTGCGGCCGTAGGCGTCGGAAAGGTTGAGCGAATCGGCGCCCTGGTAGAACCATCCCTTGTAGTGGATCGCGCCGACATCGAAGCCCCACTTCTCCGCAGGATATCTGCCTATGAAGCTCACGACCGCGTTCTTGGAACCCAAGGCCGCGATCTTCTCCGCCATGGCGCGGCCGCGCATGTTGCATATGAAGATGTCGTCGAAAGCCCCGTCCTGGGGCTGATTGTCCAGGCGGACTATCTTTGCGCCGGGCAGCTGCTCCCTGATCGCCGCAAGGTTCCCGTCGCCGAGTCCGAAGACAATAATTTCGGAGGGCAGGGCGTTCTTGACGAGCTTGCCGGGCTCATAAACTTTAGCGTCGTCCTTCTCTCCGGCGAGCAAGATTCTCCCGCCCTTTAGCGGGGCAGTCCGCTTTTCGATCATGTAGCTGGCGATGACGCAGGTCCACGGTTCGATCATCGCGGCGATGGCTGCCGGCGTAGATTCCGCTATAGGAAGGAGATAGCAGCATTCGTCGCCGTCGAATACGGTCTTGTCGATCCTGCTGTACTGGGCGAAGCCGCCGTCGAGGGCGTATCCGTAGGCTAGGGCCTTGCCCTGGTAGAAGATGTCGGCCTGGATTATGAAGCGCTGGCCGAGCTTGAAGCGGTCCTTCAGCTTCGAGCCTACCTTGACAACCGTCATCACCGCCTCGTGGCCGGGTATCACCGGATGTTTTTTGAGATCCTTTGAAACGACACGCGGATGGTTTTCGCCGGTCTTGATCAGCTTCACGTCGGAGAAGCAGAGGCCGACTGCGTCTATCCGGACGAGAAGTTCATCGTCTCCGGTTTTCGGAACGTCGACCAGGACAGGCTTGTCGTCCACTCCAAAATTCTCCATCCCCGCCCCGTAGAGCGGCCATGCGAGCATCTTGTCTGGTATTTGTTGAGGCATTGTTATCAGTTGTCGGTTATTGGTTGTTCGTTGCTGGGTGTTCGGGTGAAAAACGCGGTTAATAATAACCGTGCACGGCAACTGGAGAGGCGGGGGCATTCACTCACCTCCGTCCGGCATCCGTTCCGTTATGATACCTTTGGATTTCCGCTTTTCAAACTTCCCGGCCTGCTTGATTTCGCGGCATGGCGGTCTAAATTCACCGTCTGCCAAAAACAGGGCGCTAATTTATTCTTCTAATATCATCATAAGGGAGACGGAGAATGGCATCGTTCGGTGTGAGGGAAGTTTTGGATGCTGCGGCATATCACAAGGTTGAAATAGACAAGGTGCTCGACAAGAAGAATCCTTCTTTCCTGAAGTTCCATCCTGTCCTCGGCTATACCCTCCACGACTACGTGTTCCGGGACGGCATGCGCAAGACACTCTGCTCCTACCAGTATGAGAAGCATGGCGGGCACCGCAAAATGATAAACTGCGCGGACAAGCCTTGCAGGATCAACACCTACGGCGACAGCTACACGCAGTGCGCACAGGTTAGCGACGGCGAAACATGGCAGGAAATACTGGCCGCACATCTCCGGGAGCCCATCCGCAACTTCGGGGTCGGCGGATACGGCGTCTACCAGACGTATCAGAGGGCTATGATGACCGAGGTCGACAAGGATCTCGCCGCCGAATACATCATCATGAACGTGTGGGACGACGACCACATGCGCAACGTTGATGCCGCCCGCTGGAACCGCGTCGGATGGATGTGCCGCGACCTTCCCCGCGGCAGGATCGACGGCTATCCGGTCCACGGCTTCCCCTGGGCACATGTCCGCTACGACTTCAAAAAGGGCGGCTTCATCGAAGTTCCGGGGATGTGCAAGAAGGGCGAAGACCTCTACAAGCTTGTCGGCAAGGATGCCTATTATGAGACGTTCAAGGACGATCCGGTCGTACATCTCTACACGCTGCGAGAGGGAGGCGAAGCCCCGATAGAAGAGTCAGAGAAGCTCGCTGAAGCCCTCAACGTCAAAGTTGACCTTCGCAACCCCAAGAAGAGAGCCGCCGACGCCCGCAGACTCCACTACGCCTACGGCATGCGATCCACTGAGTTCATTCTCGACAAGTTGCGCACCTGGGCCGACAAGAACAACAGGAAACTGATGGTCCTCACCAGTTACGATGTTCCCGCCTACATGGAATACATCCAGAACGGGACGCGTTTCGACCAGTCGTTCATCGACTGGCTGGACAAGAACAAGTACCTCTATGTGGACTTCCTCACGAAGAAGGCAGAGGAATTCAAGAACTTCAACCTGCCTCTGGAAAAGTTCCTCGAAAGGTTCTACATAGAGCGGGCCGGCGCGCAAGTATTCGGACACTACTGTCCTTATGGAAATTTCTGGTTCGCGTTCGCGCTCAGGGAACACCTGGTGAACTGGCTCGAGCCAAAGCCCGCCGCGTATCAGTGATAAGTAGCCGTGCGCGGTGATTGTTCTCCGCGAAATCCGAGGTTTTACGATGAAGACAAAAGTCAGGGCAGGTTCCGTTGCGCTTGTCGCGTTCGGCGGGAACGCGTTTTCCCTGAAGGGCGACGACTACACAATCGAGAACGAGCGCGCCGCTGCGAACCGCATGTGCGAGAAGCTCCTCGCGGTCATAGAGAAGGGCTATGACCTGGTCATAACCCATGGAAACGGCCCGCAGGTGGGGACGCTCATGCGCCAGCGAGACCTGACCATGGCGGAACTGCCGCCGATGCCCCTGGATGTCCTTGTCGCGCAGACGGAAGGCTCGCTGGGCTACATCCTCCAAGATGAACTCCTCAACCATCTCCGCCGCCACAAGACCGGGAAATACGTGGTGACTATGATCACTCAGGTCCGCGTTGACAGGGACGATCCGGCGTTCGGAAAGCCGACCAAGCCGGTCGGGCCTTTCTATACTAAGCCCGAGGCCGACCGTCTGCTGTCAGAAAATCCCGAATGGAAGATGGTCGAGGATTCCGGCCGCGGATACCGCAGAATCGTCCCTAGCCCTATGCCTAAACGCATCATACAGAGCGACATGATCCGCTCGCTCGTCTACAGCGGGAACGTCGTCATCGCCGCGGGCGGCGGAGGAATCCCTATCATAAAGGACGACGACGGCCGTTACGTCGGGGTGGAGGCCGTCATCGACAAGGATCTCACGAGCGCCCTTCTCGCCAACGACATCAAGGCGGACCTGCTGATCATACTCACCGGGGTCGACAAGGCATATCTCAACTTCGGCAAGCCGGACCAGGAGCCCCTCATCAACATTACCTACAGCCTGGCCAAGCAGTATATGAACGAAGGCCACTTCCCTCCTGGCAGCATGAAGCCCAAGATCGAGGCCGCCCTGCACTATCTCGAAAACGGCGGCCGGCGCGCGATCATAACCAACGCCGAAAGTCTCGAAGAAGCACTGGAAAGCAGGAACGGCACGCACATCGTCTGGACTTGAGCCCGGAGTCCGGCGAATGGATTGAACCTAATTGCCGCAGTTGAAAATATGCTTTATAAATTAACACTCTCATAATAAGGCATTTACATATTTAGAGGCTTTCACCCAATGAGTGAAAGCCAGTTTCGGCATATTTTCAACCCGGGAGGGTTGGCCGCATTCGCCATATCTACTTCGTCAGCTTCAACTTGCAGTGGTCACCACAGCTGCGTCTTGCTGCCTGGCAGCTACGGCAAATGCGGCCGACTGCGGCTATTAGGTTGAACGCTCGGCGAAGCATTGGTGGAAGTTTTGGAATTACTACCCCCCGTCCCCCCAAGTCATCTATCAATCTGGCGTCCATCCATCCAGCCACTCAGATAATATGCCCCATCTTCTTCTTCTTGGTGCTGAGGTACTTGATGTTGTGCTTGTGGGGGGGGGTGACGATGGGGACGCGACCGACGATCTTGAGGCCGTAGCCTTCGACGCCGACGATCTTGTGGGGGTTGTTGGTGAGAAGCCTGATACTCTTGACCTTGAGGTCTAGGAGTATCTGGGCCCCGAGTCCGTATTCGCGCAGGTCCGGCGGGAATCCCAGCTTGATGTTGGCCTCTACGGTGTCGAGCCCTTCCTCCTCCTGAAGGCGGTATGCGTGTATCTTGTTGGCCAGGCCGATGCCGCGCCCTTCCTGCCGCATGTAGACGATGATGCCTTGCCCTTCCTGCACGATCTGGCGCATCGCGGTGTCAAGCTGTTCGCCGCAGTCGCAGCGCAGGGAATGGAAGACGTCGCCCGTCAGACATTCGCTGTGAACCCGCACAAGGACGCCCTCCTTGCCCTCGACTTCGCCGTAGACCAGTGCAAGGTGTTCCATGCCGTCCACGATAGAACGGTAGAGGTGAAGCTTGAAGTCGCCGGCTTCCGTGGGAAGGGAAACGGTCTGTTCGCGCGCCACGAGCCTCTCGTTCCGCCTGCGATAGGCGATGAGCTCGGCGATGGAGCAGATGCGGAGCTTGTGCTTTCTGCTGAACTTGAGGAGCTCCGGAAGCCTCGCCATGGAGCCGTCCTCGTTCATTATCTCGCAGATCACCGCCGCAGGATAGAGGCCCGCCATCTTCGCCATGTCGACCGCGGCCTCGGTGTGCCCGGCCCGCTGAAGCACGCCGCCGGGTCGGGAAATCAAGGGGAAGACATGGCCGGGGACGACCAGGTTCGAAGGAGTGCTGGCCGGATCTATGATTGTAGCTATCGTCTTTGCGCGGTCGTATGCGGAAATACCCGTCGTGATCCCCTTGGCAGCGTCCACGCTCACCGTGAACGCCGTGTGGAAGGAGTCCTTGAGCGGGGCCATGATGTCCAGGCCGAGCTCCTTCGCCCTCTCCTCCGTGATCGGAACGCAGATGAGGCCACGGCCGTGCTTCGCCATGAAGTTTATCGCACGGTGGTCGGCATGGACCGCCGCGACTACAATGTCGCCCTCGTTCTCCCGGTTCTCGTCGTCGGTGAGGACTATCATCTCGCCGCTCTTGTAGGCTGAGACGACGGATTCGACGCTGTCGAAGACTTTCTTCATTGTTCAGATTTCCTGAGCGGAGGACTGTCCGGGTTATGGAGCCGATTACGCCTTTCATCCATGTCGATCTTCGACGCCAGGAAATCAGAATTGAACAGCCTGAAGGCGGAAAGGCAGATGAAGCCCCGGCGGAATTATTACCATCACTGTGATTATTTTACGGAAGGCCGGGAAATAATCACTATATGATGAGCTTCTCGCTTTCCTTGCTGAAAATGTGGGCCTTCTTCATGAGGACCGCGAGCTGTATCTCCTCGCCGACCTGGGTCTTCCTGTGTGCGTCGACCCTGGATATGAACGACTGGGTTCCGGTGTTCAGGTAGAGGTATGTCTCGGAGCCCATCGGCTCGATGACTTCGACCTTGGCCTTTATCTTCGGGGCGTCCGGCTTGCTCTCGGCCTCGGGCGAGCCGATGTCCTCCGGTCTTATTCCGAAGACCACGGGCTTGTCGATGGACGGAGTGAGCGCCTCCTTCCAGGCATCAGGCATCTTCAGGCTGAAAGTGTCCTCCTTGACGTAAAGCCCGTCGTCCTTCTTCTGTATCGTGGCGTTGAAGAAGTTCATCGGAGGCGTGCCGATGAATCCGGCGACGAAGAGGTTGGCGGGCGTGTCGTAGATGTTGAGCGGAGTGTCGACCTGCTGGACCAGGCCGTCCTTCATCACGACGATACGGTCGGCCATGGTCATGGCCTCGACCTGGTCGTGCGTCACATAGATCATCGTCGTCTCAAGGCGCGTGTGCAGCTTGCTTATCTCGGTGCGCATCTGGACGCGCATCTTCGCGTCGAGGTTGCTCAGCGGCTCGTCGAAGAGGAAGGCCTCGGGCTTGCGCACGATGGCTCGGCCCACGGCGACACGCTGGCGCTGTCCGCCGGAAAGGGCCTTGGGCTTGCGGTCCAGAAGCTGGGTGATCCCGAGGATTTCCGCCGCCTCCTGGACGCGCTTGTCGATGTCGGACTTCTTGAACTTCCTGAGCTTCAGGCCGAAAGCCATGTTCTCATACACGGACATGTGCGGGTAAAGCGCGTAGTTCTGGAAGACCATCGCGATGTCCCGGTCCTTCGGAGGCACGTCGTTAACGACCCTCTTGCCAATCTGTATGGTTCCGCTGGTGATCTCCTCCAGTCCGGCGACCATGCGCAGGGTGGTGGACTTGCCGCATCCGGATGGTCCGACCAGGACGACGAACTCCCTGTCCTTTATATGCAGGTTGACATCGTCGACGGCCTTCACGTTCCCAGGATAGATCTTGCAGACATTTGTAAGCACAACATCAGCCATTTGGAGCCCCTTTCAGAAAAATTGAAGCCATACTATAATCCATAATCGGGGCAAGGCAAAACACAACCTGAAAATTAAAGCAAAAAACTAGACGGGCAAGGTTCGCATAAGTCCGCTTGATCCGGTGCCGTCCGCAGATATATCCGTGTGAATCATGAAGAAGGACAGGGACAATGAAGACGCCGCGCCATCCGGGGCGGCCACGCCGACGCTTAAACACGTGGCGATAGCCGGGGCAGGTGGAATGGCGCTTCTGCGCGGAAAAGCCTTTCTCGCGTCCAAAACCGCTGTAATCTGCGGCGTGGCCTCCAAGCGGAATTGAACGCGCCCACGCCTGCGGCCGTGAAATAGGATGCGATGCCTGCTTCGACGACGACTACCGGCGCCTCATTGAAACCAAGCTTGACACACTTCTGGTGGAGGTTCCGCATTAGGCGCAGGACGAAATCGTCCTTTTCGCGCTTGACAAGAGCTTGCATGCGCTTATCGGCGGCACGTCGGCGGAGTCACCCGCCGCCGCACGCAGGATCGCCGCCCTCACCGGAAAACACCGCCTTGTCGTAGAAGCGGAATATGAACAGCGCCATAGCCCCGTCTGGGAAACCGCGCGGGACATGCTTCGGGCCGGACGCCTGGGAATGCTTGTGGCGATCCGGAGCATCGCCCTGTGGAACGGAGATATCTCGACTATGGTACTATTCACAAGGCGAAAGCGGTGGTATGCCACTGACCCACATGACCTACTGCTTCATCAATCCGGTCCGCTGGCTGGCCGGCGACCCGCAGTTCGTCTCTGCGTTCGCGAACTGAAAGCGCCATACCGACCCGGGCTTGATAACAGAGGAGACCTGCGTAGCAAACATCCTCTTCCCAGAGGAAGTCCTCTGCAGCATGACCGCCGGTTTCGTCTCATCACCCGGACTTCCGGGATAGTCTCTGACGTTTGTCGGCACGGAAGCCTCGCTGGAACTGGTCCCAGCCAAAAACGGCATCGGCACATTGACTATATACGGCGGAAAGAACAATTGCCGGAACAAACCTTCCGACACTCTCGGCGATCTGCTGATGGTCGAGGCCATTTTGAAGTCTATCGGCAGGCACCGCGCTGTTGACTTGTCTTAAGTGCGTTGCCCCTCTGATACTTCCCACAAGTACGCCACCTTCTCCGACGGTGGCTGGCACCATTCGGCACTTCAATATTCCGCCCGTAAATACAGTGCCCCCTAATCGCCTTTGACGGAAAAGGCGGCGTACTTTTTTAAGTTTTTCGCAGGGAGGCCTGCGAACCTCGTGGAAGGTGTCGACATGAGACGCGTTATCCTTTAATCATTAGCATCTTGCAGCTGGGCATGAAAGCAATTCGCATATCCTATATTACTAAATAATAGGTGTGATCCCGGTCTTCTTGAATTTCCAGAAGGAAGCTTTAAATTACTTTAAGTACTTGGAGGCTTATTATGAAATTTGCATGTCCAAATTGCAGTCAACGCCTGGAAGTCGAGGATATTTCAACTGCTGAAAAAGTCAATTGTCCAATATGTTGCAATACTATAACTGTCACTTCTGATGGCAGGATCAGAATTGAAAAGATTCCTGCTGAGAAAAAATCATGCAATATCGAAGAAATAAATGAGGAACATAAAGATGAAGCAGTTCCTCATAAAAATGAAAATGCCAGTAAAATGCAACAAGACAATGCCACTGCTAATTCTGATGGTTGTGCCGGCGTTGGCTGCCTTGTGTTGGGCATATTGCTGTTATGCGTCGCATTGTGGTGTATAGCTCAAGGAAATATCCCTGGCGGTGTAAAGTTTCTTTGGTGGATAGCTTTCATCCCTGGAGCTATAGGTTTAGCCGCCATAAGAATTGCATGGGGCATATTTCAGGGAACAGAGAAAAAAGCTCCTTCAAATGCAACAGAAGGGGAAGAAATACTAAAAAACTCAGATCCAGATGCCGAATTATCTAAACTTCGAATATTTGCTGGAAAGGACGCGGTTAGATTTGGTCTTCAAGAAGGGAATTTGTGGTATTGCGTATGTGGTAAAGAAAATTCCTTCGATAGTAATAAAGGGGTTCAAAACTGTTCTAAGTGTCATCGAAATCGTGATTACGTATTGTCCCAATGCTCTAGGGATTCAATTATGGGTGGCAAATCAGGATAGGGAACAGTTGGTTCTGTCTATATTCTATGTCGTAAGGGGGGTGCTCCCGAACGGCGCTAAATTAAGCGCAATTAATAGATGTTTTTTTATAAGGGGGTCTGCCCTCTTCGATGAACTATAAATAATGTCAGGTTAATGACTTACAGTTGTCAAAAGTAAAAAAGTAGTTCTTGCACCGACTATTCGGCTTGGGAAAAGTGCTGAGCGATATCCAAGTCAGTCCGGGAACCTTCTGCCATGTACGTCCTTGGCGTATTCGCCGAAGGCCTTCTTGATTTCATCTCCGAGCTTGGCGTAGCGCTTGGCGTGCTTCGGGACGAAGTCCGTGAAGAGGCCGAGTATGTCGTTGACGACCTGTATCTGGCCGTCGCAGTCGGGGCCGGCGCCGATCCCGATTGTTGGGATTTTGACCTTTGAGGTGATTTCGGCGGCGAGTTCCGGGGGCATGCATTCTAGGATGACGGCGAAAGCGCCTGCGTCCTCGAGCGACTTCGCGTCGGCGATGATCTTCTCCGCCTCGGCGGAGCTTTTGCCGGTCATGCGGTAGCCGCCCTCAGTGAGGAGGTTCTGCGGGAGCAGGCCGATGTGTCCGAGGACGGGGACGCCCGCCCTGACAAGCCTGGCGACCGTGGGCGCCATGTGCGCGCCGCCTTCCAGCTTCACGGCGTCCATGCCGACCTCCTGCAGGTAGCGGGCGGCATTGGCCATCGCCTGTTCGGCCGAGATGTGGTATGTCATGAACGGCATGTCCCCGGCCAGGAATGCGAATTTCGCGCCCCGCGCCACTGCGGCGCAGTGGTGGAGCGACTGCTCGATCGTGACAGGGATGGTGTTCCTGTAGCCGAGGATGGTGTTGCCCATGGAGTCGCCGACAAGCAGCAGTTCGACGCCGCATTCCTCCGCGAGCCTCGCGGTCGGCGCGTCATAGAGCGAGAGGGAGATTATCTTTTCCCCCTTCTCCTTCTTCTGCAGGAAATATTTCACAGTCAATTTGTTCTGGAACATGGCGCCTCCTGAAAGATAAAAATCTTTGTCGGTAGCTTTGTCGCAAACTTTGCCGTCTTAAGTATGAATTCGGCAAAAGGGCGTAGCTTGCCGAATTCATGCTTTTAAGATTCCGGCCGACAAAACTGCGGGCATTTCAGCTTGCACTCTGGAAAAACGGACAAACAGCCTTATTTTCAATCGCTTAACATAACCATGCAAAGCTGAAAATTCAACGTAGGGGCGGCAATGGGACGTCGGTCTAATGAAGAGGGCAGGGGCAGGGTTGAAAAGATGCGCAAGGGGCGCGATAAACTCCTCCGCGGAAGGATCAGCGTCGCCGCGGCCGGCTTCGGCTTCGTAAAGATACCCGGCGATAGCGACGACATCTTCGTCCCGGCAAAATATGTCGGCGACGCGATGGACGGCGACCTGGTGGCGATAAGATTCCTGGACGAACGGCCGCGCAGATCCCGTTTCTCCAAGCCTGCGGCCTGCGTGGAGGAGGTGCTTGAGCGCGGAAGGACCAGGATTGTCGGGGAACTTATTCCCGGCAGGAAGATAAGGCCTCTTTCCAGAAGCATACCGTGCGACATTCCCGTCTCCGGAGACCTCGGCGACGCCAGGAAGGGCGACTGGATCGAGTGCGTCCCTTCGGAGCCCGGAAAGCGCGGCGACGTCCCCTTTGCCGCCGAGTTCGGCTCGGTAATCGGCAAGGTGGGGACGGTCGAGTCCGACCTTGTTGCGGTGGCGAGGGAATATGACCTCATGCCTCCTTATACGCAGGAGGAGGAGGAGAGGATCCTGCAGATTGACCCCTTGGAGGTTAGGAGGGAGGATCTTACCGGATTGTTCACGACGACGGTAGATCCTGCCGACGCCAAGGACTACGACGACGCGATATCCGTTTCCGACGGCGCTTCTCCTGACGAGGCCGTGCTCGGCGTGCACATCGCGGACATCGCGGCCTGGATACATCCGGACAGCGAGTTCGACGGCAAGGCCTTCCGCCGCTCGTTCACGTCCTATCTGCCCGGAATGACCTTGCCGATGCTGCCGAGGGTCTTTACGAGGGCGGCAAGCCTCACAACCGACAAGGTCTCCCTGTGCAACTCCGTCCTCATGACGGTCGATGTCAACACGGGCAGGATCAAGAACTCCCGCCGCTGCCACAGCCTGGTGAAGGTTGACGCCCGCGTCAACTTCGACGAGCTGCAGGAGTTCATCGACGGGAAGAGGCACCATGGCTGGCCTCGTGTCCTTGAGCAGAACCTGAAGCGCCTTGTCAGGCTCACCGACAGGATGCACGAGTGCCGGAAGAAAACCGAGGAGTTCATCGAGCTTGCGACGACTCATGTCAGGGTCCTCTGCGACGACCTCACCAAAGAGGTCAGAGGGATCAGGCGCGAGGCCCACAGGAAGTCCGAGGCGCTGGTCGAGGAATGCATGCTCGCCGCCAACGTCGAAGTCGCCAAGGAGCTCAGCTGCCGCGGCATCCCGGGGCTTTACCGAGTTCATCCCGAGCCGTCCGAGGACAAGCTTGCGGAATTCGCAGAATTCATGCGCGAGACCTTCGGCATGAGCACCGGCGACCTGCGCAGCAGGAAGGCGTGCAACCATTTCCTCCAGAAGCTGCCGGACGACCAGCGCAGGCAGGTCATAACCGACGCCTTCCTGCGCTCGCTGCCGAGGGCGTCATACAGCTCCAGACCCTCTATCCACTTCGGGCTCGGCAAGGGCCTGTATTCGCACTTCACAAGCCCGATAAGGCGCTACACGGACCTCGCCGTCCACCAGCAGCTCTGGTGCAGGGACTATTCCGGTGAACTGCGCGACGCCGACGAGTTCGCCAGGATCGCCGAGACATGCAGCGAGCGCGAGGCCAGGAACGACGAGGCGTATTATGCCGCGAACGACAGGATGAAGCTGCATTACATGAAGAAGGTGATCGCGGAGGCGGACAACGACTGCTTCGAGGGGATAATACAGCGGGTCGCGTCCTACGGGATATCCGTAAGCGTCCCCGAACTCGCCGTGAACGGCATTGTCGAGGCGAGGCACCTCGGCGGAGATTTCTTCAGGAGGAGCGGCAAGATGTCCTCCAAGGCGGGGCACAGGTCGTACAAATGCGGAGACTTCATCTTCGTCCGCCTTGAAAGCGTGGACTTCGTCCGGGGGACCGCATATTTCAGGCCGGTGCAGTAAATATCCGGCAGCGGATATTTACCGTAAGGAGACCGCGGAAGACGGAAACACGGAAGAAAGTGTTATCGGGTCATCGTGTCAAGGAAGCTGGAATGATACAAGGAAATCTGAAAAATAATTGGAGTGAGATTATGGACAAGGGATTGCAGGCGGTAGAGGACATACGCAGCGCACGCAAGAGGATATCGGAGGAGATACACAAGGTGATCGTAGGGCAGGACGAGGTGATCGAGCACATCGTGATCTCGCTCTTTTCAAACGGGCATGTGCTCCTGACGGGGGTGCCGGGCCTGGGCAAGACCTTGCTGGTCAAGAACATAGCGCGGATGTTCTCGCTGGAGTTCAAGAGGATACAGTTCACTCCGGACCTGATGCCGGCCGACATCTTCGGCACCGAGGTGCTGGAGGAGGACGTCCATACGGGAAGGCGCGAGTTCCGCTTCGTGAAGGGGCCGGTCTTCACGAACATACTCCTCGCCGACGAGATCAACAGGACGCCGCCGAAGACGCAGTCCGCGCTGCTCGAGGCGATGGAGGAGAGGCATGTGACGGCGGGCGGAAGGACGCACGATCTGCAGCCGCCGTTCTTCGTCCTGGCGACGCAGAACCCGATCGAGCTCGAAGGCACATATCCGCTCCCGGAGGCACAGCTCGACCGCTTCCTGCTCAACGTCATCCTCGGATATCTCCCCACCGGCGAGGAGGAGCGGATGGTCGCCGAAACCACGTCCCCGTCGCGCCCGCAGCCCGACGTCCTCTTCACCGGGGAGGAAATCGTGCGCATTCAAAACATGGTCCGCGAGGTCGCGGTCTCCGGCAACGTGGTCTCATACGCCGTCAGGATCGCAAGCGCCACGCGGCCCGGCTCTGAATTCGCGACGAAGCTCGTCTCGGAAAAGGTGAAATGGGGCGCCGGATCGCGCGCCTCCCAGTCTCTCATACTCGCCGGCAAGGCCAGGGCCCTCCTGCACGGACGCTACAACGTCGCATGCGAGGACGTCAAGGCCCTCGCGATGCCGGTCCTGCGCCACAGGATAATCACGAACTTCCACGCCGACGCCGAAGGCATCACCCCCGAGGACATCGTCGCAGACGTCCTCTCCATGGTGAAGGAATGAACAATAATGCCACAGTCCTTGTCACAATCATATGATCACATAGTGTTTCATGTCAATTTTTCTCACGGCATCACAACACCGGAGCAATTGCAGCCTGTCTTGCATGCCTATCTTGCGGCCGTCTGTAAAAATCATGAATCTCCATCCGTGCTGGAGGGGTGAAGCCACGAGATAAGAATCAATGTAAAATTAACAGGGATGACATAAATCAATGTCGCGCAAGGAACTTGTCGAGATCCTTTCCCCCGCGGCGCTGGCGAAGATAGACAGCTACCATCTGATCGCCCGCATCGTTATAGAGGGGTTCATGTCGGGGATACACCGGAGCGTATACCACGGCTCCGGGAGCGAGTTCCTGCAGTACAGGAACTATACGCCCGGCGATGATCTCAAGTATCTGGACTGGAAGGCGTTCGGCCGCCTGGACCGCCTCTATGCGAAGATATTCCAGGAGGAGACGAACTTCAACTGCATGATAGTGCTTGACGCGAGCGCCTCGATGCTCTACTCCGGGGCGCGGTCGCCGTGCTCGAAGTTCCGCTACGGGGCGATGGTGGCGGCTTCGCTTGCGTATCTTGCGTCGAAGCAGGGCGACAACGTGGGCTTCTGCGCCTACGGCGGCTCGATAAGCTGTTCGGTTCCGGCGAGGAGCGGCGGGACGCATCTCCACAGGATCATCAATGCGATAAGCGCGCTGAAGCCGGCCGGCCGCGCGGACCACTTCATGTCGCTCAGCTATGTCTCCCGCATGATACGTCGCCGCGGCCTGCTGGTTGTCATCTCGGACTTCCTTGACATAGACGGAGAGGCCGAGGAACTCCTGAAGAAGCTGCGGATTTCGCGGAGCGACCTCATCGTGATACAGGTGCTTGACCGCGACGAGATCGAATTCCCGTTCCGCGGCTCCGTCCGCTTCGTGGACAGCGAGACCGGCGGCAAGATACTCACAGCCCCGCAGAACGTCAGGCAGGAATACCTTGCGGAGATGGACTCCTACGTCGAAAGGATCAGGAAGGCCTGTCTCGACGTCCAGGCAGACTACCTGAAAGTCAATTCATCCGGCGATCTGGGGTCGGTGCTTTCGGAATACCTGCACAGGCGAGGCAATGTGTATTGAAAAAAATCTGGATTCCAGATGACGGATTAAGGAATAGCGGCTGGTCAGTTTTATGTTGCTGTGCGCGGTGATTATTCACCGCCATTTACCAGTCCCCAAGACACCAACAACGAATAACCAATAACTATTAACGAATAACAAATGCTCTCCTTCGCACATCCGTCAATGCTGTATATCGGGGCCGCTCTCGCGGTGCCGGTGCTGCTTCATCTGATGAAGCGGCAGACCGCGGCGGAGCTTGTCTTTCCGAGCATCAGGTTCATAAGGATCGGGAAGCTGCCGCGGGAGGGCAGGAGAAGGCTGCGCGACATCGCCCTTCTTCTGCTTCGCCTGGCGGCGTTCGCCCTGGTGGTTCTCGCGCTTGCGCGTCCGGAATGGGTTCCCAAGGGGCGGCCGTCCGCGGCATCGGCCGCAGGCGGGAAAAGCCAGCACGTCATACTGCTCGACAGTTCCGCTAGCATGGGCGGCTGGAAGTCGTTCGAGAATGCAAAAGGGAAGATCCGGGAGATCGCAGGCAAGTGCGAGAATGCGGAATTCGCACTCCTGCTTTCAGACTCGGCCGGGCGCATCATCCTTCCGATGGGCGCCTCGCGCGAAGAAATAATCGCCGCCCTGCAGTCGCTCGAGCCGACCCTGCTTCCCGGATCCCATTATGCGGCCGTCGAGAATTCTGCAAGGCTCTTTTCCGGGAAGGCGGAGAGGAATATCCATATCGTCTCCGACTTCCAGCTTTCCGACTGGCAGGCGTCCGGAGCCTGCGTGCTTCCACCCGGAATCGCCATCGACCTCGTCGATTCCTGCCCTGAACGGACGGAGAATGCGGGGATCATGGGGGCTTCCTCGAGACGGCTGGCCGACGGGCGGACGGAGGTCGTCGTTGAAGTGCGAAATTTCGGGATACAGGAGCAGTCCAGGACTCTCTATCTCCGGGCGCCGAAAAAGGAGCTTGCGAGGGAGGTCAGGATACCGGCGGGCAAGACGGTGACCTTCGGCTTCTCGCTTGGCGAGCCGGATGCCGGAACTACGGGCGCGGTATTCCTTAGTCCTGACGAATATGCCGCCGACGACAGCTACAGCCTCTGGCTCGGAGGCGATCCTCCGGCGAGAGTGATGGCGTTCATGCCGAAGAGGGACGAGCCGGAGAAGGGCGACGAGATGTTCTTCGTGCAGAAGGCCCTTTCCGTTTCCAAGGGCGCCGGCATGGAGTTCGACTTCCTCTCGTATGGATTGGAGGAACTTGCGAACGCGGACATTGGGTCGGCCGACGCCATATTCCTACTCGGGGCTGCGGCTTATCTTGACGATGCCCAGGCCGCTTCCCTGGCCGGATATGTGGACAAGGGAGGAACCTTGGTGGTCACTCCGGGCAGGGCCGCCAGCAGCTCCGCCTCCTTCCTCAAGCAGCGCAGACTCGTGTCCGCCGATTACCAGGGGCTCTCGCAGTCGAAGGGGATTTCAGGCGTGTTCAATGTGGCCGGTGTCGCGGAGAACAGCATCCTCTGGCCGGTATTCAGCGGCATAGAAGACAGCGACCTCTTCGCGTTTCCGATATACAAATACGTAAGGCTGTCCCTGTCGCGGCCGGCGGACGCTATGATGTGGACGAACGAGAAGCTGCCCTTCCTGATCCATCAGCGCAAGGGCGGAGGTCAGACATTCCTCTTCTCAGCCGGCCTCACCGCCGACTGGAGCGACTTCGCCTTCTCCACGTCCTTCCTGCCGGTCATACGTGAGATTGCCGCGTCGTCCGTCGCAGGAAAGGGGGCTGGAGTCCTGCGCATAAGCTGCGGGGAGAAGCCGCCGGAGGGGTTCGGCGGAGTTCAGCCGGAAGGCATGGGCGTAGCAGCGCCTCCGGCCGCGGTGGAGAAGCCGTGCGTGCTGGTCTCGCAGAAGGGTGTTCCGCTCGAAGTCAACGTTTCACGGCTCGAATCGGTAACGGATAAGCAGTCACTGTCAATGCTCAAGCGCAAGATGTCCGTGGAAAATCCTGCGGCTCAGGCGGGACTTGACGCATCCGAGGAGGGCGGACGGCAGAAGCTGTGGCATATTTTCGCCTTTGCGGCGTTCGTAGCATTTGCCTTGGAGAATCTTCTCGGCGCATTCTTGGACAAGAGGGAGGCGGTGTCGGGAAACGTATGAGGTGATTGCAAAACTAAGTTTTGCATTCCAGGTGTCGGGTGTCAGGTTTCAGCAAATTCGGCAGGTATCGGCAGGTTTCGGATCGCCGCCGGCAAGCGGCCGTATCCTGCGCGTCGCTAGTCGCTGGTCGCTAGCCGCCGGTCCTTGATTGTCTGAAGACTGCGGTTTTTTACTCGGGAAAAATGGACGACAAGTCAATATCAAAAAAGCTTAAGATGCTGCGCCGGAGCCTCATGCGGCGGCGCGCGGCCTTCATTCTGACGCTCTGCCTGGGCTCTTTTGCCGCCGCTGTGATTCTTGGCGCGCTGGCAGGCCTCTTCCTCCCGTTCACGGAGCTGCAGTGCTTTGTCTTCGTGCTGTCGGCGGGACTGCTGGCGTCGCTTGCAGCCCTGTCCCTAGCGCTGCGCATTCTTCTTTCCCGGACGCCGCTTCCTGTTCTTGCGGAAAGAATAGAGGCGGCCCATCCCGAGTTCATGGACTCCCTGATCTGCGCCGTCGAGAAGGAGGAGCTCTCAAGGCCGCTGGGCATCCTGGAGGAGGCCCTGGTCGAAAAAGTCAGGGGCGAAACGTCGGACTTCAACTTCATGGGCGCCCTTCTCCCGGAAAGGCTCCGCGGCCCTTCGATCCTCGCCGCCGCGGTTTTCGCGGCCGTACTTCTGTTCGCCGCCGCCAGGACCGACGTCTCAAGGAAGGCGGACAACTATGCGAGGGAGAGGCTTGGCCTGATCACTCCAGGGCTGGACGTCAGGCCCGGCGACTTCGAAGCGGCCAGGAATGGGGATGTCGAGATCACCGCCGAGGTCCGCCGATGGGAGAACGACGCGGATATAGAGATCAAGGACAGCTACGGCATCCACCGCTACAGGATGAACAGGTCGCGGGACATTTCGAAATTCACGCTGTACGGATTGTCCGAGCCGCTGGAATACCGAGTGCTGACGCCGTCGCTGTCATCGGAAATATTCCGCGTCTCCGTATATGATCCACCGTCGGTGGAGAAGTTCGACTGCGAGGTGATTCCGCCGGAATATACCGGGGCCAAGGCGAAGGCTTACGGGAAGATGCAGGACTTCCCGGCCCTTGCCGGCTCGACCGTCCGCTTCAGGGTCTTGCCCTCGCCGGCGGACTCGAAAGTCTTTCTCGACAGGGACGGGAACGCCGAGAGCTTTTCCGCGCAAGGCGCCGCGAGGACACCCGCCTGCTCGTTCAGGATTGCCGCCAATACGGAGTGCAGGATACGCGTGGAGGACGCGAAAGGGCACCAGTTCCTGTCCGAGACGTTCAAAATCGAATGCATCCCGGATTTTCCGCCGGCGATAGACGTGCTGAGTCCGGAGCGCGATGCGGTCTCGAAGGCCGATGCGGCCATGGTGTTCAAGGCGGTCACTTCGGACGACTACGGCCTTGCGAAGATCAAGCTCGCCTATTCGGTGTCCGGCGGCCCCGAAAAGACTGCGGTGCTGTCCGACGGGATGAAGGGGCCCGACGGCCGCCTGCTTAAGAAGATGGAGACGCAGTGCGTCGTGGACTTCAGGAAGCTCGGAGCGGCGAACGGCGACATCGTCTGCGCCTACTTCGCCGCCGAGGACAATTGCGAGCCTGAGAGTCACGTCACCCGCTCCGAAATCGTCTTCGTGGAGCTGAGGGAGGAGACAACACCTTCCGAATCAAAAGGTTCCGGGCAGAAGGAGAAGCTCGAGATATTCAGGCTCATAGCGGAGATCAAGAGGCTGATCAGGCTTTCATACGACATCCTTTCATCTCCGTCCTCCGAGGGCCGCGCACTCCGCGACGAGCTCGCGAGAGGCATGGGCGACCTGCGGGTCGAGGCGTCTGCGATGCTTGACAAGGTCGCAGGGGTGCTCGCGGCCGGAGGCGCGGACGGCGGTCCTTTCCTGAAGCTCTTCGAAGACGGAGTGGAACGCCTGAAGTCCGCGGAGAAGCTGATCGGCGGGGACGCCGTCATGGACTCCATCCCGTTCCAGCAGAAGGCGCTGGCCGACTTCACCGTCATCGCGCAGGAGCTGATGAAGAACCAGCAGTCGGGATCCGGCTCGGGAGACTCTGAGCAGGAACAGTCCGGCAAGAAGGATCAGGAGAAGGGCAGGGGCCGGGGAGACCTCAGGGAGCTCGTCGAGGAAATGAAGAAGATGCTGTCCGACGTGAACCGCCTCGCCGAGCGGCAGAACGCCGTCAACGGCGCTTTCCGGTCGATGCCGCCGCGCGCTCCCGAATCGGAGGCCGCGGAACTGGCGAGGAGGCAGGATGAGATACGGAAGTCCGCGGAATCCCTCGTGAAGAGCATTCCCGAAGAATGGGAGGCTTCGAGGCTGGAATACGAGATGAAGTCGGCCGGCGACTCCATGGAAAGGGCTGGGCGCTCAATCAAGGAGTCTGATTCCAGGAACGCCGCCGCCTCGGGCGGCAAGGCTCATTATTCCCTGAACTCCGCCGCCGACGTCCTGCGCCAGATGATACGGGGCGCCGCGGCCGCCCAGATAGAAGCGCTTGCAGGCCAGGCGGATAGGCTTTCAAAGGATGAGGCTTCCCAGGCGCAGGCATCAAAGGAGGCCGCCTCCTCTCCGGAAGGCAGGCAGAAGGCCAAAGGCATGAAGGCCGCGCAGGACGGTCTCGGCTCGGACCTGTCGCAGCTTATGGATGCGGCCGGGGCCGTCTCCGAGGGGCTCGACGCGGTATATCCGGAGGCGTCGAAGTCCCTCAGGGCCTCGCTCGAATCCGCCGCCAGGAGCGGCATGCAGGGCGACATGAAGAAGGCTTCCAACGCCCTTCTCTATGCGAAGTTCGCGAAGGCGTCGGAACTTCAGGACTCCGCCGCTGCGGCGCTGGCCAGCTTCGCGGCGTCCCTCAAGGAGGCGAAGAAAAAAATACCGAGGCTCTCGCAGGAGGAGATCATCTCGGCCCTCCGGAAGATCGAAGAGGCCAAGGCCGCCATGAAAGGGGAGGGCGGCAAGGGCGCTAAGCCTGACGCCGTCTCCAGGACGAGGAAGCGGATCGGCGCGGACATCTCTGGCGTCGGCGAGGAGCTTGATGACCTCCGCCTATCAGAGATGGGCATGGCGCTTATGGAAAACCAGTTTGAAAAGGAGCCGGAGAAAGGCGCCGCCCAGATACTCAAGATACTCGGCGAGGCGGAGTACGTCCTGTCCTCGTATCTCGCCAAGTCCGAGGCTGTCAGGCGCATCGAACTGAGAATGAAGACCAGCACCCCTCCCGAAAAATACCGTCCGCTCGTGGAGGACTACTTCAAGTCGCTGAGCGAATGATATAAATTCGGCGGTGGCGAATTCATATTTTAAAATGAAGCATTTTGCATGAGGCACTGATGCTCGGATTTGACACACCATTGAACGTATATCTTGTCGCAGCGGCTGTGCTTGCGGCGCTGGTGACCGCCGCCCGTGCATACCGGGGCTACGGCCCGTCGATCGGGCGGCGCTATATCGCCGTGCTGGCGTCGCTCAGGGCGCTTGGCATTTTCCTCCTCGGCGCAGTGCTGCTGGATCCGTTCATTGAAAGGACCGAGCCGGATCCCGAGAACTACCGGGCGCTTTTTCTGGCTGACGCCTCGGCGAGCATGTCCGCCAAGGACTGCGGCGGTGAGAGCCGGCTTGGTGTCTTGAACGGCATCCTCAAGGCGGGCCTCCCTGAGCTGCTCCGGTTCGAGGGGACCAGGGCGAAGCACTTCGAACAGTATCTGTTCAGCGAGAAGCCGGTCCGCTTCTACGGCGGAGAAGCAAGGATTCTGCCAGGCGGAACGGCCATAGGCGACACCCTCGCCGCGCTCTCGTCCGGCGAAGAATATGAAAGGCCCTCCGCCGTCGTCCTTCTGTCGGACGGCAATTCCAACACGGGGACGAACGTCATCGAGGCCGCGAAGAAGATGGCGGCGGCGGGCATTCCCCTCTCATGCGTGGGCATCGGCGAGATGAGGGAGGACTTCGACCTTTCAGTCCACGGCCCAGTAAAGCCGCTGGAAGGAAGGAAGGGGCAGGCATTGGAAATCCCCGTGAAGATTAAAAACTCATTCAAGGAGGACGCCGACGCCGAGTTCGACGTCTACGAGGGAAAGGACATCGTTTTTTCCGGCAGGGTCTCGGCCGCGGCGCGCGGAGAGACGGAGGCGAAGGTCTCGGTGACCCCGTCCACGCCCGGCAGGCACGTTTATCTCCTCAAGCTGCGCCCCGGCGCATTGAAGGATGTCAAGCCCGAGACGGACATCGATTTCGCGTCGGTGCTGGTTGCCGAGCCGGCCGTCTTCAGAATCCTCTGGCTCGGCGACAGGATTTCAACCGGCTACCGCTTCCTCAAGATGCATCTTTCAGACAGCAGGCAGTTCGAGATGGACGCCCTAATCCGGACAGGCGAGGATTCATGGTTCAGGACCGAAAAGATTTCTGCGAGAATCAAGCAGGGCGAGAAGGGCTTCCCAAAAAATCCTTCCCTGTACATGGACTACGACGTCATCGTCGCGGACTTCCGCAGCGGACTCATGGACGAGTCCGGCAAGAAAGACATACTTGAAGGGTTTGCGGGGAGCAGGGGAGGGGGCGTGCTTTTCACGGCCGGAGCGGCAGGCGGGGCGGACGTATTCAAGAACCTGCTCCCTGTCCGTGCGTCTTCGATGCTGATCCCCCAGGAAAAGACCTATCTCGACGTGAAGGCGCCGTTCATCTTCCCTGAGGCGCAGACCCAGAATTTGAGATCCATGCCAGGCCCCTTCCTCCCTGCAGGAAGGGCATGTTTTACCGCCGACGAGCTGAAGCCCGGCGCGCGCACAGCGCTGGAAGTCCGCGGGACAGGACAGGCCGTCCTCTGCGTCCAGCAGTATGGTAGCGGCAGGACGGCATGGCTAGGCATCGATTCGGACTGGCGCTGGCATCTCGACAGCGATGAGGACATGGAACGCTACACGCAGATGTGGGACAACTTGCTCGTCTGGCTCGCCTCAGGCGCGAAGAAACGCATCAGGCTCGGCATGGAAGGAATCAAGTTCCCGGTCAACGAGGAGGCCAGGCTCAAGGCCGAAGTCCTCGACGCCGACTACAGGCCGGCTGTGGACGCTGACCTGTCCGCCGTGGTGACCGCCCCGGACGGATCGGCCGTCGAGATGCCGCTGCTGCTCTCCGCAGACAGGCCCGGCGAATATTCCGACGCATACGTCCCGTCCGTATCCGGCGAATACAGGGTCTCCGTCCGCGCGAAGTTCCGGGACGGCTCGGAAATCTCCTCCGCCGGCTCATTCATCGCCGCCCCCGCGGGATGCGAGAACACCGACACCGCCTACAGGGACGACCTTCTTGCGGACGCCTCAAGGATCACGGGCGGAACCTTCGTCCACTACAAGGACCTGGGGAAGGCCAACTCGTTGCCGCTTAAGAAGAACGTCGCTGTGAAAAGAAGCAAGTTCCACCTTGCCGACATGGCCGTCCTGCCGGCCCTGATGCTTGCATTTTTCGCGGCCGAATGGTATATGAGGAGAAGGATAGGGCTTAAATAGCAATGAACAATGAGCAAGCTGTGACCGGATGAGTGTCGGAGGAAAAATGATGGTCTGCGCCGGACTTATCTTCTTCCTGGTGATTTTGCAGGTGATTGGCGCGGATGAACCGAAGGCCGCACCTTCTCCTCCGCTCCGCTCGGAGTCGGAGGAGGAGACGATAGCGAAATGCCTCAAGGACTTGGAATCGCAGTCGCCGGAGACCAGGAAGTCCGCGGTGATGCTGCTCGGGAAATACAAGGTTCCAGAGGCGCGCACCGCTCTTGTCCGTAGCCTGAAGGACGGCAGCGCCGACGTCAGGAGGAGCGCGCTGGTCTCGCTGATCGAGGACATGATTGTGCCTCAGGAGGCGGCTCTTCCTATACTCGGCATGCTTGCTGACGAGGACGTCCACATAAGGAGGATCGCGTCCGCGGCAATCCCCCAGGCGACGATGGCGACAAGGCCGGGCATGGTGATTTCAGGATCCGGAACTGTTGTCAGGCCCGCAAAGGAGAAAGGCGCTCTTCCCGCATCCGCTGTAAAGACGATAAGCGCGGCCTTTTCCGACCCCGACCCGGGAGTCCGCAAAAACATGGTGGCGTATTTCGGCAGCCTCCATCCGAACGTGGGCGCCGAACTTCTCGCGCCCCTTCTGAAGGACAAGGAGAAGGATGTCCGCCTCCTGGCCCTCGACACGGTGATGCGCTACAAGCCGGAGCTTGTCGTTTCCAGCCTTGATGATCTGGCCTGCGACGAGGACGCCGATGTCCGCCTCGCCCTGGCGAAGAGCCTGAGGTTCCAGTTCGCAGGAGGCGAGGGAGTCAAAGTCCTCGTAAAGATGCTGGACGACAAGTCCGGGCCGGTCCGCGCCGAGGCCGCGACCGCCCTTCTCATATCCAGGAACCTGAACCGCTTCGACGACATCGTAGAGATACTCCTGGATCCATCGACCGACGTGCAGTCGGCGAAGCAGATGATTTCGTTCCTGCCGGCCGCAGGCGAGGACAGGGCGATGCCTGTATTTGAAAAGCTCCTGTCCGATACGCGTGAGCCGGTGAGGGTTTCGGCGACCGCTATGTATATTTCGATGAAGGGACAGGAACTGCCCACGGCGGAGACCGTGAAATTCCTGGACGATCCGTCCCGTGACGTCAGGGCCGCAGCCGCTAACAACATACTCAGGATGAAGGACATAGACGACAAGCTGCTTGCCCAGATCATCAGGAACCGCAACGCCGACGTCCGCGGCGCGCTCGCGAACTTCGCATGGTCGCTCCCGCCGCAGAAGGCGCAGGCCGTAGTCGACGAACTAATACTGGACGAGAACGACTCGGTCCGCGAAAGCGCCCTCCATGTAATCGCAAGGAGAAAATTTCCCGGCCACATGGAGACGCTTGAGATGTCACTTTCGGATGGCAGCCCGCAGATACGTACGGCCGCCGCCGACGAACTGCTCTCCATCAACACCACTGACGCGAAAAAGATACTCCTAGACTACGTCGCCAAGAATCCCGAAGATGAAACGGCGGAGATAATAAAGGGAAGGATAAACGAAGCAAAGCCGAAAAAAAGGCAGATCGGCCCGCTCCGCGAGGACGACGGCAGGTAGCGGACAGTTTTTAAAGTGGCGCAGGTATTCCTACCTGCGATGCCGCAGACAGGAATGTCTGAGTTGCTTGAGTCGAGTTTCAGAGGAGGAATACTATGCTGCAGCTTTCAAGGGAAGATATCCGGAAGAACTTCGTCCGTATCGGCGAAGCCTGGGACATGATACCTGCCGCCGATTCAGGCAACCTGCGGATTGCGGACAATGCACTGGACGGCGTGATAGACTTTGAGGCGAACGGCCTTACACCCGTCCGCATCGGCCGCAGCGGGATCGCGTGGCACGGCCCGGAGCATGATCATCAGGAATGGCGCGCCCAGCTCAACCGCTTCTTCCATCTGGGGCCGCTTGCCGCCGCTTATTCCGCGACCGGAGACGAGCGTTACGCGATTGCCGCCAGGGATTACGTTGAAGACTGGATTCGCGCCCACCCATCCGGTCCGGGATGGAAGCTGGCGGCGTATGACAATGTCCTCAACCTCTGCATCAGGATGGGAAATACGCAGTGGCCAGGCTGGGTCGGAACGCTGCCGGTCTTCATGCGCAGTCCCGCATATGACGACGCTTTCATATCGAGATTGCTGGATTCCGTATGCGTCCAGCTCGAATTCCTGATGCGCAACATGGCCGGCGGCGGGAACTGGAGGATCGCCAACGCCGACGCCCTTATGGTCTGCGGGATAATGCTCGATCCCCTTCCGCTTGCGAGGACGATCCGCGAGTTCTCGGCGGCCGTGCTTAACGATTCCTTCCGTAGGCAGATTCTGCCGGATGGAGTCCACGTCGAGCGCAATCCCGGCTACCATCACTGGATGGCGAAGGTGATGGAGAAGTTCTGGAAGCTGTCGAAAACCTTCCCGGATCTCGGACTCGCCGTAGAAACTGATGTTTTGGCAAAGATGTTCGACTATTCGGCGGCGGCGACTCCACCGCGCGGCGGATGGAATGCAATTCATGACAGCCAGGGCGCAAAAACAGGCCATAACAGGTGCGAGGCAATGGCCGACCGGGCGGCGTTCAGGGCGAAGGCCGGTCTTCCGGACGTACTGCCGCCGCTTTCGCAGTTCTTCCCTTATGCCGGCCAGGCGATGCTGCGGAGTTCCTGGGCGACCGATGCCGACTATCTGGTTTTCGACGCCTCGCTGTGGGGCGGCAGCCATACTCATCTCAGCAGGAACAGCGTCCATATCCATGTCAAGGGACGTCCGCTGCTCGTCGATCCGGGCTGGCTCTCGTATGAGGGGGCCGATCCGATGGGGCCGCACGGCAAGTCCACGCGCGCCCATAACACCCTCAGCCTGAACGGATGGAACCAGTCGGAGGCGAATCCGTCCGGCACGCGCTTCTTCAGCATCCCGGGATATGATCTTATTACATCCACATATGAAGGCGGATACTGGCCCGGCGAATACATGTGGTGGTTCCACAAGGGCAAGGGGCGCGGGCTTTGGGGACGCCATCAGAGGACGATGCTCTGGGCGAGAAACCGCTTCATCCTGATACTCGACGTGTTCGGCAGGTCTCCGGCTTCAATCCCGGAGCCGCCGGAGGCGGCACCGTCGCTGGAGATGAACTGGCAGTTCGACGAAGGTCCGGTGCATCTTGATACGGCGCGGAAAACCGCGGCGACGAAGAATCCGGATGCGAACCTCATGATGCTTTTCCCGCTGCTCCCCGATGGCGCATCGCTGTCAATCCATTCAGGGGAAAGAAATCCTCTGCGGGGATGGATTCCAACCGACAAGGGATGCGCTCCGGCGCCGCAGCTTGTGGTTGAATGGAAGCCTATGGCGGCATTCGAGGCCGAAATCGCCACCCTGATAATTCCGTTTTCAGGAGTGAATCCTCCTGCGCCCTCGGCAAAGGCCGAAAGGTTTCCCGGCGGAATCAACTGCAGACGCCTGGAAATCGGATGGGCTGACAATTCCCGAGACGAGATTTATTGGACTCCTCGGCTTGACCAGAGAATCGAGGCGGAGAGCGGATTCGCCACAGACGGCTCTCTGCTCCACTTAAGAAAGACGGACGAGGGCGAATTTGCAGGCGGCGCAGTCTTTGACGCGTCATTCATAAAACCTATGGGCAAGGGGATGCAAATAGCCAATTGATGCGACTTTTATACTCCTTGTGCCGAACGGAAGGGATTTTCTAAGATGTCTCACATGAAACTCGTTAGCCGTTTTCCCATCAGCCGGCAGGGCGGTAGGGGAGGAGCTTCAGCTCAACCGTCTTCTCGGAGCCAGGAGCACCCGCCGTCCGGCGGAATAGGATTACGCCCACAATCGTTTTTTTTCATGCCGGCAGAACTGCGAGATACGCATGCGGCATCTGCTCTTAAAATCGTCTTGCTGCTCGCCGCCGTATTCCTCTCTGCGGCCGCCGGTCTGTCCGTGAACGGGGATGATGGTGCCTCAGTCCAGAAGGATGTCGAAGCCCAGCCTCAGGCTCCCGCAGTCCAGCCGGACAGGATCGCGCAGCTTGTGGCCTGCGAGCCGATTTTGAGGAACTATCCCTACGCGCTGAATTCCCTGCTGGAGGAACTGGGCAGGAAGACCACGCTCAAGCTCGACCCGCAGCCGGTGATCATCTCCTCGTTCGAGACGCCCGAGATTTTCAGGTATCCTTTCATATATGTCAATTATGCCGACCGGCAGGACTGGAACCTCAGCGATCTTGAGAAGGCGAACCTCAAAGCCTATCTTGAAAGGGGCGGATTCATATTCATCGACGCAGGCGTCAACGCCGAGTTCCTCCGGAAGGATCTGCGTTTCGGCCAGCATCACAGCTACGCCGACTGGCAGGTGACCCCGGAACTGGAGAAAGCCTTCAAAGCTGTCTTTCCCGACAAGGATTTCAAACCCATGCGCAGGACGCATGAACTCTTCAAGAGCTTCTACAGCGGCCTCCCCGACGCATCCAGGCTGCCCGACAGCGTCCGCGACTATGTGGTGCAAGAGAAATGGCCCGAGGGAACCTATTCCCTTCTGGCATTGAACGTGAAAGGGCGAGACGCGCTGGTCGTATCACCTATAATAGCGATGGGATGGGGGAAGGACCCTCTCGGAAGATGGCTCACGGGCATCAACTTCAGAGTAAGGGAGGGCGGCTCGGAAGGCCTTACCGAACGATTGAGGACCGCCGCATATTCAGGCGAACGATTCGAGGCGAAGAGGGAGGACGGGCGCAAGGAATATGTCTACTGCCAGCAGGAGGCGCTCCCCGCATGGGTGGAGGAGCCCGACGGGAAGTGGCGCGTCTTCAGATACTACCAGAGCCGCGAGATCAACGATTTCGCGCATGTCTTCTATACAAGGCTGGGGATAAACATCTTCGTGTACGCTTTCACCCACTGAAGCGCCCCTTGATGCCGCACAAAAAAATCCGCGGGAAGTGAGTATGATATTTGGCCGTATGCGTCTATGGAATGGCCCATGCCCGAGCGTTGCAGGTTATTTCCCGTCCTCTTCGGATTCGATCTTGAGCTTATACAGGAGCTCGATTCTCTTGTCGTCGGAAAGCGAGCGGAAATATTTCATGAGCATGCGCTCAGTGTCTGTTATTCCGGCGGGGCAGTATTTCGAACCGGCATCCAGGGCACTTACCCTCAGCTGGCTGTTCTCCTTCGCCTCCTTGTCCTTGTCGATGTATTTCTCGACTATAGGATAAAGGCGTTCGTAGGTGTCGTCCTTCAGAAGCTGTATCCTGCCGGAGAGCAGCCTGGCCGCATGGACTTCGGAAATGCCGGCCTGAAGTGCAATCGCCCTGTTGGTCCCGACGTCTTCACGGACCTTCCTCAAGGCGGACAGAAAGCCTGGCGTTAGAATTTTCATCGTAATTCTCCCTCCACATTTAGGTTGAACTGTAATTAACTATAATACCGTTCCCTTAGGATTTTAACCACTGAACCGGTATTTGTCGAGTGACACACTCAGAGAAGCCAGCATCCGCCGTTTCCTTCCCTGTTTGCCGTAGTGATTTTATAACAAAAGAAGAACTTTGCAAGCGCGGAAAATGGAAAAATCTTTAAAAAAAACAAGAAGTAACCTCGTAATTATGTAATGCCATCGCTTGGCTAATGCGAAGTGCCCTTGCGCATATCTGCAGTCTTGGGTTTCGGCGCCGATTCTATCTGAAAAAACGGCAATGCTGCTTGAAGGCAACTGGCTTCCATGCACAAGTGGCAAAATGCGCCATGACTCCTTCAAGTATGGTATGCCGGAGATAAAAACAGTTCAAAATTACATTCCATGTCTAATAATCTGCATCGGCAAACTGAAATTGCATGAAGGTGATAAAAACATACTTGAAAAGTATTGTTTCTGTTTTATAGTGTTTTCATGTTTTTTTTAATCAATTAAGATGAAAAGCGAGGATTCGTCCTGTTGAAGAAGAAGCTGAATAAAAACAAGAAGATTACAGTCGGAAGGAAAGCCTACAGGTGCCTTCAAGAACTTAAGGATGAGATGGGCGGGACTTTCTCGTCTGTGCTTGAGGCGTTAGTCTCCGATTCGAGGACTGCTAGGAATGGATTTCCCTCAGCGCGATATCAGAACTGCAGGACATGCCCCCTTTTCAATCGGTGCGCAGATGCTGGCGGGGGCTGAACCGTTTTTTTGCCCTCTGGAGGACCGTTTTTTGGACAATCCCCCATTGCCACCTTCAGAGGGCTCCTAGGTGAATATTCAGTGAAAGAGCGCAGTTCACCGAATATTTACGGATCATGGATCGGACTCACAGGTGCGCAAGGGAAGGCATGGGTCTCAATAGATTAAAAGACAAACATGGGCCAAGGATTAACACGATAGGAGTCCTTGTCGTAGACGTGCTCAGCGGCCCCCTCTCCCGCTATCCGGAGCCGGGAAAGCATGCGCAGGTGATCACAGACTGGGTTCGGATGATGCCGGGCGGCGGCGCCGCTAACACAGGCGGAGCCCTAGGCAGGATGGGTTTCGACGTCGGCGTCTTTTCCAAGGTGGGCAGGGATACCAACGGAGACTTCATCCTCGGTGAGCTGGCACGTTCCGGAGCCGACACCTCGGGCGTCGCAGTTTCTTCGAGCGACTCGACGCCATTCACCTACGTCAGCGTCTGGAAGGGGGGCGACCGGACATTCGTCCACACTCCCGGCGCGAACAAGACTTTCTCCGCCGATGATCTCGATGTCGGAAAGCTCCTCTCAACCGACTTCCTCATCTACCAGGATCTCTGCGTTCTGCCGATGCTGGACGGTCTGCCGGGGGCCGAAATCCTCAAGGATGCGCGTGCCAGGGGAATCGTGACGCTTCTCGACGAATGCTGGGGGCTCGGGCCGGACAGAAGCATCTTTGAGACCATGCTCCCGTACTGCGACTATGTCATGCCAAGCCTCGACGACATGCTCGCGATATACCCCGGGATGGACGAGACGCAGATAGCCGCGCATATCCTCGCGAAAGGGCCGGCCGCCGTCATAATAAAAATGGGTTCGCGCGGCTGCCTGGTCTGCAGAGGGGACGAGAGGACGCATGTTCTTGCGCTTCCTGCCGACGTGGTAGACACCACCGGTGCCGGCGACTGCTGGGATGCGGGCTTCGCCGCCGGCCTCGCGGAAGGGGAGGATCTTATCACCGCGGCCAGAATCGGCAACGCATGCGCCGCTTTCTGCGTCGAAGCGGTGGGGGGATGCGCTGGCGTCCCGGATTACGCCGCCGTCAGGGAGCGCGCAGGTTAAGGGCAGTCCAGCTTCTGAAGCTTCCCGCAAGCTTGAAGCTTGTGCTCCATGGCGGATGTGACACGGGCAAGTCCGCATGCAGTATTGCGTTGTGCGGACATTTCAATCCGCCGCGCTCCAGTCGGCGGGGCTGACCTTGAAATATTTTTCGAGCATGGCGTAGAGCTCGGCGTGCTTTTCCTTGAGCTCCCATGGGATTTCGAAGAAGGCCTCGACCGCGACCGCGAAGAACTCCGCCGGATTAAGAGTCCCATAATCGTCGATGACGTCCCGCAGTCCGAGTATGGACTCCTTCTTGAGCCTCTCGAATTCCGCATTGAAGACGCGGGCCCAGTCGGAATGCCTTACCGACGAGTCGAGCAGGGGGACGCCGTTGTAGTAGCCGTCCTCGAGGTCGAGCTGGTGGGCGAACTCGTGCAGGACGACGTTGTGCCCTTCGGTGAAGTCCATGACGCCCTTGTCGACGTGGTCCCATGCCAGGACGATAGTGCCGCCCGTCCAGGACTCGCCGAGCCTTGCGGTCTCCTCCTTGACGAACTGCGGCCCTATCCTCCTGATACCCTCGACGAAATATGTCCCCGGATACACGAGTATCGTGGTAAGCTCCGGATAGAACCTCGGCTTCCTGCCTAGCATCAGGATGCATGCCTGCGTGGCGATAGTCACCCTTATCTCGTCCGTCATTCCGAGGCCGCCGCAGCCCTCGAAGTCCTTCTCATGCAGGAAGACGTTCACGAGGCCGGGAAGCTGCCGCCTGAGCTCGGAAGGCAGGGTCGCATAGAGCGGGACGTTGTTTTCCAAGGTCTCGCGCATGTGCTGGGGCAGGGGGGCGGCCATCAGCGTCTTCCTGCGCCTGGACCGGATCAACTCGGGTGCCAGGACTGCGAGCCCGACTGCGGCGATCAGGGAGAAGAGGATGAGCAGCGAGCTTGAAAGCGACATGTTCATTTCATGGGCAGCCAGGCTTCAGATTTCGTTCAACTCGCCGGAATCCGCGGAAGTGTCGTCCGGCCCCCTGGCCTTCTTCCTGGACTTCCTAGGCAGCTTCTTCTCCTCCTCCTGCTCCGCGGTGGGGTCGGTGTTGTATTCCGGAAAGAACAGCAGCTTGTTGTTGTCGACCTTTATGGATACGTTCGCGCCGGGTCTGATGTTCCCCTTGAGTATCTCCTCGGCCATCGGATCCTCTATGTTCCTTTCGATGCAGCGCCTGATGGGTCTGGCGCCGTATTCGGGCTGGTAGCTCTTCTCGATGACGAAGTCGACGGCGGCGTCGTCGAAGATTATGCTGAGGTTCTGATCCTTCATGCGGCCGAAGACGTTGTCGAGCTCGATGCGCACTATCCGGCGCAGATCGTCCCTGTTGAGCTGGCGGAAGACTATCACCTCGTCGACCCTGTTTATGAACTCGGGCTTGAACGTCTTCTTGGCCGTCTCGATCAGGCGGTCCTTGATCTTCTCCCATGACTCGTCGGATGCGGTGACTCCGGCGCCGAAGCCGATGCCCGCGCCCTTGCGCAGGTTTTCGGTGCCGAGGTTGCTGGTCATGATCACGACCGTGTTGCGGAACAGTATCCTGCGGCCGAGGCTGTCGGTGATCTTCCCCTCCTCGAGTATCTGCAGAAGTATGTGCATGACGTCGGGATGGGCTTTCTCGATCTCGTCGAACAGGACGACGCTGTAGGGTCTGCGGCGGACCTTTTCCGTAAGCTGGCCTCCCTCGTCGTAGCCCACATAGCCGGGCGGCGAGCCGATCAGGCGGCTGACGTTGAACTTCTCCATGTATTCGGACATGTCTATCTGTATGAGGGAGTCAGGATCGCCGAACATGAACTCCGCGAGCGCCTTGGCCAGCAGCGTCTTGCCCACGCCGGTAGGGCCGAGGAATATGAAGGTGCCGATCGGTCTGCGCGGATCCTTGAGGTCTGCCCTGGAGCGGCGCAGCGCGCGGGATATCGTCCTGATCGCCTCATCCTGGCCGACTACGGTCTTCGCGAGCTCCTCCTCCATCTTGAGCAGCCGCTCGGACTCGCCCTCCTCCATCTGCCGGACGGGGATTCCCGTGAACTTCGAGATTACCTCCGTTATCTGTGGGACGTCTATCGTCACGGTGTTGCTCTCACTGCCCTTCTTCCACTGCTCGAGCTTCTTGTCGATCTCCGCCTTCAGCTTCTTTTCCCTGTCCCTGGCCGAAGCCGCCTCCTCGTATTTCTGGTTCGATATGGCGTCCTTCTTTATTGCCTGCAGCCTCCTTATCTCGTCCTCGAGCTGGGAGACGTCCGGCCGCGGCGTCTTGTTGGTGATCCTTGTCCTGGCGCCGGCCTCGTCCATGACGTCGATCGCCTTGTCCGGGAGGAAACGGCCGCTGATATACCTGTCGGACAGCTTCGCCGCGGACTTGAGCGCCATGTCGGTGTATTTGACCTTGTGGTGATCCTCGTAGCGCCCCTTGAGGCCCTTTAATATCTCATATGTCTCATCCACCGACGGAGGGTTGACGATAACCGACTGGAACCTCCGCTCAAGCGCCGTGTCCTTCTCGATATGCTTCCTGTATTCGTCCATGGTGGTTGCGCCGACACACTGCAGCTCGCCCCTGGAGAGCGCCGGCTTGATGATGTTGGCGGCGTCCAGCGCGCCCTCGGCGCCGCCGGCGCCGACTAGGGTGTGGAGTTCGTCTATGAAAATGATCACCTTGCCGGAGTTCCTTATCTCGTCTATCACCGCCTTGATGCGCTCCTCGAACTGGCCGCGGTACTTGGTTCCCGCGACCATCAGCGGCAGGTCCAGCGCGAACACCTTCTTGTCCGCGAGGATGTCCGGCACTGTCCTGTCAACTATCGCCTGGGCCAGGCCTTCGACGATCGCGGTCTTGCCCACGCCGGCCTCGCCGATGAGGACCGGATTGTTCTTCGTCCTCCTGCAAAGTATCTGTATGACGCGTTCGATCTCGTCCTTGCGCCCGATCACCGGATCGAGCTTCTTGCCGGCCGCCATCTCCGTGAGGTCATGGCCGAAGGCTCTCAGCGCGTTGAGCGCATCGCCTCCCTGTTTCTGGCCCTGCGCCGGGCCGCCTTCGGCAGGCTGCCCTCCCTCGCCAGGGATGAAGTTCGGATCGAGCGCCTTGAGCACCTCCATGCGCACCTTCTCGGTGTCGATGTTCATGTTCCTCATTATGCGCGCGGCGACGCTCTCGCCCTCGCGGAGCAGGCCAAGCAGGAGATGCTCGGTGCCGATGTAGTTGTAGTTCATGGCCTTGGCCTCCTTGGCCGAGAGTATGAGGACCTTCTTCAGCCTGCTCGTGAACGGTACCGCCCCCTCGACCTTGGTATTGGCGCCCGTGCCGGAGTTCTTCTCCACCTCGAGCCTGAGCTTGTCCAGGTTGAGTCCCATGGACTTGAGCACCGCCACCGCGACGCCCTGGCCAAGCCGCAGTATCCCGAGAAGGAGATGCTCGGTGCCGACGTAGTCGTGGTTGAACCTGGCCGCCTCCTTCTGCGCCAGCACAAGGACCTGCCGCGCCCTGGGCGTGAGCTTCTTCAGCTCGTTCTCGAAATTGTCGTCGTATCCGAAAGGTGTGCCGTCGTCAGCCATCTTGACCTCTGATTATGTTTATGGGTGGAGCTGATTACAAAACAAGGCTTTGCATCCCAGGTGCGCAGGGCGTCAGGTTTCAGCGAAGTCACTAAAACTCAGGATTTAGCAGTTGTTCTATTTCTGCTGACACCTGAACACTGACACCTGGACGCCGCCTATCCGTTGCGCTTTGACGCGGCGGGAAAGATACAGCGGCTTTATGGATCTTCAAGCCCGCGCCGGCCGCGATCAGAGAAGGCGGATGTTGTTGTCCCTGCAGGTTTCCACCATGTCCTGCGGCCATATGCCCGCCTGTATTTCGCCGATGTGGGCCTTGCGCAGATAAAGCATGCATAGGCGCGACTGCCCGATGCCGCCGCCGATGGACAGCGGCAGCCCGTCTTCCAGGAGCCGGCGGTGGAAGAGCAGCTCCTTCCTCTTCTCCGTGCCGGTGAGCGCAAGCTGCCTCAGCAGCGCTTCGCGGTCCACGCGTATCCCCATAGATGAAAGCTCGAACGCCGAATCCAGAACCGGATTGTAGACCAGGATGTCGCCGTTGAGCCCCTTGAAGCCTTTCTCATTCGTAGACGACCAGTCGTCGTAGTCCGGGGCGCGCCCATCGTGCGGCCTGCCGTCCTTGAGCGCCGCGCCGATGCCGATCACGAACACCGCGCCGTGCTCCTTGCAGGCGCGGCTTTCGCGCTCCCTGGGGGAAAGACCGGGATATTTCTCCTCAAGCTCCTCGGAATGGTAGAACACGATGCCTTCCGGCAGCGACGGCCTGACGGCGGGGAACTCATGGCATATGTATTTTTCAGTGCGGCGGATCACGTCGTATATCTTCCTGACGATCCTCTGGAGGAATGCAAGAGTGCGCTCTTCCTTCGAGATCACGCGCTCCCAGTCCCACTGGTCGACGTAGAGCGAATGCGTGTTGTCGAGCGTCTCGTCCGGACGGATGGCGTTCATGTCGGTGTAGAGCCCGCTTCCGTGCGGAATCTGCAGTTCGGCCAGCGCAATGCGCTTCCACTTCGCCAGCGACTGAACGATCTCGGCGCGGGCGCCGCCCATCTCCCTGACTGCGAACGAGACCGGCTTCTCTATCCCGTTGAGGTCGTCGTTGATCCCGGTCCCGGCCTCGACGAACAGCGGCGCCGTCACCCTCACCAGATCCAGCTCGAACGCCAGGTTTGTCTGGAAATATTCCTTGATCAGATAAATCGCCTTCTCTGTCTGATGCACGTCAAGAGGGCTCCGGTAATTACTGGGAATGAACAGTTTGCCTGCCATATCCATCCTCCGAGCTGTTGTTTGAAGTATTGAAATATTGTAGCAGTCCATACAGAATCTCACGTCTCTTCCCTTTTTCAAGAGCGGCCAGGAGTTCTTTTCCTCGGATATCCGCTTGATAATCCCAGTGCCAATGGGTAATTTATCCATGTCCGTCAGCCGGGTTATTAAAATATATGAGGTGCACCATGTATTTCAGAAGCCTTGCCTGGGCAGTATCGGCCCTGTCTGTTTTTGCGCCCGGCGTGGCGGCTGCGGATTCTACCCAGGCGCCGTCCGCCGACTGGGCGCAGTGGCGCGGCCCGTTCGCGACCGGCGAGGCCCTCCCGGAAGCCAATCCGCCGTCCGAATGGTCGGAGCAGAAGAACATCAGGTGGAAGATCGCCGTCCCCGGCTCGGGCCGCTCGTCCCCGATTATCTGGAAAGACAGGATTTTCATCACGACAGCAGTCCCTACCGACAAGGCTGCAGATCCGGATAAGGTGAAGGCGGCCATGGCCGATATTCCCGAGTTCGCACGCAAGGAGGCGCATGCCCCCGACAAAATCCTCCAGTTCATGGTAATCGCCCTGGACAGGGCTGACGGGAAAACCCTTTGGCAGAAGACGGTGCTGGAGCAGGCGCCGCTCGCCGGAACGCATGCCGACGGAAGCTGGGCTTCCGGCTCCCCCGCCACCGACGGCGAGCTTCTCTACGCATATTTCGGCTCATACGGGCTCTATGCGATGACGCTTGACGGCGAAGTCAAATGGTCGAAGAACCTCGGCGCATTCAAGACCAAGGCCAACTTCGGCGAAGGAGTCTCGCCGGTCCTCTGCGGCGACCCCCTCATAATCAACCAGGACTTCGAAGGGGCCTCTTTCATAGTGGCCTTGGACAGGAAGTCCGGAGACGAGAAATGGCGGGTCGCCCGCGACGAGGCGACTTCATGGGCGACGCCGCTGCTGATCCGCCATGAAGGGAGGGCGCAGCTGGTGGTCCCCGCGACCAAGAGGATACGCAGCTATGATCCGGCGGACGGCAAGCTGCTTTGGGAAATAGGCGGCATGACCGGCAATGTGATTCCGTGCCCGGTCTCGGACGGAAACCTCGTGTTCTGCATGAGCGGGTTCCGCGGCGCCGCCCTCATCGCAGTAAAGCTATCCGCAGCGTCGGGGGATCTGTCCGCCAAGACCGAGGCCGTAGCATGGTCCGCCAAGGCCAACACGCCTTACGTCCCGTCGCCGGTGCTCAGCGGCGGCCTCCTGTATTACATCAAGGTGAACGAGGGGTTCCTGACATGCGCCGAGGCCGCGACCGGCAAAATCCATTATGCCGAGAAGCTTCCCGGCGCGCCTGTCGTGTTCGCGTCGCCGGTCGCGGCCGGCGGACGCCTCTACGTCCCCGGCAAGAACGGCGTTACGGCTGTCCTGAAGCTCGGCTCCAAGTTCGAAGTTGTCTCAATCAACAAGCTCGAGGACGGAATAATCGCATCTCCCGCCGTGGCGGGCAGCGACATATTCATCCGCGGTTTCAGGAGCCTATATTGCATCGGAGAGAAGTGAAACGGCAGGTGTCTGCAGATATTTCAAGGGTGGCTTATTCCTCCCGCCGTACTGCGGTTCGCCGATAACTCCCATGGGAGCCATATGCATTCACCTGCGGGTCTTGCGACCTTGAACACACTGGTGCTGGGACTGGGGCTCTTCTTCCTCGGCATGCAGCTTACTGGCGACGGGCTCAGACGGCTTGCTTCCGGCGGATTCAGGCATCTCTTCCAGCATTGGACCGCAAACCCTTTTTCACGGCTGGCTGTCGGAATTTCGGCGGGGGCCCTCATGCAGAGCGCGACGGCTGTGACATTCATCCTCGCGAGCATGCGCAAGGCCGGCCTCGCCAGCTATCAGGCTTCGCTTCAGGTCATACTCTGGTGCAACGTCGGCCTTACGGCGCTGGCATTTGTGGCCACGCTTCCGATAAATCCTGTCGTGAGCTTCATGGTCGGCGCGGCCGGAGTGGCCGCCGGACTGATCAAGAACGGCAGGAGGCACATAATATTCATGTCTGTCCTAGGGCTCTGCCTTGTCCTTTATGGCCTTCAGACAATCGGCGGCGGAGCGAGGCCGCTTTGCGCGGATCCGCGTTTCACCGGCATAATCGAGGCGATGTCTTCGGCTCCGAGCCTGGCGTTCCTGGCCGGAATGGCCGCCGCGGCACTCCTGCAGTCCAACACTGGCGCGGCGATGGTCGTCATCGCACTCGCGAATGCGGGAATACACTTGGACGACTCCGCCGTCATGCTGATCTACGGGACAAATCTGGGCTCCCTGTTCCTGCGCATCATTCTTTCGATGGGGCTCGACCGCGGGTCGGTGCGCCTGGTGCGCTTCGAGGACGTCTTCGTGATTTGGAGCGGACTGCTAATGTCCCTGCTGTACTTCTGCGAGAAGCTTACTGGCATTCCTCTTGTACTCGCCCTGTCTAAGCTTCTTTTCAGGGAAAGGGACATGCAGCTCACGGCGGTCTTCCTGATGTCCAACGCGATCCCGGCCATAGCCCTCTGTCCCTTCACGAAAAAGGCGGGGGAGCTGCTTGAACGCATTATCCCCGACAGGGCCGACGACGATCCCGCAAAGCTCAGATACCTCAACAGCCAGGTTCTCAAGGACCCCTCTACCGCCCCAGACGTGATCGCCATGGAGAACTCCAGGCTGCTTGCCATGATCCGGGGCAGGTTCCCCGGAGCCGATCCGCTAGAGGGGTTGGATGATTTCAACAGGCTCCATGACTCTATAGACGCGTTCATATGCAGGCTGTCGGCAGGCAGGAACCTGACGCGCGGAGAGTCGGAGCGCATCCATCTGGCCAGGACCGAGCTGGTCATGCTGCGCTTCGTCGAAGAGTCCGTCTGCTCCTTCAAGGAAAGCCTTCTTGAACTGGACGACAAGGAGGAGCTGGATGAGTCCCGGAAGCTTGTAGCTGCCATGTCAAGCCTTTTGGAATCGCTCGAATCCATGGCCAGATCCCTCAACCCGGAGCAAATCGAGGCATTCATAGAAGAGACGTCGAAATCAGGGCCTCATGCCGGCGCCGCCCACTCTTTGGAGAGCGCCGCGCGAACCCAGGAGTTCGCCCAGGCGGCGGGGAGGTTCGCCGACTGCGTCACCGTCCTGCACAAGTTCGCCAAGAGCCTGCGCAAGCAGGCCGAGCTTCACGCAGGCGGAAGCTATCCTGCCGACGGCCGACCTCATGCACGTTCAAGGTGAAGCATTGGCGTTTTGAATACGGCTGACTCTTGTTTCTCAATATTCTGAAAAAGGGGGGATTTGTATGAAATATGTTCCGCTGGGCAGGACAGGGCTTCAGGTTTCAAGGCTTGGATTCGGCTGCATGCGCCTTCCAATGAAGGGCGAGGCCGAGAAGATGCATGTCGACAGGGATCTTGCCATCCCGATGCTCATGCGCGCCCTGGAGCAGGGGGTGAACTACTTCGACACGGCCGTCGGCTACTGCTCGGGCGACAGCCAGCGCGTCCTCGGCGAGGCCTTTGGAAA
Organism: uncultured Victivallaceae bacterium; assembly: GCA_964636325.1. Classification (GTDB taxonomy): domain Bacteria; phylum Verrucomicrobiota; class Lentisphaeria; order Victivallales; family GWF2-50-93; genus CAZWRV01. The sequence goes on along the minus strand of CAZWRV010000027.1, from coordinate 23,690 downwards.
TATCCGCCGCAAGGTCGTCCTCTCCACGAAGAATCCGAACTACGGAGAGAGCGAGAAGGAGTGGTGGAAGAATCTTGAGGACAGCCTCGAACGCCTCAGGACAAGCTACATAGACATATACAACCACCACGGAATCTCATGGAAATCGTGGGACGAGGCCGTAAGGGGCAGATTGTCCAAATGGATGATCAAGGCGAAGGAGCAGGGGCTCATAAGGCACATATGCTGCTCCTTCCATGACAGCAACGAGAGCCTGCTCAAACTGGTCGACACAGGCTACCCCGAATGCATCACCCTCCAGTACAACCTGATTGACCGCAGGCTCGAGGAAGGGATCGCATACGCCCATTCCAAGGGCATCGGCATCGTCGTCATGGGGCCGGTCGGCGGCGGGAGGCTCGCGGACGCAAGCAGCGTCCTGGGCCGCGTAGTCCCGGGGATAAAAAGGATGCCGGAGCTGGCGCTGCGCTTCGTCCTCGCAAATCCCGGCGTGGACGTCGCCCTCTCAGGGATGAGCACGATGCAGCAGCTCGATGAAAACCTCATGATCGTTTCGGCCGGCAGAGATTTCTCCGCGGACGAAAGGAAGATCATGGAGGATGCCTTGGACAAGATGAAGAGGATTGCCGACCTCTACTGCACCGGCTGCAACTACTGCATGCCATGCCCGCAGAAGGTGGCGATCCCCCGGATATTCGAGTGCTACAACAGATACCGTGTCTACGGGCTGAAAAAGGGCGCGATCGAAAGCTATTACGGCATCGGGACGATGGCTTGGGACAAGGAGAGGAGGGCCGACGCCTGCACCGCCTGCGGCGACTGCCTCAAGAAATGCCCGCAGAAAATAAACATACCGCGCCAGCTCAAGGATGCGCACAAGTTCTTCTCGCGGAGGAAGCCGTCCTGACGCACGGTTGGAAAAACGGGCGGACTACTGCTATATTCGAAGCTTGCACTGAAATTGTTACAATGGAGGAGGCTGGAATGAAAAAGGTGATCGCAATCTCCGGACTATGCGTCGCGCTCATAGCAGCAGTATCGATAGTAGGGCAGGGGCCCCAGGGCGGCGGTCCAGGCGGCGGAGGAATGGGAGGGCAGGGCGGTCATGGCGCGCCGATGGGGCCCGGCGGACAGGGCGGCCCGATGGGCATGGGAATGGGCATGGGCGGAGCGCCCGCCCAGCTCAAGGACTTGTCCGACGAGGAGCTCCAGCAGCTCAAGGCCGATCTCCAGGAACTCAACAAGCTCTGCAGCGAAGTCCGCGAAAAGGCGAAGGCCTTCAGCAAGAAATACGGCCTCGCCCCAATGCAGGCGATGATGGCGATTGACATGGAAATGCGCGGGCAGGGCGGAGAGATGGCCCCCCGCGGACAGGGCGGACAGCCCGGCATGGGCGCGAAGAAGGGCGGCGCGGCCGGCGGAAACGACCCGCACCAGCAGGGAAAGGGCGGCGCAAAGGAGATACCCCCTTTCATGAAGGATTGATCCTTGAAGACTCTTAACATCTATGTGACCAGCAGCATCCTCTCGACCGGAGCGATCGCGATAATCGTCCTCACGTTCGGGATGATGGGCGTCCACCTCATCAAGATATTCGAATACATCTCGCAGGGCATACCCGTCATATCGGCCTGCATGTTCCTTGTCTACATCCTTCCTACCGCGCTCGCGATCACCCTGCCCGTAAGCATACTGGTCTCGGTCATGCTCATCTTCGGCAGGATGTCGGCGGACAACGAGATCACCGCCATGCGCGCATGCGGCATTTCCATTCTGCAGATAATATCCCCGACGATAATCATAGCCTTCCTGATGACATGCCTCTGCCTCTGGCTACAGCTCATGATCGCCCCTGAGTTCGCGGCGAAGGGCAGGCTGCTCGTCAGGACCGTCGGCGTCAAGCACCCTCTCGCCATCCTCGAGCCCGGAAGGCAGATCGAATACGAGAACCTGCACATCATGATCGACGACCGCGTCGGCGAGAACGGCCTCAAGGAAGTCCAGGTTTACGTGCTCAGCAGGAACCGCCAGCGCATACAGCAGGACATCCACGCGTCCACCGGCAGGATAGAGGTGGACGAGAAGAGCGAGATCATGAAGATCATCCTCGAAAAGGCAAACGTCGTGGCCTATGAGAACCCCGGCCAGCCCCCGCGCAGGACCTACGGCCAGGAACTCCAGTTCACAATAAACTACGGCAAGAAGTTCAACGAGCTCTCCCTGAGGGAGAAGCCGGGCTACCTCCCACTCAACGAGCTTTTCGGCACGACAAAGTTCTACAGGAGCATAAAGAGGGAGACCACCAATCTGGAGGTCGAACTCAACAAGCGCATCGCCCTCGGCCTTTCCCCGGTGGCCTTCCTCCTGATCGGACTGCCGCTGGCGATCCGCACGTCCAGGAGGGAGACTTCCATAAACCTCTTCCTCAGCGTGATGCTGGCCGGCATCTACTTCATTTCGATAATGATATTCCAGGCGTTCAGCTCCAAGCCCGAATTCCAGCCGCAGCTCCTCCTATGGATTCCGAACGTAGTATACCAGGCCGGCGGACTGTATTATCTTTTCCGGATCGCAAGAAGCTGAGGAACCCACATGAAGGCGCTGGTCAGAAAAAGCAGGCTCGCCGGCGAGATATCCGTCCCCGGCTCCAAGTCGCACACCATCCGGGCGGTCGCGTTCGCTGCAATGGCCGACGGAGTCTCCAAGATACGCGGCCCTCTCTTTTCGGGGGACACAATGTCTAGCCTGGACGCCGCGGCCGCGCTCGGCGCGTCTATCGACGCAGGGGAAGAACTATGGGAGATCGGCGGCGTCTCAGGAAATCTGCGGCCTCCGAAAAAAGGATGCATCGATCTCGGCAACTCAGGGACTTCGCTTAGGATTTTCACCGCTCTGGCCTCGCTCGGCCCGTTCAGCGTCTCATTCGACGGCGACTCGTCCCTGAGGACCCGGCCGATGGGGCAGCTTCTATCGGCTCTTGAGAAGCTCGGGGTGAAAACATCGTCTACAGGCGGAAGGTGCCCGCTTTCCGTCACAGGCCCCCAGAAGGGCGGACGGACTTCCGTGGAGGGACGGTCCTCGCAGTTCGTCACCGCCCTGATCATGGCCGCCCCGCTGGCCCAGGCCGACACGGAAATATCAGTCACAGGACTCAATGAACGGCCATACCTCGAAATAACCCTCGACTGGCTCGCCTCGCAGAAGACAAAAATGGAATACGACGGCTCGCTGTCTGCATTCCGCATTCCCGGCGGACAGAAATACGCGGCCTTCGACAAGACTATCCCCGCGGACTTCTCCACCGCGACGTTTCCGCTCGCGGCGGCCGCGGTCACCGGCGGGGAGATAAGAATCAAGAATCTCGACTTCTCCGACAGGCAGGGCGACAAGGAAGTATTCAAGTATCTGGAAATGATGGGGATGCAGGTCGCAAGGGGGAAGGATTTCACGGTCGTCCGTCCCGGCGCTGATCTCTCCGGGATAGACATCGACATGAACGCGACGCCGGACGCCCTGCCGGCCATGGCCGTAGTCGGATGCTTCGCGAAGGGGCGGACAACGCTGCGGAACGTCCCCCAGGCCAGGATCAAGGAGACCGACCGGATCGCATGCATGGCACGCGAGCTTAAAAAGATGGGCGCCGATGTCGCAGAACTTCCGGACGGCCTGGTAGTCGCACAATCCCGTCTCCGCGGCGCCGCCCTGGAAAGCTATGCCGACCACCGCATCGCCATGGCGCTCGCGATCGCAGCCATGGGCGCCGACGGCGACAGCACCATAAGCCAGGCCGAGTCCGCATCCGTCACCTATCCCGCCTTCTACGACGACTTCAGGAGGCTGGGCGCAAACATCGAATTCGTTTGACTTTCCACCCATGAAGATCGTTTTGGCTCCAAACGCATTCAAGGGGTCGCTGAGCGCGACGGCCGCCGCGGCCGCCATGGCCCGCGGATTCAGGCGGGTGATGCCGGACGCAGAACTTCTGGCCGCCCCGGTCTCCGACGGCGGCGACGGACTGGTGGACGTCCTCGCCGAAATCATGGGCGGCAGAATCGTATCCGCCGAAGTCTCGGATCCACTCGGAAGGAAAGTTTCCGCGGAATTCGCGCTGGTGGACGTCGGCCGGACCGCTGTCATCGAAATGGCGACGGCCTCTGGCCTCGCACTCCTCAAGGAAGACGAACGCAATCCGATGGCGGCCTCGACGATGGGGACCGGTGAACTCATAAGGCATGCGGCCGCATCGGGAGTCCGGAAAATCATCCTCGGAATCGGCGGCAGCGCCACATGCGACGGCGGCGTCGGCGCGGCGGCCGCACTCGGATGGAAGTTCCTGGATCCGGACGGGAACGATCTCGTCCCCTGCGGTGCAACACTGCGCAGCATACGCGCCATCAAGGCACCTGAAGGAACGGGGCCAGCCCACGGAATATCCTTTGAAATAGTCTGCGACGTCGAAAATCCGCTTCTCGGGCCTGACGGTGCCGCAAGGGTTTACGCCCCTCAGAAAGGCGCGTCCCCGGCTGATGTTGAGGAGCTGGAGATGGGGCTCGCAAACCTCGCGGCCGTCATCAAGAAACAGCTCGGAACAGACGTCGCCTCCATAAAGGGCGGAGGCGCCGCCGGCGGAATGGGCGCCGGCATGGCCGCATTCTTCAATGCGAAGCTCAGGAGAGGCGCGGAACTCGTCTTAGATCTTATAGACCTGAGCGATAAGCTGAAAGGTGCCGACCTCATAGTCACCGGCGAGGGCCGCATCGATTCCCAGACAGTCTTCGGCAAGGCCCCCGCCGAAGTCGCGAAATTCGCAAAGGCGCGCGGCGTACCATGCATCGCAGTCTGCGGAGCCAGAACCGGCGCACTCGGGCAGCTTCACAATGCCGGATGCCATGCTATATTCTCAATATGCCCCGGACCTTGCACGCTCGAACATGCCTCGGCGAACGCCGCGGAACTGCTCGCGGACGCCTGCGCCCAGATCGCCGGCCTGGTTTCGGCGCTTCGCAATATGGGTTGCCGGAAAGGAAAGGGGAAAAGTACTTTGCGGCGCCCAACAGTATTTTGAAATTGGCTCAAAAGAGAACATGCGCGTGAAAAATCCACAGATACCCAGGCTTCTTGCCTGCTTCTTAGTTCCGGCGGCCATCTGCGCCGCCCTCCTCTCATGCCATACCTATTCGTATTCACAGACGATTTATCTGACCCCCAAGTCCGCCAAGGTGGACGTGTTCTATGAAATCCTCGACAACGCCATCAGGGGCGCGGACGTCCAGAAGCTGGAAGTGTCCAATGACGAAGGCGATCCGCGGAGAACCTACGTCTTCACCATGGCCGGCCAGGAATACCGGGTCTCGGCCTTCTCCAGGAAGAACGTCCTCCGGCTGTCCTGTACCGACGGTTCTTCACCGGCGGGCCTTCTGGAACTTATAAGGAAGGAGATGGAGGCGAAAGGCATCAAGCAGGAAGATGTGAAGATTGAAAGAATCGCATATGAAAATCCGATTTTCTAGGAAGGCCATGGCGATTGTTTCCGCCGCGCTCATCACCCTCTGCGCCATGCTGGCGTCATGCCTCTCCAAGGGCTACCCCACTGAGATTTACATCTACCCTAAGACCTTCCAGGTCGACAAGTTCTATAGCGTGTTCAAGGCGATCCAGAAGGAAGGCAACATCTCCAGGCTCAAGGTCGTCAAACATCCGTCCCACGTAGGAAGCAAGCCGGCCAGCGAGTATGTATTCAGCATGAAGGGGGCGAATTATTATGCGTTCATATCCGAAGGCGAGAACCGCCTCTGGATATATTGTTCAAGAAGCCTGCCGGTTCCGGAGTCGGTCAGGGAGGTGCCGCCGATACACCTGCTCGAAATGATAGTCGAGAAGCTGGAAAGGCAGAATCTCAGGCCCGAGAGGGACTTTGTGGTCGAGGAGTTCTCAAGGGAGCAGGGCGCCTTTGACGACTTCTACCTGAAGGCGAAAACAGCCCAGCGGGGATATTAGCTCATTTGATGCGGCATTGATGCGAGCTCACTGGTCCCCATCGCCGACCAGTAGAGCGGGCAGGCGCCGGCGCAGGCCAGGAACTTCGCGCATCCGGCGCATTCGGCGGGCGCATATTCCTTGCGGCGGTAGAACAGCGCGGACGCGGAGTTCCATACTTCCTGGAACGGCTGGCGCAGCAAGTTCCCCACCGGTTCCGGACAGCTCGAGCAAGGCAGCACATCGCCGTTAGGAGCCACGCTGAGCAGGCCGTCGCAGGCCGCGCAGCTCTTGTTCCCCAGGCCTTCCGCGATCGGATTCATGATGCACATCGGAGTCGGCGAATACCACATGAATTCGATCCCGAGCCTTCGGGCTTCGGCGCGGGCCGGCTCTATCGCGCTCCATGTCCCGCTGTAGGGGACCTGGAGTTCCCTGTCCAATGCGCTGCCGGACGGAATTATCAGGTTCATCGATATCCTTTTCATCCCGAGCGACGCTGCGAATCGCACTAGTTCCGGCAGTTTCCGGCAGTTCCCAGCGCTGACAGTAGTATTCGTATGGACATGTATTCCGGCACCCTTCAAGGCATTGATCCCCGCGACCGTCTTCTCGAAGGAGCCGGCGACTGCTGTTAGAGAATCATGCGTCGCGGCGTCCGGCCCCTCCAGGGAAATCTGCGCCGACGCGAGGCCCGCAGCCTTCAGCTCCACGGCAAGCTCCGAAGTCATCAGCGTCCCGTTGCTTATCAGGTTCGCCCTAAGCCCGATTGCAACAGCTTCCGCCACAATCAGTTCCAGATCGTTTCTGAGAAGCGGCTCGCCTCCGGTTATGCTCACCGACGGCACCTGCGCGTCTCCGCGTATCTTCCGGAGCACTTCGGAAATATCCGAGGCCGACATCTCGTCGCAGCTTCCCTTTCCGATTCCGCATCCGCAGGACGCATAGCAGAAGCGGCACTTAAGGTTGCACCGGTATGTCACGGCGATTTCCGAGAGGACTGGAAGCGTGTTGAACGTTGCGCCGTGTGGCTGGATTTCCACGGCCTTCCGGTTCCTTCCTTCGCCGAGGCATCCGCTCATCAGGCTGCGGAAGTCGCAGAGGAAATGGAACGTCTGCATCCTCCTGGCATCCTTGTCTTGCGAGGGGAAAGATTCCAATATCTGCCCGACGCTTCCGCCGTTTTTCAGGAACTTGAGAATCGTCAGAGCTGTCGCATTGAGCTTGACCGCCCGATTGGGGAGAATCATCAGGAGGCTGTCTGCCTCGCGCACTTCGAAGTGCCCCTTTACGCAGGCAAAGTAGTCGTCCACCCAGCAGAAGGCGTCATCCCTTGTCCACGCCCCGGTCAATGCGCACCCCCGCTCACGCACGCCGAATGGCAGGCGGAATGACACGCGGAGTGGCACGCCGAGTGGCAGGCGGAGTGGCAGGCCGAATGGCAGGCGTCATGGCAGGCCGAATGCACGAAGCAGCCCTCGTAGCAGGCCGGGCTCTCCATAAAGCTCCTGTAGTCGCCGATGCCGACGCCGGCAGCAGCGCCCGCGTTCTCCACGACCTTCTGCGGCACGGGATAATACGTCCTCCGGCAATGGTAGTCTCTCTCATACCACGGGGAATGATAGTATATCCAATAAGGATAATAGTCGTCCGGTTCCTGCCTGCGAATGTCCTCGTCCCGTGCATCCTCCTTTAACGGATTTCTGTCGAAAATCTCCTTGAATTTCTTCGAGTAGTGGGCGGTCGTCGCGTCGATGTCCGCGTCCCAGGCCTTGCGGCGCATCTCGTCCACCATGTAGTTGACAAGGCTTTTCACTTTTCCAGGCTCGAGCCTCCCCCCGGAATCGACCGCCTCCAGAAGTTGCCTCTCGAACTCGTCAAGGCCGCCGGAGCTTTTCAGGACGCTTATTGTCCCTTCGACCTTGTGCAGTCTCGCGTATCCTCGGTTCTCCAGCGAACCGAGCATCATGCCCAGTATCTGGTTGACCGGAATACCCAGGAAGAGCGCGGCCTCAAGCGGAGTCAGCTTAGGGATCTTCCCCTCGACGCGGAATGTGGAGAGCACCATCTTCGGAGGCGACCAGTCCTGTTCCACCCAGTTCACGTTCGAGAGGCCGTCCGACGCCGCCAGCATGCTGTTGTGCTTGCAAACGAGCACAGCCACGAATACCAGACCGAGAACCACAGCCATCGTTACCAGGACGATGATTGAAAAAGTCTTCATCTTTTCCGGCTGAATTATCTTATGCGGTGGGGCAGGGGGGATGCTCCGTTTCTCATGCTGGGCAGTCCGTGGCTGGGTTTCCGCCCGGGGACTTCCTTGGGCTGGCGCCGCCGCCGTCTTTATGTCGAATGCCGACGAATCGACATATTCCTGTATCTGCATGTGCCCTTTGACAGGGACTTTCTCCCAGTGGATGATCTGCATCAGCCAGTTCTTCCCGTTGCTCTCCTTGGCCCTGTAGTCCATCTTGTATTTCGAGTTCATCCACCGCTCTGTCAGAATCCTTTTCGAAAGTTCCTCGCGGCTGTAGCCGGACTCCGCAAGCTCAATCGGCCAGTAGATCGTGACCGTATAATGCCCGAGTGGATCCTCCCACTGGACCGGCGACCAGTTGAGGACAGTGAGGCTGCGACCGTCGGAAGCCGTAGTCGGAGCAAGATTACCGGACGCCGCCAGATCCGCGCCGTAGGTCAGAACATAGATTATCCTCTCACCCGAGAAAGATGCCCCGTCCGCAAGGATCACATCGTATTTCCTGTCCGAGACAGGCTTGATTGAAACTGCATAGCGCTTTTTGTCGGAATCTTCGGCGTAGCAGTTTTGCGGATCAAAGTGCGGTGTCTCGCTGACCCCTTCGAAATAGAAGCCGTGGAGATTGTAGCCCTGAGGCCTGATGGCGACCTGGTAGACTAAAGTGGCCTTCCCGTCCGGGCGCAATGACAAATGCACCTCCGAGAAATCCCACTCGACCCCCAATATCGCCGATGTCGCCAAAAGAAACAGCAGAGAAGCCAAGAAATGCTTAATAGTCAAATTCCACCTCTGCTCATACATTGCCTTAAAGATACAGCGGATAGACCCACTTGCAAACAGTGCCAGGCAAGGATGAAATCAACAAGTTATTAACAGGCATCCGGATGTTAAGTCACAACATTCTGATAATCAGACATTAAGAACTGTCAACAAGGCCGATCCACGCCCGATGCGACTTAACATAAGATATATTATGCGACGTTGCAAAGTGGGCGGGCGGTGACGGTAAGTATCTTTTGCAAGTTGAAGAGAAGCGTCCACGATGAATTCAGCTTTTTGCTGAATTCATACTTAAAGAAAAATGAAAAAGTTTTTAATCTTATAAGAGCGGCATGAGGGCATGAAATCTGAATTTGCGCTTGGTCTATTTTTGCGGAATTTTCTTCTGCAAATCCTTGCATTGCTCATCCGCGTGCGCTATTTTACGACATTTGCTTGTTTTGTTAATTGCATTAGAGGCGTCCGCATTGGCGGATATTCCTTAGAAACGTTTGAATAGAATTAAGCACTTCATCCCGCAGTCGCGGGATAAAAATTGAGACCGAGAGGTTTATCATGATTATCATCGAACCGCATATCCACATGTATTCACGCACCACGGACGACTATCAGAACATGTATAATGCCGGTATTCGTCTATGCGTCGAACCGTCTTTCTGGCTCGGTTCCCCAAGGAACTACGCCGGAACCTATTTCGACTATTTCCAGCACATTCTTGACTTCGAAACGGTCAGGGCCAGGCGCTTCGGGATTGACCATTGGGCGGCGATCTCAGTCAACCCCAAGGAGTCTGAAAATATGAAATTGGCCAAGGAAGTCATATCAGGGCTTGAAGCTTTCCTGGATCATCCAAGATGCATCGCCGTCGGTGAGATCGGGCTCAACCTGATTACCGCGAACGAGGAAGAAGTCTTTCGAATTCAGCTCGAAATCGCAGCCCGTAAAAAAATGCTCGTTATCGTCCACCTCCCCCACAACGACAAGGTCACTGGTGTCAACAAGGTCATTCAGGTCATAAAGTCTGTCAATATCCCGGAGGAGCATATCGTCATCGACCACAACACCGAAGATTCAATGCCTCTGGCGCGAAAGACGAAATGCTTCACCGGGATGACCGTATATCCTATTTCCAAGCTGACTCCCCAGAGGGTGTCGAACATCGTCAAGGAATTCGGCCCTGAACGCATGATTATAAACGGCAGTGCCGACTGGGGCATTTCCGATCCTCTGAGCCTCGTCAAGGTCGCCGACTTCATGGCCAAGGACGGCCATTCCTCAAGCACCGTGGAATCAATACTTTACAGCAATCCCTACTCATTCTACGGCCAGTCGCCGAAGTGGAAGCCGGAATTCAACCTCGTCCCAGTCGATCCGCGCGAGTTCCAGCGATGATCTCTTTTCAGATTTTCCCTCACTCCGCAAGAAGTGGTCAAAAGCAGCTGCCAATCGCGCCGTAGATTCCCAGCAAAGGCGGATATTCCGTCGTGCGGCGGGTGTTCCCGCCGCAGAAAAGACGGTTGAATAGAATTCAACCCTCCAGAAGACGACAAAGATAGCGACAAAGCTCACGATAAAGATGTTTGAATATCAGGATAGGATTATGAGGTTCGAGGAGATAGACATATATCCCGTGATAACGACAGCTTTCTGCAAGGGGAGGAGGGCTGTTGACGTCCTGGAAGCGGTTGCGGCGGGCGGCGCACGGATAGTCCAGCTCCGGGAAAAGTCCCTCGCCGACCGGGAATATCTTGCGCTTGCCTGCGAATTCCGCAGAATCACCAAGGTATACGGGATGCTGCTGATTATCGACGACCGTGTTGACATCGCCTTGGCGTCCGGCGCGGACGGTGTGCATCTCGGGCTGGATGACATGCCGATTGACAAGGCGCGGCTGATTGCGCCGGGGCTTATCATCGGCGCTTCAACGCACTCTCTGGCGGAGGCATTGTCGGCGCAGGATGCGGGGGCGGACTACATCAATATCGGACCTTTGTTCGCTACGGCCACAAAGGCCGACGCCCCCCCTGCCCTCGGCCCGGAAACCCTGAAAGAAATCATCCCCCATGTCAGTATCCCGTTCACTGTTATGGGCGGTATAAAGAAGCGTCATGTCCCGGAGTTGCTGAAGTTCGGTGCACGGAAGATCGCAATGGTCACGGAAATCACCGAGGCCGACGACGTGAAGGCGAGAGTCGAGGACCTGAGACGGATTATGGAGGTAGGGTGATTGCGTTGCCCTCTGGATGGGAAATCTGAAAGCTATTTCCCATCGGAAAATACGGAGAAAAGGTCCTCGGGGTGCAGGGGGATGGCCATCGCCTTTTCAATGTCGTCATCGGAGAGTTTGTAGATTAGTATTGAATATCCGGCATAATCGTCCGGTTCGCGGTCGCGGATATACCTGCATAGCTTGGAGAAACGCATAAGGTCGTAAAGCCTGTATCTGCTTATCCAGTAGTCCCTTCCCTTGGCTTTTACGAAATCCATGAAGGTCTCAGGCTTCTTCTGCTCGGCGAACAGCTCTTGCATCTCCATCCTGACCTTCTTGAAGAACACCTCGTTGATGTCCTCGATGTCCAGCCTGTCCAGGATGATCAGCTCGCGCATATAGACCATAGTCCTCATGGTCGCGCTGATGCAGTAGGTGCCGCCTCCGAGCTCGAACGCGGCATCGCCCTCCTGGCCGAAATAGGAGGGCAGCTTTCGCGCCTTAAGGTAGTGGTCGATGCTGGCGGTTCCGAAGTAGGAGATGTATGCGCTGTCCGCGCCGTTGATGCCGTATTCGTCGAGCTTCTTCCGCAGGAGTATGAGATCCTGCCCCCAGTCCAAGGAGCTGTCCACCAGGTGCTTGTAGCCGTTCTTCGGACCACCGGCTATCTGGTTGAAATACGCAAGATAGTCGGGCCAGATGCCGATCGCGGAGATGGCCTGCCAGATCATCAGTGCGCAGAGCGCCGCTTTCAGAGGGGTGCCGCAACGCCGGAAGACATAGATCGTCGCGCCGAAGAAGATGTAGGCCACAGGATAAAGCAGCAGCACATGGCGGTGCCCTATGTTCATCTTGCTGGTGGTCGCGAAGATGAGATATACGGCCGGAAGAACTATAAGCGGCGCGAGCAGATAGAACTTTGGACCCGCAGCCGCGGAGAAACAGTCCCAAGAAGCAAACTTCCTCCTGTAAAGGACGATTATAAGTGGCAGAGCAACCAGCGCCATTATTATAGTCGGAAGCGGAGTCTTCACCAGACAGCAGTACGGGAAGAAATACCACCAGCCCGTGAGGCGGCACTCACCGTTTAGATACGCGTATCTAAACTGTGATTTCTTAAGTACAAATTCGAATCCGAACAGATAGGCCTCCGGGAGGAGTTTCACCTTCCTGCACAGGTTAACTATTTTCTCGGGAACGCCGTTTGACTCACCGATCAATTCGTTCCAGTTCCTTTCAATGACCGCCTGCTTCCCCTGCCCTGGATCTATCATGGAATATCTGAAGCCGAAGGAGGCCCAGATGCAGGCGAAGACAATTGCCGCCGCAACGACGCCGCAAGCGGCGAAAGCCATGATCTGCTCAGCCTGGCGTTCAAGGTTGAGTTTTTTCCTGAACAACACTGCAGGAAGCGCATCCCTCCTCTTCAATCTGATCACCAGAAGTATAAGAATGACGGGTATGATTATAGGCGCGGACATCTTGGAAAGGCACAGAAGGGCCAATGAAAATCCCGTCGCAAGCAATCTCGGCAGTGTTATCTTCTGCATAAGCATCCATGCAGTCCACGCCGACAGGAGGAACCCCAGCACCGACGCCACGTCGGACGTGACCAGAGTCGAATGCGCAAGCATTGTCGGACAGAAGACGTAGAAGGAAAGGGAGAGCATAGCGCCCCAGTAGCCGAAGATGCTCCGTGAAATGAAGAACACCGTGATGCCGAGCAGGAGGCCTAGAAGGAGCGTCATCGTCCGTCCGCGCAGGAACATGGACTCTGGATTGTTGCCCGTACCGTATAGGAAACGATAGCTGGTCTGCCATTCGTTCGACTCAAAGTTCTCCTTGCCCGAGAAGGATTCGAAACTGATGCCGTCGTCGAAGAGAAGCGGCAGCGCGGCCCAGCGCTGAGGGAATATCCCGTTCTCGGGGTTCATCCGGTAGTCCCCGGCCCTCCAGAACACATATCCTGCGGTCAGATGGACAGTCTCGTCGAAAGTCGGCGACTTCAGCCGCATCGCGGAGAATCCCAGGGAGAAGTGCGCCGCCAGCAGAAGAATTACTGCCGCAGCGCGGGCAATGGATTTGACTTTGGCAGGGGGCATTGCTATAGTTTTAAGTTGAATTAATATACTCCCTTCTAAGCCGCAATGCCACGGAGATGGCTTCATTAATACGGTTATGCGGCCTGTCCCGGTAGCTCAGAGGATAGAGCATCTGCCTTCTAAGCAGAGGGTCGCAGGTTCGAATCCTGCCCGGGACGCCAACCTTGAGATTCCAATCCTGCCTTTCAGAGGCATGCGCAAGGAATCTGGACCTTGGATCAAGGCGGAGGTTTAAGCGCTTCGCCGGATTCCTTGTATGAATTCAGCAAACTACGCCCTTTTGCTGAATTCATACAACGAATGGGCCACGGACGACGCTGCGTACCGTCACTACCTTTATAGAAGTGTTCATCGTGCAATGGCTAGATTGCGGGCGGAGTCGCCGGCGTGCGTCAGGTAGACATGGATTGAACCTGGCGGGAGCAGCCCGCCTATCTTCTCGGGCCATTCGATGATCTTGATCGCGTTCGGGTTGGCAAGGAGTTCGTCGACTCCGAATGCGAGGGCGGCGTCTTCGTTGGGTATCCTGTAGAGGTCGAGGTGATAGAGGGTTCCGCCCTTGGAGGACGCGAACAACGTAGGGGGTATCTCGTATTCGTGCATCAGGACGAAGGTGGGGCTCGGGATTGGGCCGGTGACACCAAGCCCCCTGGCGAATCCTCTCGCGAAGACCGACTTGCCTGCACCAAGTTCGCCGTGCAGGGCGACGACTGCGCCTAGCGGCACACCAGCCGCGAAGCTCGCGGCGAAGTCCATGGTCTCTTCTTCGCAGTTGAAGTGGTATTCCATCGTCAGTTGTCGGTTATTTGTTTTGGGATACCTAAACTAATAACTAAGGCGGGCTTCGCCCGCAACCCAAAAGGCGCTGAGTCCCTGAGTTGCTGAGGGACTGAGCCTGGAAAATATAGCCTGTGTTCACGGAAAAGCACATCGGGGGCATGCGTGGGGGTTGAAATTTTCGAGCGGTGTTCCAGCTTGCATGAAGGCATCGATGGAGGAACATCATGGATGAATTTCCCAAGAAGCATGCGGACGACGTCCACTGCGTGCTCTCAGTTTTCGACAAGGTTCTGATAAAAGGTTACCTGCCGATCAGTTCGGCCGGCGGGATGGAGAGTTTCATGTCAAGCGAAGGCGTGCTGATAAAGGACTTCGGGAAGCTGTCGTCCGGATACGCGGACGTTTTGAAGGAACATGCGCGCCGCAGCGCGGAGAGGTCTGGACGGCCATATGTGTATCTGGAGAACGGCCGCGCCAGGAAGGAGGACAGGGCGAGGGAGATTGCCGTGCGCGACGACGTCAGGTCCGGCCTGGTCTGCGTGTTTTCGGTCCTTGAGCCCTGCGCGAGCTTCCGGGTCGCATACGAGGAGAAGCGCCCGGAGATCAGAAGCGCCCCCTGGAAATGCTGTCAAGCTGCAAGGGATCCGGAAGCATTTTCATAGGAGGATTCAGGAAAGTGCCGAAGGCGGGAGTCGAACCCGCACGCCTTTAAGGGGCACCAGATTTTGAGTCTGGCGCGTCTGCCAGTTCCGCCACTTCGGCATGATGCGCATATTATACATTGGATTCCCGCCATTTCCACCAGAGGATCGCCGGCTCTGCAAGGTTTGATTTTAAGCCGGTGCAAATTAAATTCACGGAAAACGGCGGGGCATATGCGAGGCTACATCCTTTTTATTCATTCTGCGGCGGCCGCATGCGTCCTTCTCTGCTCCTGCAATTCGATCGTAGACATGTTCACCTTCGACTCGGTTCCCGAGGGGAATGCGCCGGAGGGGCCAATCATCAAGGAGGGGAAAGCCGAGGCAGAACCGGAAATCCCGGGAAGCAGATCCGCAGTCAACTACATGGTCACGTCGATCTCGACGAGATGCGCGCCCATATCCTCCGCCGGAAAGGAACTGCCCAGGACCGCCAACGAATTCATCGTGTCCGACGGCGCCGTCAACGAACTGCCGATGGAAGTGTGGCGGAGCCTTATCAGGATGAAACTCATAACCCCGACGCTTACCGGAGAGACAGACACCTTATACAGCCTGACCAGCGAATTCAAGGAGCTGCCCGGCGACAAGATGTTCCTATGGGAGATGCGCCTGATATCCGCCAAAACCAAGGAGGTCCTCTGGAGCGACAAGTTTATCTTCAAGGCGTCCGGGAGGGAATAGCTCCGATCATGGTAACCCCAGCCAAGCTCACATACGGCCAGGCGCTCGAATACCTCTCTGGCCTTGAAACCTACGGCATCAAGCTCGGCCTGGAGCAGGTGACGGAACTGCTCGGCGCATGCGGAAATCCTCATGAGAAACTGCGTTTCATCCATGTCGCCGGCACCAACGGGAAAGGTTCGGTCTGCGCGATGCTTGCGGCGGGTCTGAGGGCGGCGGGCTTCAGGACCGGATTCTACAGCTCCCCGCACCTGGTCTCGGTCCGTGAGCGCTTCAGGATTGACGGCACCGCCGTCCCGGAACTGCGGCTTGCGGAACTGGTGTCGGAGCTGAAGCCGCATGCGGACAGGATGAAGGAGGCCGGCCGCTGTCCAACCTACTTCGAGTTCACCACCGCCGTCGCAGCGCAATACTTCGCCTCCGAAAATGCGGATTTCGCAGTCTGGGAGACCGGCATGGGCGGCCGCTTCGACGCCACGAACATCGTAATACCGGTGCTTTCCGCCATAACTTCCATCGGTCTTGACCACTGCCAGTTCCTGGGCCGCACGGAACTTGAGATTGCACGCGAAAAGGCCGGAATCATAAAATCCGGCGTCCCCTGCTTCTGCGGAGCGTTCAGCCCGGACGTCGAGTACTGCATCCGCATGATCGCCGATTCAAAAAACGCTCCATGCCGCTTTTTCAAGGATTCGTGCAAGATATTGGAGCCCCCTGTCCTCGTCCCCGGCAAAGTCCCTTTACAGCGCCTCCTGGCGGAAAACGTTGAGTTCCAGCTTTCCCTGCTCGGACCGTTCCAGGCGGGCAACGCGTTCCTGGCGTTCCAGATGCTGAAGTTACTCTCGTCAAAATATTCCTTCGACCTGAGCAAGGCGCTGGACGGCCTCGCCAATACAAAATGGCCGGCGAGATTCCAGGTTCTTCGGGACGGCAACATCCTCGACGGCGGCCATAATCCGTCCGGCGCCGCGACGCTTTTTTCTGCGCTCCAGGAATACTGTCCGGGGAAAAAGTTCGACGTCATCTACGGCTCTCTCGCGGACAAGGATTCGCGCTCCATCCTGGCCGCCCTGGCCCCCGCCGCCAGGAAGTTCGTCTTCACCCCTATAAAAGGTTCAAGAAAAAGCTTCTCCGCTGATGAATTGGCGGAAATCGCCGGTAATGTAACAAACGTGCCTTGTGCAAAGGCCTCAAGCCCTTCCGAGGCGCTGGCAAAGTGCGAGCCGGGACAAACTCTTATCACCGGCTCGCTTTACCTGGCGGGAGAGGTTCTCTGCGGTTATTTCGACAAGGACGAGGTAATGAACATATAAAGGATTTCCATTATGAAAAACCGATTATGGCTGCTGCTGGCGGCGGCATTCTGCATCGCGGTCTTCGCGGAGGAAGAGCCGCAGGACCTCGGCAAGCTGAGGAAGGAGCGCGCCGAGCTCGCCCAGGAGATGCACAAGAAGCGCTTGGATTTGATCGAAAAGGAGCCGGAGCTCAAGGCCCTCCACGACAAGGTGATAGCCCTCCACAAGGAGCTTGCGCTACAGCTCGACAAGCACCGCGACATGGCGCCGCTGGTCAAGAAGGCCAGACAACTCGACGCGGAAATCAGCAGGCTGGAGGAGGAAAAGAAGAAGGACGACGCCGGCGTGAAAAGGGAAAAAGGGAAAGAAGAATGATCAATATACGCACACTTCTCGTGACCGGCGGCGCGGGGTTCATAGGCGTCAACTTCGTCCGGATGATGCTGGCCGAAACCAAGGACGTCAAAATCGTGAACCTCGACGCGCTCACTTACGCCGGAAACCTTGAGAGCCTAGCAGGATGCCTGGACGACCCGCGCCACGTCTTCGTACACGGCGACATCCGCGACAGGAAGCTCGTCGAGAAGCTGGTCGGCGAGCATGGAGTTGACGCGATTGCGAATTTCGCGGCCGAAAGCCACGTCGACAGGTCCATCGCTGGCCCCGCCATCTTCGTCGAAACGAACGTCGCCGGCACCATGAACCTGCTCGAATGCGCCAAGGCCATGAAGGTAGGACGCTTCCTGCAGGTCTCCACGGACGAGGTCTACGGCTCGCTCGGGAAGGACGGCAAGTTCACGGAGTCAACCCAGATAAAACCGAACTCGCCCTACAGCGCAAGCAAGGCGTCGGCGGACCACCTCGTCCACGCCTACCACCACACCTACGGGCTGGACACTGTCATCACAAGATGCTCCAACAACTACGGCCCCTACCAGTTCCCGGAAAAGATGATCCCTCTCTGTATCAACAACGCCAGGCTGGGGAAAAAGATACCTGTCTACGGGGACGGCCTCCAGGTCCGCGACTGGCTCTACGTCCGCGACCATTGCACCGCCATCTGGGCCGCGCTTCAGAAAGGCGCAGCCGGCGAGGTCTACAACATCGGCGGCGGAAACGAAATGCCCAACATCGAGCTTGTCAGAACGATCCTCAAACTCGTCGGGAAAGGCGACGACCTCATAAGCTTCGTCAAGGACAGGCCAGGCCACGACCGCCGTTACGCCATCGACTCGTCCAAGATTACAAAAGCCCTCGGATGGAAGCCCGAAGTCACCTTCAAGGAGGGAATCGCCAAAACCGTCGAATGGTATCTCGCCAACCAGAAATGGCTCGACCACCTCACCTCCGGCCAATACCAGAAATACTACGACGAGATGTATAAATAAAAATATTTTCGCCGAAAATATTTCTATCCGTACCATATCTGCGACGCCTTGAAGACGGGGCCCTCCTTGCAGGTCCTGGCGTAGCGCCAGCCCGTCGGAGACGAGGTGTCCTTTATCTTCTGGACGCAGGCGAAGCATGCGCCGACTCCGCAGCACATCACGTGGTCCAGGCTCAGCTCCCCCTCGAGATTGTGCTCCTGAAGCATCTTCCCGACCGCGACGAGCATTCCGTGCGGGCCGCAGGCGTAGAAGGAGGACCTGCCGGCGTCCGCGGACAGCATAATCTCCTTGAGCAGGTCCGTGACAAGCCCCTTTCTCCCTACGGTTCCGTCCTCGGTGGCGATGCGCACTTCGAAGCCCGTCCGCCTGACTTCATCCGCCAGGATGAGATCCGCTCCGCTGCGCGCGCCGAGCAGCAGAATCCCCTTGCGCAAATCCCTGGCTATCATGTATGTGGCCGCGGAGCCGTAGCCTCCTGCGACGATTACGGGGATCCTGCCGGCCGACGGAGGCGTGAAGCCGTTTCCCAGCGGCCCCATCAGGTCGCAAGCGGCGCCTGGCCGCAGCTTGGCGAGCATCTCAGTGCCGCCGCCGACAATCTTGTAGACCACCGCGAGAACTCCGTCTTTCCCGGCGTCGCATATGCTGAACGGGCGGCGGAGTATCTTGTCGCGGAGTTCGCAAATCCTAACGTGCACGAACTGCCCCGCCCTGGCCAGGGGGCAGATGCCGGGCGCCTTGAATTCGACCCTGAAATAGTCGCCCTTGATTTGCCTGTTGCTCAATATCTCTCCGTATTCCAGCATTGCGTTCCCCGCTTTCTTTTTCGTAAATTATTGATAGATTGCCTGCTTTGCAAATCATATCGGGCGCAACGATGGAATCGCGAACCTATTGGTAAATAAAAATGGCTGACTCTGAAAACACAGGCCGGCGATATCCTTTGGTCTTCCGGACGCTGGCGGGTTCATTCCTCCTGCTCCAGGTTGCGGTCATCGCCGCGGTCATTTTCATTGCCGCTGGGGGCGGCGCCAGGAAGGCCGTGGCCCAGGCCGAGAAAGAGAGGGCGACGCCGGTCAGGATATACGAGGTCACCCCCAAGGATGTGGACGATGTCGCCGAATTTCCCGCCGTGGTTGAATCCTGGGCGACCGTCAACATTTCGGCTGAGGTCAGCGGCCCTATCGTCTTCATAGGAGCGGACAAGGGCCAGAGGATAGAGGCCGGACAGGCGATAGTCCGCATTGACGACGCCATATATCGCGGCGAGAAGAAGAAGGCCGAGGCGGCAAAGTCCTTCGCGGCGCAGAATTTCGATAGGCAGAAGAAGCTGTTCGAGGCCAAGTCCGTCTCCGAAAAGGACATCCAGGAGTCGGAAAGCCTGATGTCAGGGACGGAGGCGGAATATGAGATTGCCAGCACCAACCTGGAGAAATGCGAAATCCGCAGTCCGGTATCCGGCATACTTGACGACAGGAACATAGAGATGGGCGAATACGTCCAGCCGGGGACCCACATCTGCAAGATCGAGCAGGTCGACCGCGTGAAGGTGGTCTTTTTCATGCCGGAGAAGGACATCAACTGCGTCAAGGTCGGGGACTCCATACCGTTTACTCTCGACTCGTGTCCCGGAAGGGGCTTTTCCGGAAATATCACATATGTGGCGATGTCGGCGGACAGGGCTTCCCTCTCATTCCGCGTGGAAATAGAGGCGGCGAATCCGGACTGGAGTCTCAGGCCCGGCATGATCGCCCGCGTCGGGATCAGGCGGAGGACAATGACCGGAGTGCCGGTAGTCCCGCTGATCGCGATAATACCTAGATACGAGGGCCATTACGTCTTCGTCGTCGACGAGAAGGGAAGGGCCAGGTTCCGGGAAGTAAAGATCGGCCACGTCTTCGGCAAGAGCGCCCTCGTCGCCAAGGGGCTCGCCTTCGGGGAAAAGGTCATAGTCGAGGGCCAAAGGCTCCTCGGCGAAAACGACGCTGTCCTGGTAATCGGAGATGGCTTAAGGCCCTAGTTCGGAACAGCCTGGAACATGATCATCTCTGACGCTTCAATCAAATACCGAACGGCGGTTTTCGCCGCCACCGTCATATGCGTCATAGGCGGGATATACAGCTACGCCAGGATGCCGCGGGAGAACTTCCCCGACATAACCGTCCCGTATGTCTTCATCAGCACGCGCTACGAGGGAGTGGCTCCGGAGGAGATTGAAAACCTCGTCACGATCCACATGGAGAAGAAGCTGAAGAGCCTCGACAAGGTCAAGGAGATAAGTTCCAGCTCGATAGAGGAGTTCAGCAATATCACGATCGAGTTCTACCCGGACCAGGACATCGACGACGCAGTCCAGAAGGTCAAGGACAAGATAGACCTTGCGCGGGAGGACATGCCCGACGACATAGACGAGCCGGTGGTCAGCGAGGTCAACCTCAGCACCGACATCCCCATCATGACCGTCGCCTTCCACGGGGCGGAAAGCCTCGCCATGCTCAAGAAGATCGTCGAGGACATAAAGGACAGGATTGAGACCGTGCCGGGGGTGCTGGAGGCCGGCATATTCGGAGACAGGGAGCGCGAGATCCGCGTCGAAGTGGACATCGGCAGGCTCAACGCCTACGGCGTGGACGTCCCGGGGTTCATAAGGCGCATAACCAATGAGAACTCCACCGTGTCCGCTGGCAACATAGACATGCTCGGCGGGAAGTTCCAAATAAGGATACCGGGCGAGTTCGCCACCCCGGCGGAGCTCGACACGCTGATCATCTCCGTCAAGGACGGACGCCCCCTTTATCTGACAGACTTCGCCAGGGTGATCGACACCTACAAGGATCTCACCACGACATCGAGCGTGAACGGCGTCCCCTGCGTCTCGCTCATGATCCAGAAACGGTCGGGGGAAAACATCATAAGGGTGATAAACGACGTCAAGAGGATTCTTGAGGAGGAGAGGAGGAAGCTCCCCGCCGACGTGGTCTATACGGTCACGTCGGACATGTCCAAGGACACCTACCAGATGCTGTGGGAGCTGGAGAACAACCTCGCCAGCGGCTTCGTCCTTGTCGTCCTCGTCCTTTTCTTCGCGATGGGTGCCAGGAACAGCCTGATGGTCGGCATCGCGATACCGATGTCCCTGCTTATCGCCTTCATGCTCCTTTCCGCGCTGTCGGTGAGCCTGAACATGATAGTGCTCTTCAGCCTCATCCTCGCGCTGGGGATGCTTGTCGACAACGGCATAGTCATAGTCGAGAACATCTACAGGCACAAGTGCGAAGGCATGGATGCGGAGACATCCGCGCGGCGCGGGGCTTCCGAAGTCGCATGGCCGGTCACCACGTCCACGCTCACAACCCTCGCGGCATTCTTCCCGCTCCTTTCCTGGCCGGACGTCATAGGGGAATTCATGTCCTATCTGCCGGAGACGGTCATCGTAACTCTCTCCGCGTCGCTCTTCGTGGGAATAGTGATTAACCCGGCGTTCTGCTCGCTGCTGGTCAAGGAGCGCTCGGCCATCTCGAAGGGGATGCTGAAATATACCGACCGGCTGGGCTCGCTGATCTTCCGCTCCTATTCCGCCGTCCTGGGGGAATGCCTCCATTATCCGGGCCTGGTGGCGGCGTTGTCAGCCATGCTCTTCATATTCGTCTGCATCGTCTATTTCAGGTTCAACGCGGGCGTGGAGCTCTTCCCGGAATCCGATCCGAGACGCGCCGTCATATCGCTGAAGTTCCCGGAAGGGACGGAAATCGCCAGGACCTGCGCCATGGCCAAGGGGATAGAGGAGCGCCTGCGCAAATACTCCGACATCTCCTATTTCCTGACGACCGTCGGGCGCGGCGGCGGCTCATTCTTCAAGGGAGGGGACAGCGGCCCGCACCTGGCGTCCGTCCAGATCGAGTTCCTGGACTTTGAAAAAAGGAAATACCACTCGGACGACCTCACCGACGCCATCAGGATAAACATCAACGGCTACAGCGACATCGACTTCGCAAAAGGCGCGGCGGAGGCGGCGGATGCCGCCGCGGACTTGCTCATAGAGGCGCCGCAGAGGGAGCTGCAGTCGCTGAAGATTTTCGTCGAAAGCATGCTGGCGCACTCCGGGATTGCTGCTCAAGTGAGGACTGAGGCGAACGCCGATCCGCAGGATCTCGCCAGGAAAGTCACCGTGTCGGCCGGACCGGACACCGACAGGATAATCGGCCTTTTCCGCTCGGAGAAGGACGGCTTCCCCGGCGCCGAGGTCACCGTCGACAAGGAGAAGGAGGGGCCTCCGACGGGGGCGGCAATCATGCTCGAAGTCAGCGGCGACGACTTCGACGTCCTCGCAGTCCTGGCGGAGAAGCTCAAGTCGGAAATCGCCGGCATCCCGGGCCTCGCGGACCTCCGCGACGACTACGAGGACGCGCGCCCCGAACTCAGGTTCGTAGTGGACAGGAAGCGCGCCGCGCTGCTGAACCTGGACACCGGAACCATCGCGACGTTCATAAGGACCGCCATCAACGGGATGGAGGTCTCAAAATACCGGGAGGGAGAGGACGAATACGACATCACGATCCGCCTTCCAGAAAGCCAGCGGCTCAGCCTCGACAGCCTTCTCCAGATGGAAATCCCCATCCCCGGCAAGGGGCCGCTGTCCCTCTCCAACCTCGGGACATTCGAATATTCAAAAGGCTACGGGACGATACGCAGGAAGAACCACGACCGCACCATCACTGTCGAAGGGGATGTCAAGCCCGGATACGCCAGCGAGGAGGTGCTGCAGGAGGTCATGAGGAAGATCGCCGGCTACCCCCTCCCCTCAGGATACAGGATAAAATACCGCGGCGAGCACGAGGACCAGCAGGAGAACTTCGAATTCCTCCTCAAGGCCTTCTTCATCGGGGTCAGCCTGATAGCCATCATACTCATACTCCAGTTCAACTCCGTGCTCCTTCCGATGATAATCATGACCTCGGTCGTCCTCTCGTTCATCGGCACATTCGGCGCGCTCCTCGCCTTCGACATGCGCTTCAGCATCATCATGACCGGGCTGGGGGTGATCTGCCTTGCGGGCGTAGTGGTCAACAACTCGATCGTCCTCATCGACTGCATCCTTCTGCAGAAAAGCCGCGGGATGTCCGCGTTTGACGCGGCGTTCGCCGCAGGCAGGCTGCGCTTCAGGCCGGTGATGCTGACGGCGGTGACGACGATACTCGGCCTGATCCCGATGGCCGTGGGCTGGAGCGTGGAGATACATCAGTTTCCGCCGAAGTTCATAGCCGGCGCCGAGTCGAGCCAATGGTGGGCTCCGATGGCCATCGTCGTCATATTCGGACTCGGAGTGTCCACCCTCCTGACCCTGATATTGGCGCCCTGCCTTTTCGTCATCCTGGACAGGCTTCAGATGAGTGCCGGACTGCGAACCTCGCAGTTTTTTACGGCGGGAAACTCAAAGTAGCGCAGGTATTCCTACCTGCGATGCCGCAGACAGGAATGTCTGCGTTACTTGAATCGAGTTTCAGAGGAGTGCCGCTCT
>CAZWRV010000026.1:0-67549 GCA_964636325.1 uncultured Victivallaceae bacterium | reverse complement strand
CATCGAGTTTCTGTTCGACAGAACTGCGATATTCGCAGAGCACCACTCTCCTGAAGCTCCGCTTCCGTTCTCCGTTGTCCGTCAACCGTAATTTTTGTCGCTATCTTTGTCGCAAGCTTTGTCGTCTTCCGGTTACTTGAGCCGAGCTGGTGCTCGGCGTTCCCAGGGGTGGTTTAGCCGCTTACCTCGTCGTAGTCCGACGAAGACGGGAGCTCAACCGCGGCTCTGATTCGCTGCGGCGAATCGCCATCCGCCGAATTTCTTATCGGCAAAGCTGCGATCTTCGCAGGTTGAGAGCCCTCCTGTAAAACGCCCGGCGCTCCCAGGAGCTTAAGAACATGTTCCATGCGATGAAAAAATATATGCTGAAGTCGCATTTTCAACCCCCGCGCCAAGGCGCTAAAAAAGATTGATAAAAAATGCGGACGGCGCTTGATATGACACAATTATAATACTATTTAGATACAGATACGAAACAGAATCAGACCGTTCCGGACGGGAGTGTGCAAATCATGGCCTCGCTTAAGGACAAACGTTCCTCCAGTAGGGACAGGATAGTTTCGGACATCCGCCGGAACATCGCATCGGGCAGCTTGAAGGACGGCGACAAGATACTCTCTGTCAGGGATTTGATGTCGAAATACCGTGTCAGCCAGTGGATTGTAAAGGATGCCTTGCGCGAGCTTGAAAAGCTCGGACTGGTCGAGACGAGGCTGAAGAGCGGTTCATACGTGCGCCTGGCGAACCAGGCCCGTGTCCCAGATGCTTCCGCGAAGTCGGCTGCTATTATGGACGTAGAGCTTGCGCCTGATTATTTTCTGATGCCGAAGCGGAAGACCAAGGAACTCACAGTCTATGTTTCAGACAGTTATCGATCGCCCCTAGAATTCTTCCATGAAGCCGCCGAAACCTTCATGCATGGGCGTCCGGGTGTCAGGATCAAGGTGCTCACATGCCGTGACGGCCACGTCCAGGATCTGCTAGAAGTCATGGAAATAGATATGATGCAGACGTCCCTCTCCATAATAAAGGATATAGGCAGGGACAGCTTCGCCGCCGTCGGAAAGCTTGAACACGTCGGCATCGCCGAGGGCGATCTGCTGCCCGTCGTGCGCAGGCATTTCAAGTCGGCCGGGCCGGAACCGTATTTCGTCCCCTTTTCAATCACTCTCCAGTACCTGTATGTGAACTGTAATCTTCTGGCCAGATCCGGCGCGGCGAAGATTCCCCGGAGCCTTGACGAGATGCTTTCAGCCGTACAAGACTTCGAAAGGAACTTCGCCGCCGACGGCGAATACGGAATAGTCCTCAATGACATGATGACGCAGCTCCAGATATTCGGAGCGCTTTCTTTCTCCGGCGGCGGAAAGGCGCGGCTTGACCTGGGAAAGGCGGGAAAGCTTCTCGGGCTCCTCTCGCAGATGCGACCGAGGTGCATGAATGGAGATGTCCCATATCAGGAGATCATCAGGCAGAACACCGACAGCCTGTTCGCGGACGGAAAAATCCTTTTCTACAGGCGCAGCAGCTACTACACGCAGTTCCTCGAGGAAAAAGGCGTCCGCGCCTGGAAGGCGGCGACGCTCCCGGCGGCCGACGGAGCCCCCGCCGAATCGCACCTCAGCGCACTGGCGGTCATGAAAGCTTGCAAGCATCAGGAGGAGGCGATGCAGTTCATCTCGCATCTGACAAGCAAGGAGATGCAGAGGAAATACATGGATCTGCACGGCAACCTTCCGATATATTCGGAATTTTTCGAAGGGGACCGTAAGCCGTCGGGGCATCCCGTCCCATACGAGGTGATCAAGGACTCCCTGGCTAGGAGCGACAGGAACTGGGCGGACTTCAGCGGCCTCGCGGATCTCCAGCTTTCAGTGAACAGGATCGGAGAAGGATTCTTCTCAGGACAGGCCGACGCCGACGAGACACTGCGGCTTCTGGACAGGGCCTTAAAGGCTCTCCAATAATATTTGAGATAGACGAGGACAAGGAGGACGACATGAACAAGAGTTTCCAGGGCATTCTTTCAATCACAGGTGAAAACTCTCCGCAGAGGAAATTCTTCACGATCATCGAGCTTCTAGTAGTAATCGCGATTATAGCGATACTCGCGGCCATGCTGCTGCCTGCGCTGAAGACCGCACGCGAAAACGCAAGAGGCAGGGAGTGCATGAGCCTCCAACGCCAGTATTTCTTCGCGAACATGCTATACTCGTCGGACTATGAGGAATACCATGGAACCTTTATCTCCGGCCTCCTGTGGTACGACAATCTGCTTAGCATGGACTACTATAAAGGGCTAATTGTCAGAATTCCGCCTGTCACGACCTTCTGGCGGAGATGCCCCGCGCACCCACAGCTCCCGAACTACGTGGGCTCCATAACAGATCACAACGCCTCCGTCAACTTGGTGCCCGTATGGTTCGGGGTGGGCGACAGGAAGATCTCGACCCAGAAAAAGCCCTCCCAGACCGTCAACTGGTGCGACGCCCCAATCCCCTGGGGTGATCCCAACCGCTGCGGATACTATGCCACCTCCGGCGACATCGCATCCGGTAACTGGACGTTATATCAGGCCCATGGAAAATTCCTGAACATAGTCCTCCTCGACGGACACACCGAGCAAATTAGCCGATACGATACCGGAACAAACCAGCAGAACCTCTTCAAGTGGGATAAATGACTGAATAACTGCATGCGGATCGATTCCCCCCAATGCCGTCGATTCAATCGGACCACTCGACAAATAACATAAGGAGACTTCAAAATGACCACAAAGAAAGCGATGACACGGATTGCCGTCGGCCTGCTGGCTGCGGCCGCAGCGCTCTCATCCCCGATGCTTGGCGCGGCCGACGAGGCAGGCAAGCCGGTGCTTAGGATACCGAAGATGGCCGCGCCGCCGGTGATCGACGGCAAGATCGGCGACGACGAGTGGGCCGGGGCGGCCGAGGTGACCGGCTTCACCAGCACCTTTATGATCGACCAATATCCCGCCGACATGCGCGGAACCTGGCATCTGGGCTACGACGACAGCTGCCTTTATCTAGCCATGCATCTGCCTGTTCCAAAAGGAGTGACACTGAACGCCCAGACCAAGGATCCGGCCGACTGCGACAACGAAAATTCAATCCTATTCGGCGACCATGTAGAGATCCAGATCTCGCCCCACAGCGCACAGCGCGCCATGCAGACGGGCTTCGGCTTCTACAAATTCATCGTCAATCCCTTCGACGTCTATTCCGATTGGTGGTACAACTGCGACCGTCCGGGAGACGAGCGCGGGTGGGGGCCGGGCACCAAGGTCAAGTCCACCTTCGACCTGGGCAACTGGTGGCTGGAGATGGCCATCCCGATCGTCGGCACAATCAAGAGTCCCGACGGCGGCATGATCAAGAAGACCGACGGGCTCGAACTGATCATGCAGTTGGTGAACACCGGCTCATGCGGTGGCTACTCCTATGGAGGATGGGTGCCGGCGTGCTGGCTCGAGTGGGACAGGTTCTACAGGGTGATCCTCGATCCGCAGGCGCCCGTCATGCAGTTCACAGACACCGGCGAGCTTGTCGCCGGCAAGCTCGACGCGAAAATCCGCATGCGCGGAACCGACGGCCAGTCCGCGAAGCTGTCGGCCGAAGTATTCGACGTGGACGGCAAGTCCGTCTTCAAACAGGAGAAGAACCTGTCGTTGAAGCAGAAGGAATGGAGTTTGGCGGAATTCCAGCAGTCCGCGCTGGCGGTCCCCGAATGGAGCGAGGAGCTTGAGAAAAGCAAAAAGCGCAACCGGCTCGTCCTCGTAGTGGAATCCGACGGCAAGACTGTCTATTCCGGAAACATGCCGTTCGTAAAGCATACTCCCGAATGGACAAAGAAGACCTACGGCGAATATCTGGGCTTCCTCCCCAAGGGCGACTACAAGACGAGGATCGCCTATATCCCTGTCAGCGGCAAGTTCCGTGTCATCGTGGACACCGACGTCCTCGGCGACATCCCGCAGGCCGTGCGCGACGCGAAGGAGTTCCGGCTGCGCATCCAAAAGGAAGGAGATGCAAAGAGCGTCCTCGACCGGAAGCTGCCTATCGTCAATGGGGTCGGTTCGCATCTGCTCGATCTCGGGCCGCTGGAAGGCGCTTATGCAGTGACCATTGACCTCCTTGACGGCAAGGGAGATGCGGTTTCAACGCGCAAACACAGCTTCGCCCGTGTCAAGCACGAGTGGGAAGGCAATACCATAGGCGAGGAGCGCGCCGTGATTCCGCCGTTCCGCCCCATCGAGTTCGCAGGCGATACGCTCAAGACGCGGTGGGCGGAGTTCAAACTCGGCAAGGGCGGACTATGGGATTCCGTCACCGCATTCGGTTTCCAGATCCTGACTGCGCCGATGCGCATCGAAGGCGCGGCCGACGGCAAGGAGCTCACTTGGCAGTGCGAGGCGGCGGAAATCCAAAAAGGCAAAGGTCGGACATTCCCCCCGGAGTTCGACCAGTACGCGTTCATGGTCCGCGACTGCCCGAAAATCCCGTTCGAAAAGCTCGCCGAAACCGACGGCTACGAGGCCTGCGTAAGCGGCAGGGGCGGCATCGGCAATGTCAATATTACTGTCAATGCCACAATGGATTATGACGGCTATACGCGCTTCCGCATCACATACGCTCCGGCGGCGGGCGCGCAGGTGAAGATGGACCGGCTCGAAGTCGTGCTGGACCTCTTCGGCGGAATCAACGGCATGGGGCTGGCGCGCGAAACAATTCCCCACATGTTCTCGCTGCCCGCCGGGCAACAGGGCCTGCTCTGGGAGAGCGCCGCCTACAACACCCGGCAGCCGGCGTTCAAGGGCACATTCGTGCCGCTGCTGCACCTTGGCGACGGCAAGTTCGGCCTGCAGTTCCGCGCCGCCAGCGACGAAGGCTGGCTGCTCGACGACAAGATTTCCTGCATGCGCGTCGAACGGCATGGAGGCACTGTGCGTCTCCGCCTGTTGCTGGTCAATGCTCCGGCGACTCTGGACAGGGCGCGGACTGTCGACTTCGCGCTCATGGCGCTGCCCGCCAAGGCAGCCCTCCCCGCCAGCCGACATTTCATATGGGGAGGCCCCGCGCGGGGCGACTACCGGCATGCCGCATACGGCTGGCGCAAATACGGAACCGGAGCCGACAACTGGTATCTGCCCAGCGACGAGGATTTCGTCAAGCTTGCAACTGCGCCAGGCGAGCACAAATCGTCACCCGACAAGCCCACCATGCGCTACAGTTCGTTCGTGGGCATCGGCGCGCCGCTGCCGGACTGCGACTCCTTCCGCGGGCAATGGTTCAAGGACAGCGAGGCCGTGTTCAAGGGCGCAATACAAGGCGACGGCAAGTGGATTAGCCCGACCGGGCACAAGCTCGACAAGCCGGAATGCTTCACCGAGTTCCACGCCTATGGCTGGGACGAGGATCTGCGCGACAACTACATGTGGTTCCACCGCAAGCTCGTGGCTCTCTCCCACTCCAACGGCGTCTACTGGGACAACGCCGAGATCGAGCACTCCCTCAACCTCGACGCCGGCACCTACGGCTACGTCCGCGACGACGGCCATAGGCAGCCGACCAACGACAGCTACCATAAGCGGATGCTAATGAAGCGCTTATACACCATGGGCTGGCTCGAAGGCAAGCCGCCGCTCTACAACAGCAAGTTCGCATGGCAGGCGCCTTTCGAGGACATCTACTACGAATGGGAAGGGCCCTGGTATATCTACACCGACGACGGAACCTTCTTCGACGGATGGCAGGACCTTGCCGGGCTGCGCCTCTTCCGCAGCGGCAGCAGCGTTCCCGCGACAATCAACCCGTGCATCCCCGGCCAGAATAGGCGCGCCTTCGACTACGCCGCTCAGCGCAGCTACTTCGCGCTGGCGATACTCCACGACATGGGCGTTGGCTGCGTGTCGGCCAAGAACAGCGTATTGCTGCAGAAGCTCGACGACGAAATAGGATTCCTCGACAAGGAGAAGCAGGCGGAGTTCATCCCCTACTGGGAGGCGGACAAGCTGGTGAGGCTGGTGGAGTGGACATACGGAGCCGACGGCAAGGACTCCTGGCGCGAATGGACACCGGAGGGCGTTTACGTCTCGGTATACCGCTCCCTGACCCGGCCGGGCAAGACCATGCTCTGGTTTGTCAACGCCAACGACAGGACCGCCGTCACCGGCCTGCGCTTCGACCCGAAGGCGCTGACAGGATTCGGCCGCGGCGAAATCGTCGTCCGCAATCTCGAAACCGGCGACGTCCTCAGCAAGGCGCTTCCGCCTTCGGTCACCGACGCGGCGGACAAGGAGACTTTGTGGGGCGGCCTTACGGTGCCTCCCAAGGACTTCCGTGCGGTGATCGTCGAAAAAGGAGAAGGAAAGCCCGTTTATAACCCGTGGCCGTGAAGGGAATGGTATAAGCGATAGATTCGGCTGAGTCGAACGAATCGATTCCGTCGAATCAATCGATTTTTTCGATTAGCCCGACATCTGGTAACATAAGGAGCGCCACCCATGAAAAACCGGGAAATTCCCCGAGCATGCATTCTTGTCCTGCTGCTGTGTGCGCCATTATCTCCACGGGCCGCCGAATACCCTTGGCTCGCCAAATGCGCATGGTGGCGGCCGTACCAGTGGGATCACCGGTCCACGGAAGTGCAGTTCCTCATGCACTGTGACGAAGCTCAGCCGGACAACTGCCCCGAGACGCGCTTCCTGCTCCGTCCGCAGAAAAGCCTGGACGACGGCGGGAAGGCGGCCGAACCGGGCACGGCAATCATGCTCGGCGAGGATGCCGACGAAAGAAAAGCTGGTACGGACACGCAGATCCGCGATGTTGCCAACGCCAAACCGATGGGCCAGAAAGGATTGCTGCGCGGCGGCGTCGAATTCTGCAAGGATGGCCGCTTCGGCGGCGGACTGGGCTTTGCCGGCGGCGACGGCGTGCTTGTTCTCCCGGAAAAGAAATGGCGCCTGGACTGCACCGTCGAATTTTGGATTAAGCCTGCCGAACTTCCTAGGGAGCCCGCGGTCCTCTTCCAGGCCCTGCGCACAAAGCATTCCGAAAGCAATCCCGCAACGCTCGAGCTGATGCCTGACGGAGCGCTGCGCTTCGTCTGGCTCGGAAAGCCTTCCCCGGCAACTGATAAAAAAATCAAGGCCGGAGAGTGGAGGCATGTCGTGTTTCAGTATGCCGGAAAATTCAGCAAGTGGACGGAACGCGGCAAGGCGATGCATGCGGACATCCTTCTTGACGGCGTGCCGGCGCTCTCCGCGCCGATCCAGCCGGATTCCGCAAACTACCACGCCACGCCGCAGGATGTCAATTACTACATCGGCAACGACAGCGCCGGGATGCGCGGCTTCAAAGGGGTTGTCGACGAGATATGCTTCTCCGAATCGCTGAGGGAATATTATCTTCCGGACACCGGATGGGTAGATCCGCGGAGGCCCGTGAAGGACATGCACAAATTCCCTTTCCTGCGGGATGCCGCCGATCTGAGCCTTCATATTCCGTTCGACAATTCCCTTGCGCCTGCGAAATCCGCGCCCGGAACGAAGGCGGTCTCGGAAGTCCAGATGGAAATAGGCGAGGGAGAAGGCGACTTCTGCCTGCCGGGCGTCGTAAAGGAGGGCCTGGTGCTGGGCAAGGGAGGCCTGGCTCCGTCGTATCCGTCCGCGGGCAACGTGGATCTTTCACGGGGCACTGCCGCCTTCTGGATGCGCCCGGTCAACTGGGACAACCTCACGCGCTACAGTCCCTTCGACAAGTGCGAGCCCCATTTCGTCGAGCTGTTCAACGTCCTGGGCGACTTCCCCAAGGACGCCGCGCCGGCGAGATGGAAGGGGCCTTGGCCGCTCATGCGGCTCCTTTTCATACAGAACATCGAGCAGGGATTGTCCGATCCCCCGGAACTCTCGCCCGCGCGCTGGACGCACGTCGCGGTCACATGGGATGACGAGAGGATTCGCTACTATCTTGACGGCAAGGAGTTCGCTGCCGGAGGCGATCGTGGCCCCTTCATGTCGCTTGTCACGCCCGACAACGACTACTGGCTGGGCGCATCAAAGGACCGCTGCTGGCGGAGCCGAGCTTTTGCTGAATCCATAGACTTCAAAAGAGGGGGCGGCGGGCTTTGGCACCCATATTGGCATGTCCGCAAGGAGGAACCTAACACGATAATAGACGACTTCCGCATCTACCGCCGGGCGCTAGCTCCCGCGGAAGTCGCCAACCTCTACGCACTGTACCGCCCCGATGCCGATCCGAAGCCTTTGCCGCAGGCGGAGATGAAATACAAGTTGAACGCCCTCAAGGCCGTGCTGGACGTCGAGGCTTATCCGCTCGTCCAGGATTATGCGAAGATCGCAAAGGTCCGCATCTTCCTTTCGCAGAAGGGATTGCCGGAGCCGGTGATGGACAAGGCGATCTCCTGCGATCCGATGGGCTACGTCTGCGCACGCCTCGAATCAAGGCCGCTGGACTTCGGCAGCTACACGCTCGCCGTCGAATTCCAGAACGAGTCCGGCGCTACGCTCGCGAAGGCTTCCAAGGGCATTGTCCGCGAAAGGCCGCCGTGGTGGGAGAACAGGCTCGGCCTTTCAGACAAGGTCATGCCGGAATTCGAACCGATGAAGGTCTCCGGCAACGTCGTATCGGTCGTCTGCCGCGATATACATCTCGCAGCCTGCGGCCTTCCAGAAAAAGTCGTCAGCATGGGCGGGAACCTTCTCGCGCGCCCGATCAAAGTCGAGGCCGCCGCGGCGGGAAAGCCTGTAGAATGGAGGACGGACGATAAGTCGCTTAAGTTCCTGCAAAGCAACGATGTCCGCGTCGACTGGGAGGGACGGATGGCGGGCGGCGGCGTCGAGATGCTTACAAAGGCCTACATGGAATACGACGGCATGATGTGGTTCGACATAACAGTGCGGGGGGAGCTTTCAGGTGCCAGCGTTCAGTTGCCAGATGGGGAGGCGCAGCCCCTGAACCCCGAAACCCGAAACATGAAACCTAGTCTTCCGACTCTCGACTCGCTCACCATCCGCATCCCCTACCGTCCGGAGGACGCGGAGCTCATGAACTGTCCGACGTATTTCCTTCCGGAACGGACCGACACCGACGATCCGGTCCTTCGCAACGCCAACCGGGACATTGGTGCGACGCCGGCGGCGATGGGCGTCGTATACCGCAGCAACGACCAGGCGATGTATGCCGAGCAGTTCAACCGCGCGGACGCGATCTCGGGCGGCGGCGGCGAGAAGGAGCTGTCAATAGGCAAGGGAATGTATAAGTTCCCGATGGAGAAGGCGTTTCTGCGCGGAAGCTGGATTCCGTGCATGCACCTGATGGGCATGGAGCGCGGAATGTTCTGGTTTGCAGAAAACGACCGCGGCTGGACGCAGTCCACAAAAGTTCCTGCAGTCGTCGTCGAGCGCAAGCCGGAATCCGTGGATCTGGTATTGAACATCATATCGGAGAAAATTACCCTGGATGCTCCGCGCACGTTCAGCTTCGGCCTGATCCCGCATCCCCTCAGGAAGCTCCGTCCGGACTGGCGCCGCTGGCCCGGCTGGGGCGTCCCCATGAACTGCGGACTCAAGGGCGACGAAGACCAGGTATTCTCGCTCCTCCCGAAGAACGGCGATTTCAGCAAGGTGCCCGCATACTGGCAGGCGGCGGTCAGGGAACGCGGACTGCAGGAGAAGGAGCGGCAGGATTTCCGGGAGAAATACGGGCGTGGGCCCGGACCATACGAACGAACAGTGCCCGGCGGCTTCTACTTCACGCCCGCCATCGCCTGGGTGCCGGACCACACCCGGGAGTTTGCCGAGCGATGGGAGAACGACACAGCGCAGCCCTGGGCGACGATCGACCGCAACTTCGTGGACTTTTCCGCATGGTGCCACGACCAGTGGGCGAAAACCGGAATCCTCCAGGGCTACTATATCGACGGGCACTGCAAGGGCTGGGAGGCGGTCGACCGCGGCAACCTGGCATACACGCTACCCGACGGCCACGTCCAGCCCGGCTACGGGTTCAGGCATCTGCGCGAGTTCTTCAAGCGCATGCGCCAGACGTTGTGGGACCAGAAGATCGTCCCGCATATCTGCAACCACAGCTCCGGATCTCCGCCGATGCCCGGCATGGCGTTCGTCGACGTCTGGCTCGAAAGCGAGCACTTCTACTGCTCGCCGCCAAGCCAGCGCGACCATCTCGACACCTGGCCTCCGGCGCGCATGCGCATAGACCACATAGCCAAATGGAACATCATACCCAAGCCTCTGGGGTGGACGCAGAATCCGCCGTGGAACCTCGAGGCCTGGACATACCGCCAGTTCCGTGCGTTCGACGCCAACATGCTCGTCCACGACATCTGCTGGCCTGACCTCGACCTCAAGATGGAGAAGCCGGAAATAGATGCCGATCCAGTCACATTCATCCCCTACTGGAAAGACGGCGGACTGGCGCGGCACGGCTACGGCGAGGACGTCCTCGTCAGCGCCTGGAAGGAGGCCGACCGCTACGGAAAAGGGCCGCACTGCACTGTCGTCGTCGTCAACCGCGGCGACAAGCGGATCGATGCGGCGATCATCCGGTTAGACACCGCGGCCATGGGTCTCGGCGCCGATCCGGGCAAGGTCAAAGTCGAAGATGTGGACACTTCGCTCCTCACCCTGATGTGGGGCCAGGAGCCGAGAAAGCCGATTCCAGCCGACGACCCGACCACAGCTGAAAAGCCCGACCTACAGAAGGCCTCGGCAAAAGACGTCTCCGAGGAAAAGACGTCCGAACTGGAGCTCGACGAGAAGGAATCGTTCGATGTCAGCTCCCCCGAAGGACGCGGCAAACACCCCGATGCGAA
Source organism: uncultured Victivallaceae bacterium (assembly GCA_964636325.1). Lineage (GTDB taxonomy): Bacteria > Verrucomicrobiota > Lentisphaeria > Victivallales > GWF2-50-93 > CAZWRV01. The sequence goes on along the minus strand of CAZWRV010000026.1, from coordinate 56,677 downwards.
ATTCAGCTGGGCCGACGGCGAACTCCGATGCGCCGTCCGACGGCACGACTACAGGCTGTTCAGGTTCTCGCAGATAAAATAGCAGAACAAAGATGATTCACATCAATTTATGATGCCCTCGGTCCCTCATAAAAAACATGAATATCATGGCAACGACTGCGCCCATCTCCATGCGGGCATGGCGGCTATTTTTAAAAGGCCGTTGCTGAAGATACGGAACTCAGGCTCCTTGGTGTTCGTCAGGACAAAGGCTGGAATGCCGAGCGCCTTCTGTATCTTTAAAAGCGACTTGGTCGGAGAATAATCCGCAAGCTTTGTCTCCACGAGGAACAAAGGTTTTCTTGAGTTCGCCACAAGAAAGTCAACTTCCTCCTTATCCTTGTTGCGGACATAGTGCAGCGAGAAGTTCCCCATGCCCATGTCGTTCCAATTTGAAACCGCCCTGAAAAGCTCCAGCGCGACGGCGTTTTCAAACCTGTATGGAAGGTCTTCCACCAAGGGTAGGTTGAACAGGTACAACTTTTTCTCCTTGTGGATGGCTCTGGTTATCTTGTCAGTCCATGGCCCGATCCGGAACACGAAGAAGAATCTCTCCAGGACTTCAATCCATGACTTCAATGTAGGATGTGCGACCTGCAGGTCGCCGGCCAGCGAGTTAATTGAAAGTGGCGCCCCGATTTTTGACGGCAAGAGCGAGAACAGGAGCTCGATCTGCTCGACATTCCTCAAGCCGGTAAGATCCCTTATATCCTCACGGATGACCTGCCTAGAATAATTGGCGGTCCACCTGTTCCAAGAACTCCTGCCCGCCTTTGTGAAAGGCTCCGGGAAACCGCTGAATTCCATTATCGTGTCCCAAGTCCGAAAGTGCGAGATGTCAAAGGGCTGGTTGACCGCCATCAGCGGATCCTTGAGGAATTCGTCAAGGCTGTTCTCCCCCCCAGCCAACTCTCCTACCGTGAACGGCCACATATGCAGAATATCATATCTTCCTGCCAACGAGTCTCCGCCCCTGCGATAAATATCCAGCCTGCCGCTTCCAGTCACTAGGAACTTATAATTCCCGGAATGCTTGTCATAAATTCCTTTAAGGTAGTTCTTCCAATTCCTGAACTTGTGGATTTCATCAAAGATCACCAGCGGGGCAGAACTGTCCTCCCTTGGTGATTCCGTGAAGAATTCGGGCCTTTTTAGTATTAGAGCCTTGCCGCCCGGATGATCCCAGTTGAAATAGACCCTGTTCTTGAATGACTTGGCAAAATCGAGGCCGAGTGTGGTCTTCCCCGACTGGCGAGGGCCGCACATGAAGACCATGTCCTTCGACGATAGGAGATCAGAGAGCCTGGATTCATACGATTTCCGCCGCATGTTCAGCCTTTTTTATATAATACTTTAAAAAAGTCGCGACTACTTTATAGTATCATATAAAAAAGTCAATGCCTATTGGCGCATTTTCCGGTCTCCCGCGTCTTATAGCGCCGGATTCGGCCTTGACTCGTTCATATTCCCCGTTTGAAATACTGCGCTGCTCTGATTGGCATATGGCGCCTGTGAGTTAAGCATGTTATACTTTACCTTTGGCGATTGTTGATATTTGGCTGAAAAATGCGGAACCGTCGGCGAGAAAAACATAGGGGAGGCGTTTTGCTTACGATCCTGCCTTGAGGATTTCGACGAAGGCCTCCTGGGGGATGTTGACCTTGCCGATCTGCTTCATGCGCTTCTTGCCCTCCTTCTGCTTTTCGAGGAGCTTGCGCTTGCGCGTGATGTCGCCTCCGTAGCATTTGGCGATGACGTCCTTCCTGAGCGCGCGCACGGTCTCCCTGGCGACGACTTTTCCGCCGATGGCGGCCTGTATGGCGACCTGGTAGAGCTGCTGAGGGATGACCTCCTTGAGCTTTTCGGCGAGCATGCGGCCGCGGTTGTGGGCGTGATCTTCGTGGACGATGGTGGAGAAGGCGTCGACGGCCTCGCCGTTGACGAGCATGTCGAGCTTGACGAGCTTGCCGGGCTTGTAGCCGGTGAGTTCGTAGTCCATGCTGCCGTAGCCGCGGGTTATTGACTTGAGCTTGTCGTGGAAGTCCACGAGTATTTCGCTCATGGGCAGTTCGCAGGTGACGACGAGGTGCTTGTGGTCGGCGGACTCGGTCTTGCTGCACTGGCCGCGCTTGTTCATGACGAGGCCCATGATGTCGCCGATGTACTCGTTGGGGATGATGATCCTGGCCGTGATCACGGGCTCCTCGATGCGTTCCATCCTGGTGGGGTCGGGGAGGTGGACGGGGTTGTCGACCTCGAGCATTTCGCCGTTCCTCAGGTAGACGTGGTATATGACGCTGGGGTAGGTGGCGATGATGTCCATGTTGTATTCGCGGCGGAGGCGCTCCTGGATGATCTCCATGTGGAGGAGTCCGAGGAATCCGCAGCGGAATCCGAAGCCCAGGGCCGCGGAGGTTTCGGCCTGGTATGAGAATGCCGAGTCGTTGAGCTGCAGCTTCGCCATGCTGGCCTTGAGCTGGTCGTAGTCCTTGGTGTCGATGGGGTAAAGGCCGCTGAAGACCATGGGCTTGACCTCCTTGAACCCTGGCAGGGGGCTGGCGTTGGCCGACTTGATGTCGGTGACTGTGTCGCCGATCTTGGTGTCGGCGGGGCTCTTGATGTTGGGGATTATGTAGCCTACGGAACCGGGCGAGAGCTCGTCGGCGGGCTTCATTTCGGGAAAGAAGCATCCGACCTCCTTGACTTCGCTCTCGATCCCGTTGCTGAGGAGGCGGATCTTGTTTCCTCTGGCGACGGAGCCGTCGACGACCCTGACGTAGGTGACTACGCCGCGGAAGGAGTCGTACGTCGAATCGAAGATCAGGCCTCTGAAGCCTGGGAAGCCCGTCGTCTTGGGCGGAGGGATCTTCCTGATGATTTCCTCCAGGACCTGCGGGACACCGGTGCCGTCCTTGGCGCTGATTGGTATGGCCTCGTCGCCCGGGATGGCGAGGATTTCCTCGAGCTGCTCCCTGCACATCTGCGGGTCGGAGGCGGGCAGGTCGATCTTGTTGATGAGCGGGATGATGACGAGGCCCTGGCGCATGGCGAGGTGGACGTTTGCGACGGTCTGGGCCTGGACGCCCTGGGTGGCGTCGACCACGAGTATGGCGCCCTCGCATGCTGCGAGGGAGCGGCTGACCTCGTAGGAGAAGTCCACGTGCCCGGGGGTGTCGATGAGGTTGAGCTGGTAGTCCCGGCCGTCGGCGGCCCGGTAGTTCATCCTCACCGGATGGCACTTGATCGTGATGCCGCGCTCCCTTTCGAGATCCATGCCGTCTAGGAACTGCTCGACGAGCTGGCGCTTCTCCACGGTCTTTGTCAGTTCGAGGAGGCGGTCCGCCAGCGTCGACTTGCCGTGGTCTATGTGTGCGATGATGGAAAAGTTTCGGATGTGGTTAAGATCCATGATTTGACAAAGTGTGAATGGATGGTTGGATGAATGGATGGCCGGGCATTTTTCCTAGGGGAACTGATTTTCCGTTATTCACAGATAGCCTTTCGTCCATCAGCCAAACATCCGTTCATCCATCCACGCATTTTTATCTTAAGGTTATCTTCAGGTCGTTTTTGAGTCTTTCGCGGAACTTGTCGTGCACCGCGTTCACCTCGGCGTCGGTGAGAGTCCTGGAACTGTCGCGGTATGTGATGCTGTATGCCAGGCTTTTTCTTCCCTCGCCGAGGCTTTTGTCCGTGAAGACGTCGAAAATCTCTATTTTCTCGAGGTTACGGATTTTGAGCGATGCGACGTATTCGATGAAGCTCTGGTGCTCGAATCCGGCGTCGGCGACGAATGCCAGGTCGCGGACGATCGCGGGGAAGAGCGAGACGGGGCTGTATGCGGCGCCGCCGGGGAGCTTTGCGAAAATCCTGTCCATCTGTATCTTGGCCAGGAAGACTTCCTCCTTGAGCTTGAACGGAGCCATGGCTCTGGTGGAAAGCCTGCCGAGTATGGCGGCGCATTCGCCGCCGAGCAGGAGTTCGGCGCAGCAGTCATCCGCGAAGTTCGCATTTTTCGCCTTCCTGAAGCGGAAGTTCCTGATCCTCATGGCCTCGAGCCAGGCTTCAAGGATGCCCTTCAGGTCGAAGTAGTCGAACTTCAACGTCCTGTCGTCCGAGTATCTGCCGGGGAACTTCCTTCCTGTGAGCGCGATGCACGCTTCGAGCCTTTCCTCTGGAAAGAGCTTCGGGTTCGCGCAGAAGGCGGTGCCCATCTCGAAGAATGAGATGTCGCAGTTCTTCCTGGCGATGTTGAAGGCGGCCGTCTGCAGCATGTGATGGAGCAGGGAGGGCCGCATGAACGCGAAGTCCAGGTTGAGCGGGTTTGAGATTTCGACGAGGTCGGATTTTGCGAAGTCGGCGTCGAGGAGTGCGTCCTTCTCGCTGACCAGGCTGTAGTTGTATATTTCGTTGAGCCCCAGCGCGAGAAGCTGGTTCCTGGCATTTTCGATTGGCGCATAAGCGTCGTCCTTGATGGAGCCGCCGGGCTCGGCCCTGACCGGTATCAGCGGGATCTGGGAAAGTCCGTGAATCCTCGCGACCTCTTCGGCCAAGTCCGCCTCGTTCCTGAGGTCGGGCCTGAATGAAGGAGGGGATACCGTGCAGCGCCCGCTGCCCTCTTCTACGGCGAGACTGAGCCTTTTGAAAATACGGACCATCTCGGCATCCTGCACCGGGGCGCCGATGATGCCTCTTATCTTGTCGTAGCGGCATTGGATTGGCGGTGGCGGCGGCGGAACCGCGCCCTGCGCTATCAGGTCGGAGACGGCTTCGCCGCCCGCCAGCTCCAGGATGAGGCTGGCGGCCCTGTCGCTTGCGTAAACGACCATCTGCGGGTCGACGCCGCGCTCGAATCGGTACGACGAGTCTGAAGAAACGGCCAGTTCCCTGGATGTCGCCCTGACGTTGGACGGCTTGAAGTATGCGCTTTCCAGAAGTATCTCGTCGGTGTCCGCGACGACGCCGCTGAATTCGCCGCCCATGACTCCGGCGAGGGCGACAGGCTTGTCTGCGTCGGCTATGACCAGATTGTCGGGCTTCAGCATTTTCTCCGAGCCGTCCAGCAGGACGATCTTCTCTCCCTGGCGGGCCCGTCTTATGATCACTTTCCGCCCTGAGAGGAGCTTGAGGTCGAACGCATGCAGCGGCTGGCCGGTCTCGTGAAGGACGAAGTTGGTGATGTCTACGATATTGTTTATGGGACGGAGGCCGACGCTTTCAAGGCGGCGCTTCAGCCAGTCGGGGCTTTCCTTGATCTTCACGCCCCTAATGATTCTGCCGGTGTAGAAGGGGCAGAGCTGAAGGTCCTCTATGGTGACGGTTCCCGCGGACTTCGCATGATCGCAGGCGCCGGAGACGGCGACCTCGGCCGCGGGAAGCTTGAGCGGGTTCCCGGATGACGCCGTAATTTCGCGGGCGATTCCGATGTGGGAGAGGAGGTCGGGTCGGTTCGGGGTTATCTCGAGATCGAGCAGGATGTCCGGGCGGAATATTTCGCTCAGAGGCGTCCCGGGACGAATGCCCTTGGGCAGTGAAATGATCCCGCCTCCGTCGTCTCCTATTCCAAGCTCCTTCTCGCTGCACAGCATGCCGGGAGATTCGACGCCCCTGATGACGGCGACCTTGACGACGATCTCCTTTTCCACGCCGGGGGGGCCGGGCCTCAGCACCGTCCCGGGAAGGGCGAGAGCGGTTAGGAGCCCCGTGTCGCAGTTGGGGGCGCCGCAGACGACCTCGAGCGTCCGAGCCCCGGTGGATACCGTGCATATGGAAAGCTTGTCGGCCTTGGGATGCGGCCGTCTTCCTAGTATCTCGCACGCGACCACCTTGTCCGGAGCGGAAATCCTGCGGACGTCCTCCACCTCTATCCCTGCCATCGTCAGCCTGCCTACAAGCTCGTCGCCGGAATAGGGGACATCCACATACTGCCTGAGCCAGTCGAGCGAAATCTTCATATGATAATCCTCGGAAATTCTATGCCCTTCAAAAAAAGAGGGTAGATAGTATAGTGCGTAAGAGAAACTTGTCCAAAAAAATATTCGTTTTACATTTGATAAAAAAGTAGGGCGGACTAGTTTAAACGCGCCTTTGCAGAAAATGAACATCAAACATGGTAAAAATAGGAGGAAACTCAAATGGCGGCGAAGGTTGATGAAGGGAAGTGCACCGGCTGCGAGGCATGCGTAAGCTCATGCCCGACCGAGGCGATTGTGATGAAGGACGGCAAGGCCGTCGTTACGGACCAGTGCGTGGACTGCGGTGCCTGCGTCGACGAGTGCCCCGTAGAGGCGATCTCGATGCAGTGAGTTCAGATTCCAGTCCCTGCCGCAGTCAATCGTCGCTGGCGGGGAAAATGCGATGCGGATGTCCCTGGTCGCACGTCAGGAATCTGAACCGGAAAATCCGAACGGTATTCGGATTTTCAAGAAAATGATTTTCAAAGAGAAAAAACCGGCTGTCTCAGCCGGTTTTTTATTGGAGCTCCATGGCGGAGAGGTCGGGTGTGGTTTCGACGGGGATGGGGGCGCATTTGTCGACGAGGCCCCATCGGCGGGAGAAAGGCCAGAAGACGAAGAGCGCCCTGCCGACTATGTTCCTCCTCGGGAGGAAGCCCCACATCCTGCTGTCCGAGCTGTTGGCGCTGTTGTCGCCCATCATGAAGTAGCAGCCCTTTGGCACCTCGATCTCGTTGCCTGTCGTCAGCAGTTCCATAGGCAGGTGGCCGTGGTAGCCCCCCTGGTTCGAGTATATCCTGTTTATCTCCTTGATCCCGAAGCTCGATATGGGTACGAACTCGTCCGACCCCTTTTCCTTGACGTGGACTTCCCTGTCTACGACCTTGATGGTGTCGCCGGGCATGCCGATGAGGCGCTTGATGTAGTAGAATCCTCTCGAGCGGCATGGCATGTTTTCGGTGACGAAGACGACGACATCCCCGCGTCTGGGCTCCCTGAAGTGGTATGTGCAGCGGTCGACGAAGAGGTGGTCGCCGAGCGAGAGCCAGCCGTCGCACAGGATCTCGCCCTCGTTATATTCCCTGTTGCCGAAGACGTCGCCCTTCAGCGCATATTTTGCGATCTGATCCGGAATGCCGGGAAGCTCGTATCCGACGCCGCCGATCTTGAAGCGTGTCCACGGGAATATGATATACCTGGCATACTGTGAGACGCTGCCCGGGTCGAAGCTGCCCTCGCGCTTGACCGCAAGCCTGGCTCGCTGGACCGAATAGAGGCAGTAGTTCACCAGATCGGGGGCGCTGTCGGGAATCGTGCTGTCCTTGTTCATGTAATGTATGCCGAAGAGGGTTGGCTGCATGCTGCTTGTGGGGATCTTGAATGGCTGCAGGTAGAGCGCCCTGATGCCGAACGCCACGGAAAAGGCGACCGCGATGATGTCGACGTATTCGCGGATCACCGGGAAGTTCTTCTTGGGGAGTATCTTCGCCGCCCGGACCGGCGCCCGTTCGATGAAGTGCTTCGCCTCCTCATGATCGGACGGGTCGATCGCCTCAGCCTCCAGCACAAGTTCCGCCACCTTCTCCTTGGTGCTGGTCGGAAGGATGTCGTCGTTCACGTGGACGATATGCCTGAGCTGGCCTATGAAGTCGTCAATGCCCCGCCGGCACTTGCGGGTCTGGTAGCGCTTTATCATCTTGTCGAACATCAAGCTCCGCCTTATGTGAAGCAAACAGCTGTCATCTGTGTGATGGCTTTGAGGACAAATTATAATATCGGAACTGGAAAAGTCGAGGAATCAGTCAAGATGGCGAGTATGAATTCAGCAAACTAAGCCCTTTTGCCGAATTCATACTTGGATAATCGAATCTCACGGCCAAGTCAGTTCCTCAAGTTCGGATTCTCGGCGCACATCGCTGAAGAGGCGCAAGGCTATTTCAGACGGCTTCACCATGTCCGCGGACGGAACTGGAAATCTGAAACAATGGCGGCGGAACGCCGCCTTTACTCCACCGTTACGCTCTTGGCGAGGTTTCTCGGCTGGTCGATGGAGCAGCCTCTGGCCTTTGCTACGTGGTATGAGAGCAGCTGCATCGCCACGACCGACAGGATCGGCGCGATGAATTCCGACGCCTTCGGCACCTGGATGGAGTCGTCAGCATGCGGGATTATCTCCTTGTCGCCTTCGGTGCAGACTGCGATGACTGGCGACTTTCTGGCTTTGCATTCCTGGATGTTGCCGATCATCTTGTCCTTGCCGGGGATGTCGTTTGCGAGCGCGAGGACCGGGACGCCCTCCTCGAGGAGGGCGATGGGGCCGTGCTTGAGCTCCGCGGCGTGGTAGCCCTCGGCGTGGACGTAGCTTATCTCCTTGAGCTTGAGGGCGCCTTCCAGGGCGGCCGGATAGAGGTAGCCCCTGCCGATGAAGAAGAAGTCCTCGGCCTTCGCGTATTTCGCGGCTACGGCCTTTATCCGCTCGTTCTTTTCGAGAACTTTCTGGACGAGGTCCGGCAGCGTCTTTATTTCGTTGATGAGCCTCGTGCCTTCCTGCCGTGAAAGCCTTCTCGCGCGTCCGAACTTGAGCGCGGTCATGAGAAGAACTGCGACCTGGCAGGTGAAGGCCTTGGTGGAGGCGACTCCGATCTCGGGGCCGGCGTGCAGGTATATTCCGGAGCCCGATTCGCGGGCGATCGTCGAGCCGACGACGTTGCATATCGCCGCGACGGCCGCGCCCTTCTGCCTCGCCTCGCGGACCGCGGCGAGGGTGTCGGCTGTCTCGCCGGACTGGCTGATCGCGATAACCAGGGTCCCCGGCTCGATGATCGGATTCCTGTAGCGGAATTCCGCGGCCTGCTCGACCTTGGCGGGGAGGTCCGCGAGATCCTCGAAGAAATATGCGCCCAGCATTCCGGCGTGCAGGCTTGTGCCGCATGCCGCTACGACGATCCTTGAAATTCCTGCCAGCTCCTTCGGCTGGAGGTTGAGGCCGGACAGCATTGCGGTGGCGGCGCTCTCGTCGAGGCGGCCGCGGATCGAGTTGGATACCGCCTGCGGCTGCTCGAATATCTCCTTGAGCATGAAATGGTCGAATCCGCCCTTCTCGGCCGCGCCGACGTCCCAGTCGATGTGCGCGATCTCCCTGGAAACCGGCACGTTGTCGATGTCGCGCAGGTCGACCTCGCCGCACTTCACCAGGGCGACGTCGTCGTCGTCGAGGTAGATGACTTTCTTGGTGTAAGAGACGACCGCCGAGACGTCGCTGGCGACGATGGTCTCGTTTTCGCATATGCCGATGACGATCGGGCTGCCTCTGCGGGCGACGACGATCTGACCGGGGAAATGTTTCGAAACTACCGCGATGCCGAATGTCCCTTCGATCTGCTTCAACGCCGCGGCGACCGCGCCGAGCAGGTCGCCTTCGTAGCATTCGTCGATGAGATGGACCAGCGCTTCCGTGTCGGTGTCCGACGTGAATACGTGCCCCTTGGCGCGGAGGCGGTCGCGGAGCGGCGAGTAGTTCTCGATTATCCCGTTGTGCACGACGGCGAAGGCGGACTTCTCGTCCATGTGCGGGTGCGCGTTCCTCTCCAGTGGTGCGCCATGCGTGGCCCATCGCGTGTGTGCTATGCCGACTGTCCCGGAGATGCTGTCGCCGCCGGACCATTCAGCATGTATTTTCGCCTGGAGGTTCTTGACCTTGCCGACCTCCCTCGCGCATCTGATGCCGCCGCCGTGGACGACCGCTATCCCCGCCGAGTCGTATCCCCTGTATTCAAGCCGCTTGAGCCCCTCGATCAAGGTGCTGACCGCGGGGCGTCCGCCGGCGTATGCAACGATTCCGCACATTCCCCGTCTCCGTAATTATTTGCCTGTTTAAGAGCGTTTTAACTTTAAATATACGTTCCTGCAATGTATTTTTTCAAGATTGCAAAGTCCGATATGATATTATCCCTGGTGAAAAATGCAACTGGGAGGCACGAATGGACGCCAAGACCACGATTTTCCATTACAACAAGGACAATCAGGCGCTTTTCAACGATTTTACCAAGGACGAACCCTGGCGCATATTCCGGATAATGGCGGAATTCATCGACTCTTTCGAGACGATGTCGTCCCAAGGGCCGCTGATAACCGTTTTCGGGTCGGCACGGACGCGTCCGGAGCATCCCGACTACCAGGAGGCTGAAAAGCTCGGCCGCCTGCTCGTGCAGGAGGGCTACGGCGTGCTCACCGGGGGCGGCCCCGGCATCATGGAGGCCGCAAACAAGGGGGCATATCTCGCGAACGGCAAGTCCGTCGGGCTCAACATCGAGCTGCCGGCGGAGCAGAGCGCCAACCAGTTCCTGAACGCCCACGTCGACTTCAGGTATTTCTTCATCAGGAAGGTCAACTTCCTCAAGTATGCCCTCGGCGTGGTCGTCTTCCCGGGCGGATTCGGCACCCTGGACGAGCTGATGGAGACGCTCACACTCCTCCAGACCAACAAGATAAACCGGATCCCCCTGGTCGCCGTCAGGAAAAGCTTCTGGCAGCCGCTTCACGACTTCATGACGGGGCCGCTTCTCCAGGAGCATCTGATATCAAGGAGCGATCCCGGCTACATAAGCATCGTTGACAGCGCCGAGGAGGCCGTCTCCATCATCAAGGAGGCGCACAAGAACGGTTTCACGCAGACGGTGAAGAGGTAGGGGGAGGGGAGAAAGTCGAACATTCAATGTCCGGCGCGGAATATCCAACTTGCGGGATCGCAGACAGGAATGTCTGCGCCACTTAGAGGAGAGTGCCGCTCTGGCGGGGAAGTCCGCCAGTTTTGTCGGGGTGAAACTTAAAGTAGCGCAGGTATTCCTACCTGCGATGCCGCAGACAGGAATGTCTGCGCCACTTAGAGGAGAGCATGAGCATCAGCAGGATCATCAGGTTGTTCCTTCTTCTTCTCGCCGTCGCCGCGGCGGTCGTAGGCTATCTGCACTATCCGTGCAATGAGAAGTTTTCCAACCCGATATCGTTCACATACTGCCGGGGCAACCTCTATGTCCTCGAGAAAAAGGACAACACGGTCCTTGTCTTCGGCACGCCGAGGATAGGTTCCAGCCCCCGCCTGGTCAAGTCGGTCAAGATCGAGCCGGAGGACGCCGGCTTCTACTACATGTCCAGGGAGCTGTATCCCGGCCCCCGAGGCATCGTTGTAAAGAGCAACATCTACGACAAGCTGACTGACGACTTCTGCGGCTTCGCCTTCCGCGAGTACTACTTCACCGGGCAGGCTGTCCCTCCGGACGAGATCTTCAGGATTGTGCTGAATCCGCCCTGCGAGACCATCGAGATGAACTACTGCTGCGACACGAAGGGCAACAGCTACTTCGTGAACAACATGCCGGGCCGCCGTAACATCTGGAAGCTGCCGCCCGGCGCGAAGGCCTCGATAGACAGGGGGGCCGAGTCCGCGAGCTTCACCGAGATCGGGGAATTGAACACGGAGCTGTCGAACTGGTCCGGCATCTGCGTCGGGCAGGACGGCAAGATATATGTATCAGACAGCGGGGAGGGCGGCATCCGCGTCTACTCCGGCGACGGCGAAAGGCTGAAGAACTTCGGGAAGCAGGGTTTCGGGGACGGGGAGCTGCTCGCCCCGGCCCAGATTTTCTTCCTGAGGACCGCGGCGGAAGGCGATGAGCTGCTTACCGTCGCTAACACAGGCAACAGGAACTGGCTGCAGTTCGACTCCGGCGGCAAGGTCGTCCGGGAGATATCCCCTCTGAAGTCCGGATACCAGTCCCCGGACTTCCTCGCCGGAAGGATCGACCCCGACTACAGCTCGGGCGTCACATATGCGTTCGACCTGGTGAACAGCACGCTGATAATGAACAGGTTCGGGCTCGCGACTTCCACTTCGCTCGCGAACATGTTCAGCGCCTCCAAGAACGCCGGCAACGAATTCACCACGTCGGACTACACCGTCCGCTTCGGGTTCTGCGCGGCCGTATGCCTTTCGGCGGCCCTGGGCTTTGCGCTTCTTTCCCTTGCATGGCCTTCCATCGCGGCGGCATACAGATGGATCAGAATCCCATTCTTCGTAAAGCTCATCGTGATATTCATCCCCTTCGTCGCAGTAAGCACGCTGGTGGTCGCCAAGCTCGCCTCCGGCATAGTCAAGGCCGACCTCGAGGACGAGTCCATCAGGCGCTGCGCCAACCTCGCGACCGCGGTTGCGAACTCCGTGCCGTTCTCCGATCTGGAGAGCATACGCAGCCCCGAGGACCGCGGATCGGAGGCGTATGAGAGGATATACAAGACCGTCTCGTCCATCATCGACCAGAAGAACGTGGACCAGACTCCGAAATGGATTCTCCACAAGATAAGGGACGGACGGTACTACTTCGGAATAAACATCTGGAAGGGGCCGATCTTCCAGCCGTTCATCATCGCCGGCGACAAGAGGATGTTCTTCGACGTCCTGAAGGAGAAGACCTGCAAGTGGGGCAGGTACAAGGACGCCGAAGGCGAATGGTTCAGCTATCTGAAGCCGGTCATGGATTCCAAGGGCGAGATCGCATACGTCCTGGAGCTCTACAGGCAGACCAAGGAGATGGACAGGAGCGAGGCCAAGGTCTCAATGCGGGTCAGGAACACGGTGATGGTCATCGTCGCCATCGCGCTGGCGATGATGTTAGTATTCTCATACCTCTTCACCATGCCGCTCAGGAAGCTTATCAACTCCACAAGGATAATAGGGGCGGGCAACTTCGACCACAGGATACAGCTCGGGACAAGGGACGAGCTCGACGACCTGGCTTCCTCGTTCAACAAGATGGCCGAACAGCTCAAGAAGATCATAGGCGAGCTTTCAGATACGACAGTCCAGCAAAGGAAGATACAGGACGACCTGGAGCTCGCAAGGAAAATCCAGCAGGACGTCATCCTCCAGGACTTCTCCTCCATAAGCGAGGTGCCGGGGATCAGCCTCTACGCCGAAGTCGTCCCCGCCAGCAGCATGGGCGGCGACTTCTACGACTGCTTCATGGCCGAGAAGGACATGCTCGGACTGCTTGTCGCGGACGTCTCCGGGAAGGGGATAAGCGCCGCGCTTTACATGATGCTCGTAAGAACCCTCTTCCGGTGGATAGCGCCGGACAGCTCCAACCCGGCCGACACGCTCTCCAGGATCAACATGATCCTTTCGAAGAGGACCGATTCCAGCGACTACGTCAGCATCTTCTACATGTCCATTGACAGCTCAACGGGGGCGGCGAAATACTGCAACGCCGGGCACCATCCGCCGCTGCTTCTGCGGGACGGAAAGGTCTCCAAGATTGAGGCGCCGGGCCCGGACAAGGGGATGGTCGCCGGAGTCGTCAGCACCTTCAGCTACCATTCGAGCAGGCTGCAGCTCCGGCCGGGCGACACCGTCGTAATGTATACCGACGGCATCCTCAAGGCAAGGAATCCGGGCGGCGAAATGTTCGGAGAGGAGAGGTTCCACTCCGCCGTCATGTCCGCACAGGACGTCTCCAGCCGCGCCCTCTGCGCCCATGTCATGAAGTCGCTCAGGGATTTCTGCCGGGGCAGAACTCCCACAGACGACATGACGATCCTGGTGTTCAACTTCAGGAGGCAGGATTAATCCCTTACGGTGCGACTTGGAAAACGTTTTTGTCAAAGTATGCCGCTTTCGCCGAAAGCGGCACTGGCGACTTCGGCGAAGTCGCCATACTTCGGCCCCTGCGCGCCGCAAGGGCGCATTTTCCCCGCAGGGAAAATTAGTTCATTTAATTAATTTTTATTTTATCCGGGGTGTTTGATGACCGTTGAAAACGAACAGATGCAGAAGGAGGCGGACCTTTTCAGGGAGAGGTTCGCCATGATCAAGGCCGAGGTCGCAAAGGTGATCGTCGGCCAGGACAGGGTGGTCGAAGGGACCCTCATAGCGCTCTTCTGCGGGGGGAACGTCCTCCTGGAGGGCGTTCCGGGCCTGGGCAAGACCGAGCTGATAAAGACGCTCGGGAAGGTGCTCGAGCTGGACTTCAGCCGCATACAGTTCACGCCCGACCTCATGCCGGCCGACATCATCGGCACGAACATCATAATGATGGACGACCAGGGCAGGCATTACTTCGAGTTCCGCAAAGGGCCGATCTTCACGCAGCTGCTCCTCGCCGACGAGATCAACCGGGCGACTCCGAAGACGCAGTCCGCCCTGCTCGAGACCATGCAGGAGGGATCCGTGACCACCGGCGGCAAGACCTACATGATGAAGCAGCCCTTCTTCGTGATGGCGACGCAGAACCCCCTCGAGCAGGAGGGCACCTACCCGCTGCCGGAGGCGCAGCTCGACCGCTTCATGTTCAAGGTCAAGGTACCGTATCCGAGCCATCAGGATCTCAACGAAATTGTGGCCAGGACGATACTGAAGACACCTGTATCCGTCTCCAAGATCCTCGACTCGGAGAAGATGCTGGAGCTGAGGAGTATCCTCCACAAGGTCGTCGTCGCCGCGCCGATGCTCGACTACGCAGCAAGGATTGTCCTCTCCACTCATCCGGAGAGCGACTTCGCCACGCCGGACGTGAAAAGCTTCGTCAAGTGGGGCGCAAGCCCGCGGGCCACCCAGGCCCTGATCATGGCCTCGAGGGTCCGGGCCCTGGCCTCCGGCAGGGCGCATGTCTCCTTCGCGGACATCAGGCACTTCGCGGACGAGGTTCTCCAGCACAGGATCATCCTCAACTACGACGGCCAGGCCGAAAACAGGAAGGTCACGGATATGATAGCGGGGATAATAAAGAACACCGCGGAAGAACAGGCTTGAGCTGGACGCCGGACTGGAGAAACTGAAAGGAAAATGCCGTCGCCAGACGTAGGCAGGTTTCGTATTTCCTCCCGGCTCCGGAAAAAGTGAACATGGAAAGCAGACCACAGATAACCCCGCTTTTCCCAAACGACGTCCTCATGCGCCTGGAGAGGATGCGGATCAACCCCGCCTGCCGGAACACTAGCAGGCACAGGGGCGAACAGCTCGCAGGCCGCGGCGGCAGCAATACGGAGTTCTCGGACTACCGGGACTACGCTCCGGGCGACGACACCCGCTTCATAGACTGGAACATCTTTTCGCGCCTGCACCGCCCCTACCTCAAGATTTTCCGCCTGGAGGAGGAGATGCATGTCCTTGTAATCGTCGACGCGAGCAGCTCGATGCTCTTCGACGGCAAGCTGGATCTGGCCAAGCGCGTCGGCGCCGCGTTCGGCGTGATGGGCCTCTACGGCGGCCAGAGGGTTAGCGTCTACACCGCCGGCTGCGAAAACACCGGCGGAAGGCCGGGCTTTCTCCGGCCGCGCCATGGGCGCTCGGGGCGGCGTGACCTTTTCACCTTCGTCGAAGGCATCGAGGGCGGCGGCGCAGTGCCGCTGGAGAAGGGCGTGGACAACGTCATGAAGTTCCACAAGGGCAAGGGGGTCGCCGTGCTGTTGTCTGACTTCCTCACGTTCGGAAACCTCTCCCGGACCTTCAACACCCTGTTCAGCATGGGGCTGGAGACATATGCGATCCAGATACTCTCCCCGGCCGAGCTGAACCCGGAAATCAACGGCGATTCCCGCCTCGTCGACTGCGAGAGCGAGCACACCCTCGACATAACCGAGGCGGGCGACCTGCTCGCAATCTACCATGAGCACAAGGACAAGTTCATCGCCCTCCTGGAAAAGATGTCCAAGCAGCGTTCCGGCCGTTTCATCACCGTCTCCTCCGACTCCCCGGTCCAGGCCGTCCTCTTCGACATGCTGCTCAAGAGGGGGTGGATCAAGTGAATGTCCAATTACCAACTTCCAATTGCGGAATTAGGTGATTGGAATTTGTTTGGGATTCGGTGCTTGAGATTTGGAATTTTACGTAAGTGGCTTAGCCACCAAGGACAAATGGGTTTCGAAACTTTAAGCAATCTCTGGCTGCTTCTGCTGGCGGTGCCGCTGGTGATCTTCTATTTCCTAAAGCTTAAGCGTCCGCGCATGAAGATCCCATCCCTCTTCCTTTGGCGGCAGGTCATAAACGACAGCCGGGTGAATTCTCCGTTCCAGCGCTTCAAGAGGCATCTGCTTCTTCTTCTCCAGCTTCTGATACTTGGCCTGCTGGTCTTTTCTGCGGCGCGCCCCTATTTCTCCGGTGCATCGGGCAGGGGTGGGATGGCGCCGCTGCTCATCGACTGCTCGGCCAGCATGGGTGCGGTGGATCCTGCGACGAAGAAGAACAGGCTCCAGACCGCGAAGGAGAAGGTGGGGACGCTGATCAGGAACAAGGCGCCGGCACAGAAGTATTCTATAATATCGTTCAGCAGGACCGCCGTCAAGAAGTGCGACTTCACGGACAACGCCAGGATACTCCTCGACGCCCTCGACCGGATTTCCGTCGAGGACGTGCCCGGCAACCTCGAGGACGCCCTCCGCCTGGTACAGGCGCTTTCCCGCGACTGCGCGTTCGGAGAAGTGCTCCTCTACTCCGACGGCAACTTCCCGGAGAAGAGCGACTTCAACCTTCCGTTCAAGATAACCTTCAACAGGATCACAGACCAGGGCAGGAATATCGGGATAAGCGGTCTGAACGCGAAGGGCACCGGCGAAGGAGGCTGGGCCGTCTTCGCGGAAGTCGTGCGCAGTTCCCCGGACGTCGGCGCGAAGCTGGAATTCTACAGGGACGGCGTCCTGGCGGGCTCAGAGGTGATCCCCGCCGGCGGAGAGGACTCTGCAAGGCTGTCCTTCGAAATCGGCGGGGAGAAGGAGTGCCTTGTCGAAATGAAGATCCTGCCGGAGGGATTCGACTCGCTGGAGTCCGACAACTGCGCCTCGATGAACCTTGTCGCGGGCAGGAAGCTTTCCGCATATGCCTCTCCCGGGCTTGCCGCCGTGAACGCCGCCCTGCGCGGAATCGTTGCCGTCAAGATGCTGGACTCCCCGACAGTCCTGCCCCCGCCGGATCTGATTGCCGCCGACAATCCTTCCGACATCAAGGACGGCTGCCGGACCGTGATGACCAGCGGATTCGTCCCTGAAAGGCTGAAGGGGCTGATTGCCCTTGAGGAGAAGCCGGGCGGCGTCACCGACTGGGAGCGGAAGGATCCCCTACTCGACCATGCCGAGCTTTCAGAAATCATCATTTCCGAAAATCCGCGCTTCAAGACGGACTCAAGGGAGAACTTCGCCGAGCTGGAGCGCCTCGGCTATGAGACGGTGGCCCACGGCGCCGAGGCGCCGTTGATAGTCAAAAGGGCATGGGCCGGGCAGATTTATTACCACCTGCTTTTCAGCATAGAAAAGACTACGCTGCCATACAGGGTGGCTTTCCCGGTGATCATCTCCAACCTGGTCGGCATGGCGATGTCCCAGGCCGGGCTGGCCGAAGCCCGCGCAGTCGCCACCGGCATACTCCCCGAAATCCAGGTCGGTTCGGAAGCCGTCTGCGAAGTCAACGGCCCCGGCGGAATGAGGATGCAGGAGAAGGCCGGCGCAAACGGATTTTTATCCGGCATCCCCGCGATGAGGGCGGGAAAATATGAAATCTCCTCCGGCGGCGCTAAATGCGCAGAAATATACGCGGCCCTCCTAAGCGCCAGGGAGTCCAAGCTGGCCGGAACCGACAAGATACAGTTCAAGGAGCTGTCCGTCAGCGCCGACAAGAATCCCGCGAAATCACAGCGCACATTATGGAAAATCCTCGCCGCCCTGGCGTTCGCATTCCTATTCGTGGAGTGGTGGGTATTCAACAAGCCCCCGGCGGGAATGAGGACGAGATGAATGTCCAATGACCAACAAGGAATGGCCAGCCGAAGAATGGAAAAACTTAGTCCTTTACGGTGCAACCTGGAAAACGTTTTTTCCAAAAGTAGTTTGCGCGCGCCGCGCGCAAGCAACAGAACACAGAATTACTCATATGCAGAGTTTGCCCTTTGCGCGCGGCGCGCGCAAGCTACCTGCCCGCCGGAAGGGTGCATTTTCCCCAGGGAGAGAAACTTAACCGCTTCATCTGGTCTGGTCAGAAAATCTAAAATAATACCGGAGAATTATTATGAGCTTCGTCAAAGTCGAACGCCTTACGGTGATGTATGGCAAGTTCACCGCCGTCAACATGCTTTCGTTCGCGATCCCGAAGGGCGAGGTCTTCGGCTTCATCGGGCCTAACGGCGCCGGCAAGACCACCACGATAAGGGTCATGGCCACGCTGCTCAAACCGACATACGGCAGAGTCACCGTCAACGGCATGGACGTGTCACGGAGCCAGGAGGTCAGAAGGATGATCGGATACATGCCCGACTCCTTCGGCGCTTACGACGACCTGACCGTGAACGAATACCTCCACTTCTTCGCCGCGGCATACCAGATCGAGTGGGGCAAGAGGGAGAAGACCATCCTGGACGTCCTTGAACTGACGGAACTGGCCGGCAAGCGGACTTCTCAGGTGAACGCCCTCTCGCGGGGCATGAAGCAGCGACTCGGCCTGGCGAGGCTGCTGCTTCACGATCCGGAGTTCCTGCTCCTTGACGAGCCGGCCAGTGGCCTCGACCCGCGCGCCCGGATCGAGATGAGGGAGCTGCTCAAGGAGCTCAGGCGCATGGGGAAGACAATCCTGATTTCAAGCCACATCCTCCCTGAGCTCGCCGAGCTATGCACGCGAATCGGCATCATCGAGCAGGGAAAGCTCGTCGCGGAAGGCTCAGTGAAGGAGATCTACGACAAGATCAACCTCAGAAGGAACGTCCGCGCGCAGATAGTCAACATCACCGACGAACTCCTCGGACAGATCCGGAAGATCCACGGCGTCAAGTCCGCCGAAGCCGAAAACGATGTCGTCTCAATCGACTACAACGACAGCATCCTCACGCCGGAGGACCTTAACGCCGCCCTCCATTCCCTCGGCGCAAAAGTCAGGACATTCCATCCCGAAACCACCGACATGGAGTCCGCGTTCATACGGCTCACGGAAGGGAAGGTCTCTTAGAAAGTCCAATTACCAATTGATAACTGATAATTGTTCATTGGTTGTTGCTCGAGAGTCCACCCATGGCAATCTTGAAAATCAAAGTTCCGTCACTGCCTCTGCTCGGCAAAGAGCTGATCGAGCAGGCGAACCGGGCCCGGACATACGCCCTGCGCATCCTCCTGCTGGGCATAATGTTGACGGCAATGATACCGTATCGGACCAGGGACGCCTTGAACGCCCAGTATTTGGGCGACACAATATTCACCATTCTCTTCGCCATTCAGTTCGTCTCGGTGCTTGTCTTCCTTCCGGCGATGATGGCGGGCGTGCTGACCATGGAGAAGGAAAGAAATTCACTTGAGCTGCTTCTCCTTACGCGCATGAAGCCGATCGAGATAATCCTGCAGAAGTATCTGAGCCGGATCATCCCGATGCTCTCGTTCTTCCTCTTGTCTCTTCCCCTGCTGGCCGTCGCATATTCGCTGGGGGGAGTAGGCTCGAAACACCTGACTTCCCTGATAATATTATCTTTCCTCTCGATATTCTACGTCGGCGCGTTTTCAATCATGCTCTCCGCGTATTGCGCCTCCACTGTTGCCGCGGTGATTTCGTCCTATCTCGCGGTCGGTGTGCATCTAGCCGCGTGCATAATGATCAACCTCATATGCAGGGCCAACCATGTCTATCTCTCCGAATATGATTTTTTGTATCCCCTTTTCATCGTCATGGCGATGGCCACCCCAATCTATCTGCTGTTTAGCGTCCATTATCTGAAGACGCGCCCGCTCGCATGCGGGAAGTTCCATGGAGTGGAGCTGCTGAAGAGCCTGGACAAGTTCTGGAAGGAGCTCAACAAGCTGTTCTACGGGATCGAGCTTTTCAGAAGCAGGGACTACAGCCTTCCAGACGACGGGAGCAATCCGCTGGACTGGTATGACCATGCGAAAAGCACGACGGGGACCTTCACATACCAGATCCGCATGGAGGTGGCGATCATGGTGGCATTCATGGTCGTCTTGTTCATTTCCCTCCTGATCGGCGCGTTCGAGCCCGGCCTGGTAGTGCTTGTGGTCGCCTATGCCTGCGCCATTCCGTTGATTTTGTCCGTCAGGGCGGCATCAATCCTATCCCTGGAAAGATCCGAAAACACGCTCGACATACTTCTCACGACCCCGCTGAGCGCCGCCGACATCGTCCGCTGCAAGATGCGCGGGAATCTGCGCCTGATGATCGTACTGCTTGTCCCGCCGGTCCTCGTCGCCTTGATTGTTGCCGCGGGAATAGCCATGCTCGGCGGAATAGTTGATTTCACACGCCTGCGCGAGATCCGCAACATGCTGTTCTGCATATATATTTTCTGCCACGTGATCCTGTATCTTCAGATTCTGAGCTGGTTCTCCTGCTGGATCGGGCTCGTCGTCAGGAACCAGCTTACCGCGATCATGGTGTCCCTGTCGGGCATGGTCATATGGTGCGTGATGCCGGCAATATTCCATGAGTGCGTTGGGACGTTTACCCTCTACGGTAATTGGTCTATCCTTTTCCCGACAGGGGCGTTGATCAACGATGACCACGTCTTCAGAGGGTTCATTGATTTCCTGGACAATCCGTTTGCTTCGGACGTGCCTCTCTATACGCTGATCCTGTTTTTGCTGTACTTGCTTCTCCGCCGGATCTGCATCGGCAGGGCTGAGAAATATCTCGGAAGGGGATAACCAATCATCAATGAACAATTATCAATAACCAAATAACGAGTAACCAGTAACGAATAACAAAGGATCATGTTCAATGCATAACCGATTGATTATCAGTATACTCTGTCTGGCCTTCGTGATAGGCCTGGCGTTCGACAGCGTTGCGGCGCCCGGAGGTTCCGGCGTCGGCGAGGCTCTTACGTTCAACCTTGTGACGACGTCCCCGTTCGTCAGGTCGTGCGCGCCGATTCCGGCCGAGATGCTTTTATCCCTGAAGGGCAGGAAGCTGCTTGCGGGGAGCCTCGAACTGGAGTTCTACGACCTGGCTACACCACCGTTCAGGCTGCGGACGGGCGAGATTACGCTTTCGGAGGGGCAGACCAGGCGGAAGATCATGCTGCCGCCGATGGTCCAGAACAATCCTGGGACAAGCAACGTGAAAGCCAGGTTCATAAGCGGCGAAAAGACCTATGAGCTGGGAAGCGTCGCCCTGATACTTCCGCCGACCGGCCAGATCAATCTCTGCATCGCCTATGTGGCCCCGGGGCCAATAACACAGGTCGGGATTTCAGAAAGCGCGAAGAAGCTCCAACCCGAAAACTTCATCCCCGACATGAGCAAGGAGGACTCGTCCAATGAGAAAGGGGATGCCTCAGCTCCGGCAGCCGTCGCCGCATCATACAGATACGACTATCAGGCGGTGAGGCAGGTCGGGCTGAAGAGCTCTGTCGTCAACGTTGCCGCCGACCTGCTGCCGTCCACCCCGGAAGGATACTGCGCGTATGACATCCTTCTGCTCAAGGAGGAAGGCTTCGCCATGATGAACGAGAAGCAGCTTGATGCGTTCGCGAAATGGCTGCTCGGCGGGGGTGCCGCCCTGATCAGCCCCGGGAAAGCGGCCTTCGAACAGCGCCATCTCGACTTTTTCACGAGGATTTTCCGCGAATCCGAACGGCCGAACCCCGTGAAAGGGCTTTCCTCCGAGGGACGCCTGCTCCTGGATGACTTCGAATACGGGGCCGGAAACTTCGCTCCGGGTCTGGGGAGGCTTGTTCTTTACACCGGGAAACTGGACGGCTCGGAGGACCTGAAATCGTATGAATGGCGCAGGATTGCCGCATTTCTCTGGAGGCTTAAAGCGCAGAGGCAGACGGCCTTCCTGGCCGGCGGCCATTTCATCGGCAAGGATGAAATCGCGCGCG
The DNA here is from genome assembly GCA_964636325.1 of uncultured Victivallaceae bacterium. GTDB lineage: Bacteria > Verrucomicrobiota > Lentisphaeria > Victivallales > GWF2-50-93 > CAZWRV01. Next base: position 34,830 of record CAZWRV010000026.1, on the reverse strand, counting down.
AACTCACGCCCAGGAACATGCCCGTGAACAACTGCATAGTCCCGGCGTCATTGATGTCAGGTCTGACACAGGACTACTACCAGGAAACTTACGGCGCGGGAGGCTTCGAGCTTTTCGTCGACAGGAAAATACAGTTCGTCCCGTTATGGCTCATCGCGCTTATACTGCTGGTCTTCGCCATGCTCATCGGCCCCCTGGACTACGTTGTCCTCGGCTGGTTCAAGGCCCGGAAGTACACATGGCTGGTCTTCCCGTGCGTCTGCGTCCTGACCGCCTGGCTCATGAAGGCGATGTCGGACGCCTACCTCGGAAGGAGCGACAACGCCAAGTCGCTGATATTCAACGATATCGGGCCAGGAGGCGGGCTTCTGCGCTCCGCGCGGATAGACTTCCTCTTCGCCGGGAGGAGCAAGATTGTTAAGACGCGCCACGCCAACGAGGTACTTTCCCCGGATCACAGGCGGCAATACAGCAGGTATGGCACGGTTTTGGACGAGGCAAAGTCGGAGTTTTACGAGGGGACGCTCTTCAGCGGCTATGAGTTCAGCAGGAAGGTTGTCCAATGGACGCCGAGCATGATGGCCTCCTTCTCCTTCTGCGCACCGCCTGCGGACAAGGGGCGCAAATGGTCCTTCCCCGCCGAATATTCGGAGAACGTCTTGGTCGCTATCCGTGATTCGGTCGCGGATGCGCTCGGCAGGAAGCAGTGGCAGGGATGCGTCATCATGATGCGCGGGGACAGCAGAAACGTTCTCTACGAAAACTGCGACCAGAATATTGTATGGGCCATCGGCGGAGACAAAAGCAGATATCAGACGGATAACGGCTTCTACAGCCTTAATCCCAAAATGAATTATCCGGTCCTGGAAAATTTGTCGCCGTCCATCCCGTCGTCAGCTTTAGAATCACAGAACCCGAGATACCATTTCGACCCCACCGACAAAGATCAGCGCCTCGTCATTGTCGCAATCTGCGAGGGGAAGGACGTCATGGTGTATCGGAGGCTTTACAGGGAGTGAGGAATGTCCAATGTTGTTTAAAATATAGTCTCGGCTCATGCAATTCTTGAAATCCATACTCCCGTCGTTCCCCTTGCTCGGCAAGGAGCTGGTGGAGCAGGCGGGCCGGAAGCGGACCTACGTGATCCGTGTGATCCTGCTCATGTTTTTTGCGGCGATCGGTCTTGCGAGCTGCTTCCATTTCTACACATTTCCCGGATGGAGATCGGGCTATTCCGTTGCGCTCGGTGGATGGCCAAGCTACATCGGGACGCAGATGTTCTACTCGGTCGTCTACTGCCAATTTTTCGCCGTGCTGGCATGTCTTCCCGCGATAATGGGAGGGGTCATAAGCGGCGAGAAGGAGAGGAACACGCTCGAACTGCTCTTCCTGACCAGGATGAGGCCGTATCAGATCATCCTTCAGAAGTATCTGAGCAGGATAATCCCGATGCTTTCATTCCTGCTGATAGGCCTTCCGATTCTTGCCGTGGCGTATTCGATGGGCGGAGTCGGCTCCGACCAACTCTCCCAGATTGCCGTGATGACCATCGTCTCAATGTTTGAGATCGGCGCGTATTCGATCATGTTCTCGGCATACTTCTCCACGACGGCCGCGGCGGTCACGGCATCATATCTTCTTACGGCCCTGCAGTTTTTAATCATATATTTTCTTGTTTTGGAGCAAAAGGGCCGCTTCGTATCTGTCCCTAGGTCCGGTTATGAAAGCTTCAGCGGCTTAATGATCCTGCTGGCCGTCCTGACATTCGTCTCCCTCGGAATGAGCATAAGGTTCCTGAAGACGCGCCCGTTCACTTCCGAAAAGGTTCCAATATTGAACTATCTGAAGCGTCTTGACCTCTTCTGGAAGAGGATAAACAGGACTTTCTACGGGGTCGAATTCAATCTGGGAAGCGAAGGGAAAATGGAGCTGCCCGGAAGGTCTGAAAATCCGCTCCAATGGTACGACCGGGCGAAGAGCGCGGCCGGCAGGCTCCACAACAAGCTGCGCATCGTCGTCTTTCTCTTCGCCCTGCTGATGATCCCGACGATGTTCGAACTCTACTGGGGGAGCGGCTACAGGGATTACGGGGCGATGTTCATGAAGTTCTATCTCGCGGCGGCGTCTGTGGCGCTTTCGATACGTTCCGCCCTGGCGATTCCGTCGGAGAGGGGCGGCCAGGCGCTCGACATCCTGCTTGCCACCCCGCTCAAGGCCGAGGACATCGTCCGCTACAAGATGCGCGGAGTCAACAGGCTCATACTGGTCTTCTCCGCCCCGGTAATCCTGTTCATGCTCATCATCGCGCCTCTCGGGGGCGGGAGCATGGGGCTGGGCCGTGAGTTCTTCGGCATGGGAAACGAACTGATGCAGATGGGCTTCATCCTGGTATATTCAATGGGATATATGCTTGCGGCGAACTGGCTCTCGTGCTTTGTCGGGCTCAGGGCGAGGAACCAGACTAACGCCATACTCATCGCACTGTCCGTTCTTGCGGCCTGGCATCTCGTCCCGATGCTGCTGGGGCTCGTATTCGCCAACATATTCGGCCCGTTCATGGTCGCCTTCCTGACCAACCCCGCCTTATATTTCTTTGGAATCCATGGCAGGACGCCAAAAGACTACATTGTGGTGAGCTACGTCTTCAACCTCTGGGTTTTCAGCATGGTGTTCTTCTACTTCAGGTGGAAGTGCATCACGGGAGCGGAAGTCTTCCTGAGAAATGCGCCTACGAGGATTGACCCTGAAAAACTCATACGTGGTGCGGCGGGCATATAGGGAAGGCGGCGGATAATAGCCGCTGAAGGAAACAAGCTGGTATGCGATCCCCTCCGATGCCTGCCGAAACCTGCCGGTTCCTGCCGAAGATTATCTGGAATCCGGCATCCGGAGCCAGTTGACCAGCGACTCGCGACTATTCACCATTCACAACCCGGCATCTGATATCTGGCTTTCTCACCCCTGCACCTGCGCGAGGATATCGGGGGCGACGTCGAAATTGGAGTGGACGGCCTGGACGTCGTCCTGGTCCTCGAGCTTTTCGACGAGATTGATCACCTGTCTGGCGACGGCCGGGTCGCTTATCGAGATGTAGTTTTCCGGAACCTTGACAATTGTCGCCTCCTCGGTCTTGATCCCGGCCTTGTGGAGGGCGTCGGATATGGGCTGGAACGATTCCGGCGGGCCGTATATTTCGGCGACGCCGTTCTCGACCTCTATGTTTTCCGCGCCGGCGTCGACGACGAGTTCGAAGAGCTTGTTCTCGTCGGCGTCGGGGCCCGTGACGACGAAGTGGGACTTCCTGTGGAACATCCTGAGGACCGTCCCCGGTGTTCCGGCAAGCTTCCCTCCGCCTCTGTCAAGGAGCATCCTGATCTCGCCGGCCGTCCGGTTCCTGTTGTCGGTAAGGCAGTCGACGAGGATCGCCGTACCTCCGGGCGCATAGGCCTCGTAGCATATTTCCTCGAAGACGACCGAGCCCAGTTCTCCGGTGGCCTTCTTTATCGCCCTGTCGATGTTTGCGTTGGGCATGTTGACGGATCTTGCGGAAAGGAGAACATTGCGGAGTCGGGGGTTGGCGTCGGGATCGCCGCCGCCCTGCTTGGCCGCCGCGATTATCTCCTTGGTTATCCTGGAGAATATTTTGCCCTTCTTCCTGTCGGCCGCGTCCTTCTTGTGCTTTATGTTGGCCCATTTGCTGTGTCCGGACATAGTGACTCCGAGAATTGAAGTTAGTGGGTTGAATTGGTTTAGTGCATGTTAAAACGGGTAATGTAGCATGACGTAAAAGGGTTATCAACCTAATGGCCAACCGCTTGGGGGGTAAAAATATGCGGCTAGTAAAAAGATCAGGTTACGCCGCCACGGCGCCCTTCAGGACTTCGATGCATGCCATGCCCCCTATGACATACGCCGGGGCCGAGAAGATCAGCGAGAGGACGGCCGCCGTCTCCAGCTCGTCCGGAGACATCCCCTCCGGGGGCCTGATTCCTAGCTTTTCGAAATCCCCCCATACAGACATGTAGAACTCGAACGCTATCAGTCCGATGAAGACGGCGGCATGGAAGATGTTCAGCTCCGCCAGGACCGCAGGCTTGAAGAAGGCGATCATGAAAAGCACGAAGGTGACACCGCTCATCAGGTCGTAGAATATCACCCACGGCCTCAGCTTGAGATATATCCAGCCTCCCAAGTTCGACACCAGGAACAGGATGTAAAGCGCGATGTAGATTTTCACTGTCAGAGGCATCAGAGCACCGGTATCAGCAGAGAACATGCGTCCTCGAGGAGCCTCCTGGTGAACGTCCTGCCCACCATGTCGTCCATCAGTATTTCCTTCGACTGGGAGAACTCCTCGTGGAACTGCTGGTGCAGGTCCTTGATGAATGCGCCCCTGTATGCGACGAAGTCGAGCTCGAAGTTGAGCTTGCAGCTCCGTACGTCCCAGTTGCTCGAGCCCATGAATGCCCACATGCCGTCGACCAGCATCGCCTTGGCGTGCGAGAAGGAGCCCTCCTTCTCGAAAATCCTGACGCCCGCTTCGATGAGCGTCCTGTAGAGGCCGTGGCTCGCGTAGTGCACGTACCAGTGGTTGTTGGTGCGGGGGACGATCACCCTCACTTCCACTCCGCGCGCCACGGCGAGGCAGAGGGCCTTCCAGAGCGGCTTGTCGGGGACGAAATACGGTGTGATAATCCATATCTGGCTTCTGGCGGTGGACGCCGCCGCCATGAACACCTTCTCCGTGGCCTCGAAGTCGTGGCCCGGGCCCGACGTGACCACGCGGAGCACCGAGTCGCCGGACTCATGGAGCAGCGGGAAGAACTCCTCCCTGAAAATCTCAGAGGGCGGAGGCGAAGCCACATAATACCAGTCGCGCGCGAAGGAGAACTGCAGCTCCCCGACCGCGGGCCCCCTGATCATGCAGTGCAGATCGTGTATGTACCTGTCCTTGCCGCTCCACCTGATGTCGTTGTCCTTGCTGATGTTGATCCCGCCCATGAACGCCGTCCTGCCGTCTATGACCAGCAGCTTCCTGTGGTTCCTGAGCTGTATGGCCCATGGCATCCTGAAGTTCAGCAGGGGGGAGAACGCCCTTATCTGGAAATTCGGCAGATTCTTCCCGTACAATGTCAGGGAGATGCCCGATTTCATGCTCCCGAATCTGTCGTAGATGATCTTGACGTCGATGCCGGCCCTGGCCTTCTCCTCCATGGCCATGAGTATCTCGCTGCCCACCTGGTCGTCCATGATTATGAAGGACTGCAGGTGTATGCTCGACTCCGCCTTCCTGATCTCCTCGAGCATCCTCGGGTAGGCCTTCGTCCCGTCGGTGAGCAGCTCGACCGAGTTTCCGCGCAGCGGAGCGGTGCCGGGCAGAAGCCTGTCCAGCGCCCTCATGAAGTCGGGGTATTCCCCGTCGGACGACGTGTAGACGTGGCCCTTCTGGTCCTCGTAGTGGGCTGAGAATGCCTTGTGCGCCGGATCGCCCTTATGGCTGCGCATCAGTTCGTTGGCCAGGCGTATCTGCGTGCCGCGGGTGTGTATCCTGTTGATGCCGAACATGATGTATATCAATAGTCCGAGCAGGGGGAAGTCGAACACGATGAACATCCACAGCACCGCGCTGGCCGGCTCCTCGTGCTTGTTCATCACGATGTGCACGCACGTGACAAGCTCGATCAGCAGGATCGTGACCGTATAGTAGGTTATATGGAAGAAATCGAAGTATGCGCCCATCGTTCCGTTATCCGTTTATCCGTTATCAGTTATCCGTCATCCGTCATCTGTTTTGCCTTATATGATAAGACTGCGAACTTCGCAAATATTATAGCATGTATCCACCGGATATGAAGTGGTCCGCCGCGTGTTTTCGTTTTGAAAAGCCTGCTTTGGGGCTATATTCCAGTAGGAAACAACGAATGCTCGTCGCAGTCATCCATTCATCCATCCACCCGCCATCCTGCGGGATGGCTGTTAACAATTGTTGAGCATGGACGAGAAATCATTTCTTGAAAAGATACTGCCATGCTTCCGTCAGGACGGGACGGTCCTTGCGGGGCCGGGCGACGACTGCGCCGTCATAGACGTCGGCGCCGGAAGGCTGCTCCTGTGGGCTGTCGATCAGCTCGTTGAAGGTGTCCATTTCGAAAGTCCGGCCACAAGCCCGGCAAGTGCGGCCGCGAAGCTCGTCAGGAGAAATGTGAGCGACATCGCCGCCATGGGCGGAAAGCCGTCGTATGCGCTGCTGACCGCGGCTGCGAATTTCGCAGGGAAGGGCATAAACGCCTCCTGGATCGGCAAGTTCATGAGGGCGGTTTCGCGGGAGGCGTCCCGCTGGACCATGTCGGTCTGCGGAGGGGACCTCGCCAGCAATCCGGACAGAGCGGTCTTCACGCTCAGCATCGCAGGATGGGTCGAAAAGGACAGGCTCTGCCTCCGCTCCGGCGCCAGGGACGGCGACCTTCTTTACGCCACCGGCCGCTTCGGGAATTCCTTCTCGTCGGGGCATCATCTTGATTTCGTTCCGCGGCTGGCCGAGGCGCGCTTCCTTGCGGGCAGGTTCACCAGGGCGATGATCGACGTCAGCGACGGCCTTCTGTCCGACGCAGGCCAGATTGCCAAGGCATCGGGGCTCGGCTTGGAAATCTTCGCCGGCCAGGTTCTCCTGCGCAGGGGCGCAACGCTCGCGCAGGCATTGGGCCAGGGCGAGGACTACGAACTGCTCTTCGCCGTTTCCCCGTCCAAGGCGGTACGGCTGGCCAGGGAATGGCCCTTCAAGAAAACACCGCTCAGCCGCGTCGGACGATTCTCGTCGGGGATACCCTGCGGGAAGCTCCTCGGCGAGGACGGGTGCGACCTGTCGGTCAGATTCAAGGGCGGATACAGCCATATGTGAATCTTCAATATCCAAAGTCCAATGTCGAATTAATTTACATAGGAGTGTCGCTTTGCGGTGCTCGCAGTTTTGTCGAACAGAAACTCGATGGAGTGTGCCTGCTTCATTCATTTTCCTGGCACCTGAACGCTGACACCTGAACTTTGCCAATTTCCGACTTTTGCAATTGGCTCATGTATTTTAATTTTTCATAAGAGACCAGGCGGGAGCATCAGATGGCTGACAAATATGTTTTCAGGAATTTCCAATGGACTCCGGACCTTGAGACGGGCATATCGGAGATCGACAGGCAGCACAGGGACTTCCTGAAGCTTGTCGACGAGCTTCTGGACAAGGCCATCAGAGGGCAGGGCAGGGGGCAGGGGCAGTTCTCCGAGACCTTCAGTTATCTCGAGAGCTATGCGAACAACCATTTCTCCCTCGAGGAGCACGTGATGGACGAGAACAAGTATCCCGCCCAGAGGGAGCACCGGATGAAGCACAAGGAGTTCCGGGAAAACCTCCGCATCCTCAAGAACATCTTCAAAACCGTCGGCGCCACCGACGAGCTCTCTTCCAAGATCAACTATTTCCTCGTCAACTGGTTCATGGGCCATGTCCGCGACGTCGATAAGAAGATGTGCATCTATCTCAAGGCACGCCGCGGCGGGGAAGGCGGCAGTTTTATCAGGAGGCTGAAGGCTCTTTCCCGGAAAATATTCGGCGGGAAATGATTTCCCTCGCAATAAGATATGTCTCTCGCGTGCGTTTATATATTGTTAGCTCTAATTTCAAGATCCAAATGGCCCGTCTGATTCCCATAGGCGATTTTTGGGGAACCGCATTCAAGGAGGCGGTGTTCGTCTTCTGCCTGATTCTGTCAGTCTGCATTTCCTCGGTTGGCATTTCCGGCGGCGGGGATGCTCAGGGGGCCGTCAGTAGCGGGATTCTTTCCGTCGGAGGATTCCGCTGGGACACTCTCAAGGATCCGGCGCCCGAAGTGCCTGATGAGTTCCGGCGGAAGGAGCCTTCGTCGGGTGAGCTTTCCGAATATGTCGTCCAGTTCGACGGGCCGATTCTTCCTGAATGGCGCGCATCGCTGGAGCGCGCCGGAGCGGTGATAAAGGACTACATTCCATTCTATGCCTACCATGTCGCGGCCACTCCGGAAGCGCTTGCCGCAATAAGGAAGCTGCCCGAGGTCCGCTTCACCATGCTGTGGCATTACTGGTTCAACCTGGCGGGGGCGCTGCGCGAGGTTTTGCGCCAGGGATGTCCGGCCGGTGAGCTAGGTGTCTCCGTCCTCCTGAAAGATGCCGTGGACAGGGATGCGATGATGAAAAAACTGGAAGGGGCCTCCCTGGATGTCCGCATGCTTGGAGATACAGGCTCCGTCCTGCCGTCTAGGGTGCTGAATTTTTCCTTGGGCGGAAGTTCGCTGCCGGTCGTTCTTGCCGAGCTTGCACGCGATCCCCGCGTGGAGTATGTCGAGCCATACCGCGGCAGGGTCTTGAACCTGAACATCGCACGTGGCGTGTGCACCGGCAATGACAGGAGCATGACGCCTCTCTACGACTACGGTCTGACCGGCGCCGGGCAGGTGGTTCAGATACAGGATACGGGGATCGACTGCGACCATGACGCCTTCAGGGACGACAACTACGCTTCAATAGCGGACGGGATAGATTTCAAATGGGACGGCGCGGTTAACATGGATCACAGGAAAATAGTCAGGTATTCCGCGGCCTCGGGCGACATGGACGGCCACGGCACTGCGGACGCCGCGATAATAGCCGGAAACGATCTCGACGACCCCAAATACCGCGGCATAGCCTACGATGCGAAGCTCGCATTCACAGGCATGGCGGTGGATGCGGAATATTTCGACCAGGGGCTGGGCGCGGACGCCAGGATATGCAGCAGCTCATGGGGGGACGAGGCGCCGCCGGATTCGCCTTCATACGACAGTTCGTGCCGGATAATCGACCAGTATGTGTGGGACAACAAGAAGTTCCTGATGCTCTTCAGCGCCGGCAACAGCGACGGAAAGCTGAATACGACCGCCGCGGCGAAGAGCGAAGTCACAGTGACCGCGTGCGGAACCGGCGAGGATTCCCCCGGCCTTTCCGGGAACCAGGACATGTGGTCCGCCTGCGGCGACGGGCCGACCCTGGACGGAAGACTAGGCGTGACATTGGCCGCGCCGGGCAGCCGGATCCTTGCGCCGGACACTGACGCGTCGGGCGACACCGACAACACCAACCTCGCGGCGTGGAGCGGAACCTCCCAGGCCTGCGCGGCCGCGGCAGGAACCGCCGCGCTCATCCGCCAGTATTTCGAGGACGGATGGTATCCGACCGGCAACAAGATCCCGTCCGACTCCATTTCGCCGTCCGCGGCCCTTGTGCGAGCCATGCTCATAGCCTCGGCCGTGGACTTCTTCGGAGGCGGCGGTGTGACGAATCACGCGCCGGACAGCATACAGGGCTGGGGCCGCGTCTATGCCGGCAACGCGCTCCACTTCTTCAACGATTCGACGGCGCTGAAGGTGGTGGACCGGGCGGACGGCCTTTCGACAGGAGAGACCGAAACCGTCGAGTTCGAGGTTCCGCACGACGTTTCCGAACTCAGGTTCGTGCTTGTATGGTCGGACTTTCCCGCCGCGCCCGGCGCCGATCCGGCCCTTGTCAACAACCTCGACCTGGAAGTCACGACTCCGACATCCAAGGTCTTCAAGGGCAACGTGTTCGACAGCGGCTGGTCCGCGCCAGGCGGCTCGTCCGACGCATTGGAGACCGAGGAGATGGTGAAGCTTCCGGAGCCCGTCCCCGGAACTTATTCGGTAAAGATCGTCGCCCGGAACGTCCCTCAGGCCTCGCAGGACTACGCGCTGGTGATGCTGGGCGTAGGCAACCGCGCCCCCCATGCGGTTATCAGCGGCCCTGCCAGCGTGAACATCGGTTTCGAGGCGCGGTTCAGCGCCTCGGGATCATATGATCCGGACGGCGACATCCTCTCCTGCCTTTGGAGGCTGGACGGCGCCGAGGTCTCGCGCGACCAGGAGTTTTCCGCCGCGTTCGACACCGCTGGAATCCATGAAGTCTCCCTGGAGGTAGTTGATTCCAAGGGAAATAGAAGCATTGAAAAGCGCATGGACGTTTATGTCGGGCGGCCGGCCCTGTGGCGGCCGGACGAGCAGTCCGGCGGAAGAGGCGTGTGGCGCGAAGCGACTTCCTCATGCCATACTGCCAGGGCGCTGATCTCGGGCTCTTCGCTGCACGGCGGAACGTCTTCGCTACGGCTTGTGCTCAAGGGCAATCCGTTCGGCTCATACAAGGTGAGGGGCGTCTCGCTGGTCAGGCGCGAAGCGGGCGGATTGGACGGTGTCGACGGCACCTTCGCAAAGGTGACTTTCGGACAGGCCGGATGGGGCGAGGACGTGCCCGTGCCGGTCACCGGCCTCATGAGCAATCCGGTCGACTTCCCGCTTCTCGACGGCCAGGACGTCTTCGTCACATTCTTCGCCACAGCTCCATATTACTTCATCGACGACTCCCTGGAATCCAGCAGGATTTGGATACGTGAGGGCGACTTTACCGGCGAAATAGACTGGCAGGGCAAGCCGATCGACTCGGCGTTGAACGCGGTATGCGGCATCGCCAGGATAGTGGCGGGCCTGAACATCCCGATTAACGCGCCTTCAACCCTCAAGGCCGAGAACATATCCGGCGACATTCTGCTTTCATGGACGGACAACAGCATAAACGAGGACGGGTTTGTCGTCGAACGCAGCGCCGACGGCGCCTCTTTCTCCGAGATCGCGCGCCTCCGCTCGGATTCCAGAAGCTACACGGACTGCGGGAGGACTGGCGGATTCTGGTACAGGGTCAAGGCCTTCAACGAGGACGGCGAAAGCGATTACGCGACAGTCCGGTCGGGATATTCGAGCGTGACGCTCGATCCGGGCTGCGAGGAGCCGGGGCCCGGCGACTCCGGATCCGCCCCGGCCGGCACGCTTTCCACCAAATGGGCATCGCAGGGATGCATGGTAACCAGGACAAGCGACTGCAGCCATGGCGGGGCGTATTCTTACATGGTTACGGGCGCGTCGGATCAGGACGACTACTGCTACCAGGATGTCACGGAGCGCCTGGCTTTCTTCTCCAGGATCAGGAGGAGCACAAGCTTCGAATACAGCGCGTGGGTGAAGCATTCGGACATCGGAACGCACACGTTCAGAGCCAGGATGAACTACCGCTTCAACGGAACCGGCAGCGGCTCCAAGGGAACCGAGCGCACTCTCGACCTTTCCAAGCTGGTTACGACGGTCCCCAACGACGGCGAATGGCACGAGGTCGGCGGAACGTTCACCGTGGACTGGACCAACGGCGGCGCAGACGCCGATTATGTCACAGGGCTTCGCTATGCGAGAGTATATCTCGTCCGTCTCGAAGGGACCTCCGGGCAGGCATACCACTTCGACGACTTCGTCCTGCGCGAGGTCTCGCACGAGGAGGACAGCCTGCCGCCGGTGGCGGACGCCGCGGTCCTTCCCGGCGGCGGAGGAAACCGCGTCGTCCTCGACGCGTCGAGGTCGCACGACCCCGACGGGGAGATCGTCGAGTACTTATGGGACGCCGACGGGGACGGGACATTCGAGGTGTTCGGGCCCGACAAGGTCAGGGTGGAGCGTTCGATGCGTGAGTCCGGCGTCTACCGCGCGAGGCTGAGGGTCGTGGACGACGACGGCAGGCAGGCCGACAAGGAGTTCTCGCTTGTCGTACCTTTCATCCCAAGGCCACAGGGAGCCTCCGGCCATGCGAAGATCGCCGCCAGGATCATCGGAACCGGCTTCGATTCGGAGGAGGGATTTGACTCCGTCATAAACTCGTGGCTTCAGGAAAGAGGCGTCACATACAAGACGGACTTCGTTGATCTCTGCGCAAGCGAGCTGGATTCAGACACATATGACTTGAACGGCAGGGCGCTCTACCCTGACGGCGCACCCAGGTATGCGATCATCGCATGCCCGGGGACGGACGGAGGGGCGGTGCTGGACAAGCTTGACGGGCTCGCCTCCGGCCTCCAGCCCTCGGCGAACCTGAGGGAGTTCGTCGCGAACGGCGGCTGCTGGGTCGGGACTTCCGCGGGCGCGGAACTGGCCGCTTCCGGGTGGGGGAACGTCAGGCAGAGTTTCCTCTCCCTGGGCGGGAGGTTCCGCTTCAGGAGCGCCCTGATGCTGCTGCCTTATCCGTGCAGTTCCTGGGCGGACAATGCAGGCGGAGTCGACATGTATCTGAACATCAAGGGCCTGGGGGCGGATCACTTCATGATGCAGTCATCAGCCCTCGGAACCTTGCTCGACGACGCCCTGGGGAAATACCGTCCGCGTGCGCAGATGTGCTTCGGCGGGTGCCTGCGCAAGGATATCGCCCCCGGCGACGGAAGCGATCCGGCGGTTGAGCTGCTCGCATTCAACGATCCGAGCCCCAGCGAAGGCGCGGCCAAGGTCGAGATAAGCTCCCACTGGAGCTCCTACAGCTATGTCCCCCCGGACAATCCGCTCGCGGGAAGGGTGGCCGCAGCCTTCTTCAAGCCCGACAAGGGCGGTGTCGTCGCCGGCGCCGCCCTCTCGCAGGCGGGTGTGGAATGGCCGGAGTTCCAGAAACGCCTGCTGGACTACGCTTACGCCAGATCGCAGGAGATCCCGATTGTGCCTAAGCTCCCTCTGCAGAAGGGCGCACCTGTGGCGATGTCCGCCGCCTCCGCCAAGGTCGGCGACTCGCAGTTCCATTATTTCCCGGTCGAGATTCCGCCCGGCGCCAGGAACCTTGCCGTCACGCTTTCAGGCCTCTCCGACAACTGCGACCTGTATCTGGCGCTAGGCGCCTATCCGGTTCCGGAACATTTCGACTACAGATCGGTGAATGCGGGGACATCTCAGGAGCAGATAAAGATTTCCGAGCCCGAGCCCGGCTGTTGGATGGTTGGAGTCCTCGGCAGCCATTCCACGTTGAACGGCGCGTCTTATACCTTGAAGGCGGACTGGACTGAAACCGAGCCTGACGTTACGCCTCCGTCCGTCGTGGCTTTTACCCCGGCGGACAATTCGGACGGATTCCCGATCAACCTCCCGCTCTCTATGGAATTCGACGAGGATGTCAGGACGGGCGCCGGATTCGTGCAGGTCAGGAAGGTCTCGGACGGCAGCCTCTTCGCCCTCCTTAACATCGCCGACGCCGACGTGTCCGGAAGGACGGCGACCATCTCCCTCCATGACAAGCTCGCGCCGGAGACCGGGTACTATGTCCTGGTCGAGAAAGGCGCAGTCAGGGATCTCGCCGGCAACAGCTACGCCGGAATTTCCGGAACCTCCGCATGGAACTTCATGACCGGCAAGGACATGAACAAGCCACCTTCCGCCTCTGGCGTCTCCCTCTCCGGAACAGCGGAGGTCGGCCAGACGATGTCAGCGAAATACGTTTACAAAGATACAGATGGCGATCCTGAAGGGGTGTCGCTTTATCAGTGGTACCGGTGCGCCGGTTCCGACGGTTCGGGGGAGGAGGCCATACCCGACTCGAACTCGATGAGTTACATCGTGCATTCCGCCGACGAAGGCAAATATCTGCGCTTCGGCGTAGTGCCCGCGTCCGTATCCGGCGCATCGCCGGGGGATGAGGCGAAGAGCGCCTGCACCGCGAAGGTCGTCACCGAGGCCGTCCCGCCTTCAGTGATATCCTGGAGCCTTGACATGGACTTCCACCGCATCAGCCTCAGGTTCGGCGAGAACGTCGATGCGTCAACCCTTCATGCGGCGGAAATCACCGTCCAGGACGCGCCGTCGGCATCTCATTCCCGCAGACTTTCGGGCGGCTTCACCGCAAGCTCCGACGGGAGCACAATCCTGGTGGGCATGCTTGCCGCGGACATAAGGGCTATGGAGGAGGATCCCTATCTGGCCAAGGCGCTTGCGAACACATATCTGACCTTTACAGATTCCATGATAAAGGACATGGCGGGCAACAGCGTCAAAGCTCTGCCGGACGGTTCAGGGATCAAGGCCCAGTCGCTTACGCCCGACACGACGCCTCCGGAAAACGCGTCCTACTCCAGCGCCGTCCCCGGCGACGGCAGACTGTCCATCGGCTGGGGGGCGCCTCCCGACATCGATTTCTGCGGGGTGCTTCTCCTCCGCAAGGAATCGTCCCCGGTGTCCGGCGGGCCGGAGGACGGGGTGAGCTACAAGCCCGGCGACGCCGTAGGAGACGCCGTAGTCGTCTACAACGGCGCCGGGAACCTCTTCGATGATTCGTCCCTGGCCAACGGAGTCACATATTACTACATGCTCTTTTCATTCGATTTCGCCAGGAATTATGCTTCTGGCGTGATGTTGAGCGGCACCCCCGTGGCGACGCAGACGGTCACGTGCTACCCCTCCGCCGACACCTCCCTGCGCTCCGACTTCCCGGCGAGGAACCTTGGCATCTCAAAAATGTGCTGCAACGAAGCATACTACAACTTGGTCAGGTTCGATCTGACAGCCATTCCCGACGGCGCCACGGTAGAATCGGCCGTGCTCAAGCTCTGCCGCGACAAGGCCGAGCAGATGCCTACCTCGTTCGCCGTATACGCCTTGTCCACGTCCGGATGGGCCGAGGGCGACAACGACGACACGGACGCGGACGGGCACGAACCGAATTTCAACTTCATGGACGCCGCGGACGCGGCGCCATGGGCTGCGGGCAGCTTCAGTTTTTCGGACTGCGGCGAGCATCCGCTTGCCGCGGCATGCCAGTGGGTTCAGGAGGCGGGGGTGAGCTGCGCATCGTTCGACATCGGCGCTGGCGTCGTCGAAGCATGGCTTGCCGGAGCCAACAATGGAATAATGTTCAGGCATCCCGATTCGCAGAAGTATTTCTTCTTCTCCAAGGAGACCGCCGGCTCTGATGCGCAGAAGCCTAGGCTAATCGTCGTATGTAGTGCGCCGGTTCCGTCCCTCGTGGCGTCTTCCGGGGCGCTCGACGAAACTACGCTGGCCGGCGCGACGATCTCGCTCGTATTGAAGAACGAGAGCTTCGCCGACGGCTCGCTTGGCGCTAAGAACTTCACGCTGAACAACGCGCCGCCAGGCCTTTCCATTGCGGCCGTCGAATATGCGGACGCAGCTCACGCCTCCCTGAAGCTGGCTTTCGACGGAACGGACTTCGACAGGGACTACACGAACTTTTCAATCACCGTGGGAGGGGCCGAACTGGTCGGGGGCAGATCGCTTTCCTCATCCAGCCTCCTTATTACTGCGCTGAAAGACTTCAATGTCGTATTCGGAGTCTCAGGAGGCGGCTCGATATCTGGAAAAAGCTCTCAGACCGTGCTCGGCGGGAGGGATTGCTCCCCGGTGTCGGCCATTCCGGACACGGGATACTATTTCAGCGGCTGGACCGGAGGCCATGTCGGAACGGAGAATCCGCTGACCTTGACGAACGTCTCTAAGGACATGCTCGTGACGGCGAACTTCCTCGGCGACTCCAAATACCGCCTGACCGTAAACGGCGGATCCGGCGGCGGCATGTATCGCGCGGGCGTAGCCGTGGCGATATCGGCGAACCCTCCGCCGTCGGGGAAGGTTTTCTCGTCCTGGACAGGGGAGACGGAATATCTGGCCAATCCGTCGTCCCCGGAAACGACCGTGCTCATGCCGGACAAGGACATCGAGGTGTCTGCATCCTACCAATACCTCGAAGGCCACCTGCTCACGGTCCTCAACGGCGGCGGTACCGGCAAGTATCCCGCAGGCAGCACCCCGGTCATCTATGCCGATCCGGCACCGCAAGGGATGGTCTTCTACTTATGGGCCTGCGAGCCTGAAGGGATTGCGGCCGACCCGGGCAAACCTGTGACGACCGTAAGGATGCCCGCCTCCGACGCGACCGCCGCCGCGACTTACAAGCCCGCCGAATACACACTCGAAATAATCGGAGGAACCGTCCTGGAAAGCGCTGCGGCTTCCGTCACATGCCCCGCCGGCACGACCGTGGCCGTGGCCGCCGACGCACCGCCAGCAGGAAGAAGCTTCAAAATATGGACGGTCTCGGGAGGGGCGGAAATATCCGACACGTCAGCACCTGAGACCTCCGTGACAGTCTTCGGGGATTCAATAATTACTGCGAACTTCGCGAATGATTCCGGCGCGTCCTTGATCGTAGTTTCACCTAACGGCGGGGAGATATTTGTCCGCGGCGGGAAAATCCCCGTCAAGTGGAGCTCGTCGGGAGTATCCGGCGGACTGAGGCTGGAACTCCTCAAGGGCGGCATCGCCGACTCCGAAGTCGCATGCATGATGGTTCCCGACACGGGCGGATTCGAACTGGCGGTTCCGGCCGGCAAGACGCCTGGTTCTGACTACAAGGTCAGGCTTTACGGGACTGGCTCCGATGGAACCGCATTCGCCGACACCGGAGACGGAAGCTTCTCTATAACCGCCTCCGAGACGGTGATGCTGAGTCTTGAATCTTATCCTTCATCCGCCGGCCTGGCATCTCCTGAGAACGCTTACGTATGCGCCGCAGGAATGCCGCAGACTGTCACTGCGGTGCCGGACCAGGGATTCCTTTTCGCTGGATGGGAGCTCGTCTCCGGGGTGGCCGATCTCGCCGACCCCTCATCGGAACAGACTCAGATTACGCCGTCCTCGGACACAGCCCTCCGGGCCTATTTCATTCTTGATGCGGATATCGCGAAGCTGCAGATAAGGCTCGATTCTTCAAAAAGCCGGGCGGATTCCATCAGCATCTCAAAGGCCGTCCTGCCATACGAGATTGCCGAGGCGGACATCTCGGAAGGCGCTATTTCATTCCTGATAGGAAATTCAAGCCTCGGAACTGCAGCCACTTACGACATGAAGAAGTCCGGCTCAAGACGCGCCTACACATTCAGGTCCAACAACCTCCCCGAGAAAATAACGGTCCGGATAGACTTCGAAGTCCGGAGATGGTCGCTCAATGCCTCGAAGCTGAGTATGGCCGGCGGTCTCGGCTCAGGCGCCGGTTCAGTCCGCATCCTGGCGGACATGGGCGGAAAACTCTTCGGCGGAACCGTTCCTGTCGACAGCTCCGTCTCGTGGAAGTTCGGCTCCGGCTGCACATCTGAGAGCATCGGCCTTTCCGGAAATCCTATCGAACCTTTCTCCGTCACGGCCTCATCCGGAAAATCCTGCAGCTACAAGTCCGGCAAGGACGCCTTCTCAGTGTCCGGCGGCGCGCTGGGCGGGATTTCAGGGGATCCCGCCGGGGAAAAGGCCTCGGTGTCAGTCAACGGCCGCAAGTTCGACTTCCCTTCACTGATTAAGAAGGGAACCGGCTCATACCGCGCCGAATCGCTTTCCGGAACAATGAAATCGACGCTGAAACTTGAAATGGCCAAGGGCGCATGGTCCTTCAGGATTTCCGGCGCCGACTCGCTCTACGGAGACTTCTTCAGCTCGCCCGCGACCGACCTGATACTCCGTGTCTCCGGATACGAAAGCGGTTCGCGCCTCCGCGGCAGCTCAAGGACGACCATGACCTATCCGCTCAAGTAGTTTCAGATTTCCTTGCCCACCTTTATGAAGTGGCTGAAAACCGTGGGGAATGCACTTGCGGCTTTTCAGCGCGGGGAGCCGGAAATCTGAACTGAAACACCTTCCAGGGGGCGCTGTTTCGCCACATTTTAAAATTCCAAGGATCAGGATGTCCCACATGACTTTCTCTTCGGACGGACTTCTTCTCCTGCTTGCAAAGGAGACAATCGATTGTATCTTTAAATCCTTTTCATTCTTATAACAAAGAATTAAAGCGATTTAACACATGGACCTTCTGATATTCAAGACGCTGCCGTATCTGATCCTCATCGGAACCATGCTGGCTCTGCTGTTCTGGATGTGGACTATCTACGACTGCGCCACGAAGGAGACTGCGGCTGGGGATGAAAAGAACATCTGGCTTTTCATACTCATCTTCGTGCCCCTGCTCGGATCGATAGTCTATTATCTCGTCCGGATACCAAACCGCGAGCAGGAGCAGTACATGAAGAGGAAGGCCGAACAGCAGGAGAAGGAAAAAGAGCTCCAGCAGAAAAAGGCCGCCGCGCAGCAGGAGAAGGCCGGAGAACAGCAGGATAAACCTGACGGGCGGCAGGATAATACGGAAGGATGAGCATGCCGCCGGACGGCCGCTCTGAAACTTGCCTCAAGTAACGCAGACATTCCTGTCTGCGATTCCGCAGGCAAGAATACCTGCGCCAATTCAAGTTTCTCCCCGGCAAAACTGCGGTCACCGGAGGCAGCCACTCCTATGATGCTCGACCATCGTTTTCCAGTCCGCCTGGGCGGATTGGACATTCACCATGCCTTCCCGCCGGGCCTGGCATAGGCGAAGAGCCCCCAGGCAGAATCGTTGATCCTGAAGCTGCCGACCGTGCTGAAGCCCGCATGGTATCTTGCGCTTATCTCCCCCGCCATCTCATCGTCGTCAGACGAAGGGAAGGGGGCGAAGACATATTCCAGTCCGCCGGCGTCGTCGGCCTCCTCCATGCATACCAGCAGCACGTCCTTGGATGTCTCGCAGAGCCCGGTCGCCCTCATCGGCGGATTCCTCCTTGCGGCGGCCGTGATCATGGCCGCCGCGTCCTTCGGATCGACGCAGATGTCTGCCGTGGCGACTTTTATGATCCTGTTCATTGGATGTAATATTCCTTTCCGGCCTCGAAGGACGGCTTGTTCGCCTTGAACCGCTGGGCCACGTCTTCGGCCTCGCAGAACGACAGCGGGGAGAGCTCGATGGTACAGGCGGGGCTTCCATCTTCGCGTGAAGGCACCTGGACTCCGGCCGCCTTGAGCCAGCGGACATCCCGCTCCATAAGCATCCTCCGGCAGCTCTCCACCGAATCTACCCCGTCAGGGTTCTTGACCGGGGAAAACTCCTCCTCGCGTTTGGCTTCGAGGATTACTGTCTTCCTGGCCATCGGGAGCGCGTCGAAGATGAACGTCTCAAGTTTGACCGCGTTCGGACTGTCAGGCCTGATCAGCTCTCCGCTCCTGTCGATGAACGGGACTTTCTTCTCCGCGCGGTGCAGCGGAAGGCTGAACTTGCCTCCGGCGGTCAGGCGGTCGATGAAGGCGGTGCTGAAGACATGTATGGCCGGGCTTCCTACCTTGAACAGCAGCTCGCCCTTCCCGTCCTTCATCTCGGCCAGTTCGTCCGGCATGTCGCTGTATTCTATGATCGCCGGCTTGCCGTCGGCGATGCAGAAGTTGCCGAGCTTCTCATGCGGGCCGGTCTTTATCAGCGCGCGAGAGCTCATCTCCGAATTCTCCAGCGCGTGAAGACCGATGAAAAGGGGATCGGCAGGGCATACAAGAGGGTTGTCGACCTGGAAGTAGGATATGTGCTGTATCCCCTCGGCCTTCAGGCGGTCGATGACGCCGCATTTCCTGAGCGCGAGAAGGGTGCCGCCGTGGCCGTTGGGCGCCAGCGCCAGCGACGAGGTCGTCTCAAGAAGTATCCTGCCGTCGAGCCCGACCACCGGCATCATGCCCTGGACGAAGAATATGACGTTGCCGGGCTTCATCCCGAACCATCGGTTCTCTGCGAAATAGCTTCTCGTGGCCTTGTCGTTGGCGGGGCTGGTCATTATAAGCCACTTGAATTCGGTCCCGTGCTTCTTCGCGATGCGGCTTATCCTCTCCGCGAAATACTGGAACAGCGTCTTCTTCTTGACCGGGGTTATCGGGAATTTGCCTTTCGGTCCGTCGAATCCGAGGCGCGTTCCCTGTCCGCCGGCGACGGTTAGCAGGGCGATCTTTCCGGTGCGGATGAGCCTCGCGCCCTCCATCCATGCCTTGTGGTAGTATTCCGACTGGGCCAGGCCGTCTGGTTCCGCCTTGAAAAAGGGCGACGGCCTGATGTCCGACGGAATTTTAGTCTCGGGACGTTTCAGGACGAAGTCCTTGATGAGCAGGTTCATGGAAGTCCAGTCGATCTCCTCGATCTGCCGTTTGAGATTGGCGGCGTGCTCGGCGTCGAGTTCCTCCAGAAAGTCAATAATATGCTGCTGGCCGTACGCCCTCAGCAGCTTGAACGCCTTGTCGTCCATATTGCCCCCGGTGATTATATTGAGATGATCGAGCCAATTGCAACAGCCTGCAATTGGCGGTGTTCAGGTGTCGGCAGGAAAAAGCTGCCCTCCCTTGCTTTATCCCAGATTTGCTGAAACCTGACACCCGACACCTTGGATGTCGCGTGACCGCATTGGACGCGGAACGCGACCTAACGCGGCAAAACTCAGTTTTGCATTCACCTCCATCGCCATAAGATACCCCGGCTTGCCGAATAATAAAAATCATTTTGCGAAAAATAAGCGCAGACAGTATATTTTGATAAACAACGGATATCCGCATGCGGACTTTCTTCTGCCCTGAAATAAAAGAGCCGGGATACTCGGTCGAGCTGGAAGAGCGGGAGCGCAAACATCTCTTCGGATCTCTGAGGAAATGCGAAGGGGACAAGGTTTTGCTGATCGACGGCGCGGGGACCGTGGCTACCGCGCTTGTTAAGTCCGCAGGTCTCCTCATCGAGGGAAGGCGGCTCCTCCCGCAGCCATGCCCGGAGCTTCATCTTTTCGTATCTCCGCCTCACATAAGAGGAAGGATGGACGTGATCCTGGCCCAGTGCACCGAACTCGGCGTCAGGACGATAACTCCAATATTGTGCCGGAATTCGGTCTCAAGGCCTGATACGGCCCCGGACCGCTGGCGGCGGCACCTTGTAGAGGCGTGCAAGCAGTCGCAGAATCCATATCTGCCCATCCTCAACGATGTCGAAGAGCTGGCTTCTGCCGCGTCAAGGGCCCGGAACTCCGGAATGACTTGCTTTTTCGGAGACACGTCGCCCGCTTCCGGCAAGAATCATATTCCGGCTCTCAAGTCCGCGGCATGGTTCGTCGGCCCGGAAGGCGGATTCACCGGCGAGGAGTCCGCACAGATGCTCGAAAAGGGATTCATCCCTCTTAAGATCGGCGGATGGACCCTGCGGACCGAAACCGCCGCAGCCGCCGGACTCGCAGTCCTCGCCGCCGGCGCCGTCTGCAGGGAGGGGACGTGAATGCTTTCAGTGTAAGGTTACTAATAGTCCTGTAATAGAATTGACACAACTTGGCATCTAGCCGCCTCATTGCATGAGGCGCTCACGGCTCATAAAGCCGTGGCTACAAATGTCAATCCAATAATGGATTTGTTAATTTTATAAGCCGCGATCGATGCCTGATGATCCGGCGGAGATCATGAGGTGCCGAAAGGTTTCGGCAGGATTCGAAGCATAAAAGCGTTAAAATAAATTTTTGGAGGTGGCAGGATGAAAAGGTATTGGATGCTGGTGTGCGTCGGCGGGCTTCTTGTGGGCGCTGCGCCTAAAATTTACCCCCAGAGCGTCGGAATCAACTCCGACGGATCGAATCCGAACGCCAATGCCATGCTTGACGTGGCATCCCCCGCAACCGGCAATGGAAAGGGCCTGTTGATCCCGCGAATTACAGAGGCACAGAGAACGACGCCTGGGCAGCCCGGAGGGCTTATAAATGCGACCGGGGATCTCAACGGCGGACCGGCCCAAGGGCTGCTCGTCTACCAGACCGACGGCACGCAGGGGTTTTACTACAATACCAGCACTACGGCCACGCCTTCGTGGAAGTTCATAGGAGCGGCTCAGGGCGTTGTGCCTGTAGCCAATGGAGGAACGGGCGCAACAAACGACACTGATGCGAGAGCAAACCTAGGATTGAAATCCATGGCCGTCCAAGATGCAGGCAATGTGGCGATCACCGGGGGGGCTGTGGACGGAACCGAAATCGGAGCCACTACGGCCGCGGCCGGGACATTCACAGCGCTTACGGTTGCGAACTCGGGCTCTTTCTACCTTGGCTCTGGAAAAGTGTTGAATTACGGAAAAGGCACCTGCTATGGAAATCTCATAGTGGGAAATGGCGGAGAATACATTGAACATAATACAGGCAATGAAGGAATTATGAACACTGCGCTCGGGTTGGATGCTTTATTTTCAAATAAGATAGGGATGGGCAATACCGCCCTCGGCTTTAATACTCTTTCCTATAATAGTGGAGGCGATCAAAATACGGCGGTCGGCGCCGGCGCCTTGGCAAACAATACATCAGGCTTCGGGAATACTGGAGTTGGGTATGAGGCCATCGTCTTTAACAAAACAGCCGCCTTCAACAGCGCTTTGGGCTTTCAAGCCCTATACAATAGCACAGGGGACGCCAACACGTCTCTCGGCTTCCGTGCGGGTTACACTTTGAAGACCGGGACAAACAATACGCTTGTCGGGTATAATGCGGACGTCAAAGCCGACAGTGACATAAATGAAACCGTGATTGGAAGCGACACGAAGGGCAACGGCTCCAATACTGTCACGCTGGGCAGCAACGTATCCGACACTTATCTGCAGGGCAACCTGCGCATAGGTGGAACCACGATGATAACGGGATCGGGTTTCATCCAGCCCGTCTCCTCGGAGGATGGCGACGCGCCTGAAAACAGCATATATTATTCGAAGACGCAAAGCAGGCTGGTGTATAAGGATGCCGCCGGAGTGATCCACAACCTCTACTAGGCTTGTCTTGGATGATCACCGGCAGGTAGCGGAAGGTTCAACAATTTATTTTCCACGGCCGCAGCCGCCCTCGGACGACTGCAGTCGAAGTCGCGTTCGGCTTATTGAATAATGCGAAGCATAAAAAATAAATATCCAAGGAGGACGCAATGAGTTATCTGCTCGGCAGAAGAGTCACCGTGGTTGCGGCGGCTCTGCTCTGTGCCGCGTCTGCCTCCCAAGCGACGCTCGTCAACAGGGGAGCCAAAATCGTCGTCAGCTCTAACACGGTAGTGCGTGTTGGCGGCGGAACATACGGCGACTTCATCAACCAGAGCGACGGAACATCGCACGGCACGGTCAAGCTTTACGGAACTTTGTTTGTGGACGGCGACTTCAACAACAGCGCGATCTCGGGGACGACTTTTTCGAACGACAGCACTGGTACCGTCAACCTTAATGGCAGCAGCCAGGCGATCAGCGGCTCCAACTCCTTCCCGAGCCTCAGCAAGACTGTCACTTCGGCGGATACTCTCACCTTTGGGACGGGTTCATCCGGCAGGACAATTATCCTAGGAACGCTGACGCTTCAGGGCGCATCAGGCCAGTTGCTCTCCCTCCGCTCCGCTACATCCGGCGCGAGATGGGAAGTCGATCCGCGCGGCACCAGGACGCTCGGATACCTCAGCGTCCAGGACTCGGACAACGTCAACGGTTCGGTGATCGACGTCTCCGGAGCGAACTGCACCGATGCCGGCAACAACGACGGTTGGCTCTTCACCGCCACGACGACCTATACTGTGACCTTCACGGTCGGCGCGAACGGATCGATCTCCGGAACTACGCCGCAGACAGTCACATCGGGCAGCGATTGCGCCCCTGTCACGGCAGTTCCGGACAACGGGTATCAGTTCGTCGACTGGACAGGGGATTATTCAGGAACAGACAATCCGCTCACCATCCACAACGTCACCACGGACATGAACATCACCGCGAACTTCTCGGCGGTCCCACCGGGCTCGCATACCGTCACATTCCTCGCCGGAACCGGCGGTTCGATCAACGGCACAGCCTCCCAGACCGTCGCCGACGGCGCCGACTGCACCGCAGTGACGGCAGTTCCGGACAGCGGCTACGCGTTCGTCAACTGGACGGGCGATGTCCCGCCCGGACATGAGAGCGACAATCCGCTCACTGTCACCAACGTCGTCGCCGACATGACGGTCACTGCGAATTTCGCGGCCGCAACATACACCGTGACGTTCACCGCCGGATCGAACGGAACCATCAGCGGCACCTCGCCCCAGACAATCGCTTCAGGCGGCGACTGCTCTCCCGTCACTGCCGTCCCGAATTCCGGCTACTTCTTTGCCGGCTGGACCGGCAGCTACACCGGTAGCGAAAATCCCCTGACCGTCACCAACGTCACCACCAACATGAATATAATTGCGAACTTCGCGGCGATTCCCCCGGGAAACTATATCGTAAACTTCGTTCCCGGCGCCAACGGATACTTAAGCGGCACGACATCTCAGCTCGTCGCCGAACACGCGAACTGCTCGCCCGTCACTGCGGTCCCTGATTCCGGATACCGCTTCGCAAACTGGACCGGCGACCACAGCGGGACGGAGAATCCCTTGACCGTCTCCGACGTAACCGCCAATATGAACATCACCGCGAATTTCGAACTTAACCCTGTCGGTTTCTTCACGGTGACTTTTGTCGCCGGCGCCAACGGGACGATTTTCGGAGCAACTTCGCAGACCGTCGCCTCGGGTGACGACTGCACAGCTGTCACCGCCGTCCCCAATCCCGGCTATACTTTCATTAACTGGACCGGCAGCTACAGCGGCACGGACAACCCTCTAACGATAACAGACGTAGTCGCCGATATGACCATCAATGCGAACTTCGCAATTCCCGAGAACAACGTCGCGAATGGAAGATACATTGTGCTTCTCCCATCCGAAATCCCGGGATATGTCGGCAACGACTTCAGAGCCAAGCCCACCGTCAACGCCATCTACGCCACCAGCAAGAAGGCCGGACTCAAAGTCTTGAACAAGATCCCGAGCAAGCCGCCGTATGCGCTGCAGGCTGACTGCGCATGGGGAAAGAACATTGCGCTTGTCAACCTCAAGCTCTTTCAGAAGAACCTGACTTGCCAGCAGAACCTTGCCGCGCTCTTCCCTCCTTCAGGTATCATCACTCCGCTGGCCTGCAGCGCGCTGAACGTTACGGTCAAGGACACCGCAGGGAACAAGCTCAAGAACGTCGATTCCGGAGAGGTCATCCTCCAGGCGCCGTTCATCAGCCGAATAGTCAATGAGACCGGCGCCGACATTGTCAATGCGACCCTGAACCAGAGATTCTTCATCTTGGGCGTTTTCTTCGGCCAGAAGCCTCCGTCGGTGTGGCTGGAATACCCCGTATATCTGGAGGACGGAGTCACCGTAAAACAGTATAAGTCGCTGAAACTAAAGGTTCAGAAGCCATACTCGTATTCTGACTACAAGGGGGCGGCCGGCAAAAGCTGCATGAACATAGTCACCGCCGAAAGCGCTGTCGAAGTCCTCATGCCCGCGAAATGGCCGAGGGGCTGGGCAAACACCCAGGGCGATCCGCCGGTCTCGGTCCCTCACAACATCGTGATAGACAACAAGGTCGGACGGGCAACATTCCCGTTCAAGACCTACTGAATCCAGATTTCCTGATTATTGAAATGTAGCTTAGGACAAAGTTCATGGCGAAGATCGCGATCAATATCCCCGAGTTAAGAGGAGCGGCCATATGCGAAGGCCGCAGTTTTGTCGATGAGAAAAAAGTAGTTTGCGATCTGCGAGCGCAGATACAGAACACGGCATTCCTCATCTGCAGAGTTTGCCCTTTGCGCCTGGAAGTCGCAAGCTACCTATATATCAACTCCCGCGATACTCATGTTTCATAACATCCTTCATTCAGTTTCAGCCGTCGCCGTAATGCTCCTGCTGCTGCCATGCTCCCGCGCCTCGATCGTCAACAGGGGCGGGAAGATTGTAATCGGCAACGGAGCGTATGTGAAGTTAGCAGGCGGAGACGTATGCGACTTCATAAACAGGGGAGCAAGCTCCCCGCAGGGGACTGTCAGGATTATCGGCTCCTTGTATCTGGGCGGTGATTTTGTCAACGAGGACGCCTCCGCCAGCGCAGTCACGCCCGACAGCACCGGCACCGTCGTGCTGGACGGGACGGATCAGGCGATCAGCGGTTCGAACACGTTCCCGGGCCTGACCAAGAACGTCTCCGTTTCCGCAACGCTCACCTTCGGCGCCGGCGCCTCGAACCGCACTGTGATAACCGGAACATGGACATGCCGCGGAGCGGCGGGCAAGCTTCTGCTGCTGCGTTCCGCGGTTCCCGGAACACAGTGGGAGGTCGAACCCAGGGGCGGCAGGGTTCTAGGATTTCTCGACGTCAAGGATTCGAACAACGTCAGCGCGTCGGTCATTGACGTCTCCGGCCAGGGCTGCACCGACTCCGGAAACAACAGCAACTGGCTATTCTCCGGAGGAGCGACCTATACCGTAACATTCGCCGCCGGCCCGAACGGCAGCATTGCAGGAACATCGCATCAGACGGTCCTCTCCGGCGCCGACTGCCAGCCGGTGACGGCGGTGCCTGATCCCGGCTTCTCTTTTGCCGGATGGACCGGCGGCCAGACCGGAAACGACAATCCGCTGACTGTCCGAAAAGTTTCATCGGACATGAACATTACCGCAAACTTCACGGAAGCTCCGCCAGGCTCCCATACGGTGAACTTCCTGTCCGGCGAAGGCGGGGTGATAAGCGGCGTAGCGTCCCAGACCGTCGCCGACGGAGCTGACTGCGCACCGGTCACCGCAGTTCCCTATGAAGGCTATTCATTCTTGAACTGGACCGGCGGCCATTCCGGCACTGAGAACCCCCTCACAATTAAGAACGTCAAGTCGGACATGACTGTCACGGCCAATTTCTCAACCGCGGCTTTTACCGTCACTTTCAACGCCGGCGCCGGCGGTTCGATCTCCGGAGACACCAAGCAGACGGTCGTCTCCGGGGGAGACTGCACTCCGGTCACCGCAGTCCCCGACATCGGATTCTATTTCTACGGCTGGACCGGCGACTATGTCGGCAAGGCCAATCCGCTGAAGGTCAAGAACGTCCTTGCTGACATGGATATAACTGCGAACTTCGCAGCTCTGCCGCTCGGCAATTATCTGGTCAGCTTCTACGCCGGCGCAGGCGGATCCCTCAGCGGGAAGCAATTCCAGCTCGTCGGAGAGCATGCGTCATGCGCTCCGGTGACGGCAGTTCCCGCCGCCGGCCGCCGCTTCACCGGCTGGACCGGCGACTACACCGGCGCCGACAATCCCCTTAAGATAAGCGATGTAGTCGCGAATATGAGCGTCACTGCGAACTTCGCCGAGAATCCGCCCGGTACGTTCACTGTCGCTTTCGTGCCGGGAAGCAACGGGACGATCTCCGGCAGCATATCGCAGACCGTCGCGTCCGGCGGCGACTGCGCCCCGGTCACGGCCGAGCCAGGCCGGGGCTACACATTCATAAACTGGACAGGCGACTTCACCGGCACTGACAATCCGCTGACGGTCACAAATGTCCAGGCCGACATGCTTATTACTGCGAACTTCGCAGTCCCCGGCGACAACGTGGCGAACGGCAAGTATATCGTCCTCCTGCCGTCGGACATCCCCGGATATGCCGGCGACGAGTTCGCCTACAAGCCCACCGTTGCGGCCATATATCCTTTCGCGAACAGGGTTCCGATGAGGGTTCTGAACAAGATAAGCGCGGAGCCGCCGCTCGCGGATCAGGCGGACTGCGCCTGGACAAAAAACATCCCGCTGGTGGACATCAGGCGTTTCAAGAAGAACTGGACATGCCGGGAAAACCTTGCCGCCATGTTCCCCCCTGACGGGGCAATCCCGCCGCTGGTCTGTGATCTCCTCCAAGTCACCGTGACCGATACCGATGGCAACAGGCTGAAGGACGTAGATTCCGGAGACGCCATCCTCCAGGCGCCGGTGATTAGCCGCGTCATGAACGCATACGGCGCGGAGACCGTGAGCGCCACCATGAACGAAATATTCTTCATCAAAGGTGTCTTTTTCGGACAGAGGCCGCCGTCCGTTTGGCTCGAATATCCGGTATATGAGAAGGGCAATCCCGCCGTGAAGCAGATCAAGGCCTTGAAACTGCGCATACTCAAGCCGTACGCCTTCGCCGACTATGCCGGGAACGAAGGGAAAAGCTGCATGGACCTGACCGACGCCGAGAGCGAAATCCAGGTGCTCATGCCGTCGAAATGGCCGAAGGGATGGGATCACGATGTCCCGCACAACATCGTGATAGACAACAAGGTGGGGCGCGCCACCTCCAGTTTCTGGACGCATTGAGGCAAGGTGGCTTTAGCAGGCATCCGCTGCCAGCAGTAATAAATCGCGGTTAACAATAACCGCGCACGGTTAGCGCAAACCATTCGAAATTCACAATTCCTTTCTCAATCTTCTTTCATATATGCGAACAGCCTCCTCCAGATATCCGGTGAATGCGGCGGTGTGCTTTTCCCATGAGAATCCTGAGACGGAGGCGGCCACGGCCTTCCTGTCGAATTTAGCCGCCAGGACTTTTTCAATCGCCGCCGCATATCCGTCGACCTCCTCGGGCGGAACCAGGAAGCCGTTGGTTCCCGGAATCACTATTTCCCTTATGCCGGGCAGGTCGCTGGCCGCGACAGGAGTTCCGCAGGACATTGATTCCAGGAGCGCAAACGGCAGCCCCTCGGCATGGCTGGTGAGGACTGTCACGTCCGCCCTCTGATAAAGTCCGGCAATCTGCCTCCTGTCCCCGATTATTCCGTGGAAGACGATTTTATCCCGGTATCCTGCCCGCTCGGCGAAGGCCTCGAATTCAGGCCGGAGGAAGCCGTCGCCGGCGACTTCCGCCCTGAAATCCATCCCCTTCCTGTGAAGGGCTTCAAGCGCTTTCGCGAACACGAGCGGCCTTTTGACTCCGACCATGTTCGCGACCATGGCGATCACGGGGGCCGGATTCGGCGGCCTCGGCGGTTCCTGCAGGTGAAAGGTGCCGCAGTCGACGGCGAAGTGAAGTATCCTGATTTTTCCGGGGTCGGCGCCGGATCTGACGCAGTTCTCAACCAGCCCGCGCGTGTTCAGCAGGACCAGTTCCGAGCGCCTCAGCGCATGTTTCACGAAGTCTCTGAGCATGAAGTGGTTGCGGAATAGATTAATGTCGCTTCCGACTCCGACCGAGACGCAGGGCACGCCGTATTCACCCGCAAATTTAGCCGCGAGGAATGCGCCGGGGACCATGAATATCCCGACGATGACGTCGAACGCGAAGGTTTTCCGCAGCTCCCTGATTCTGCGTCCGGCCGGAGGCAGCATCATGAGAGCCCTCAGGAATTCGCGCCTCGTAAGAAAATTGTGGAAATATGCCACCCGGTGGACCGTGAGGCTGCCGTAGCGCTCGTCCTGGTCCATCCGGAAACGGATCATCGAGGCGGGATTGGCAGGGGACGTCACGGCTGCATTGCGCTGTGTCGGCACCACCGCATGCACTTCGTGCAGCTCCGCCATCCTGCTCATGGAGTCGCGGATGAATATCCCCCTGTTCGGAAAGCTCGCGTCGGGAAAGATGTCGGTTATGAACAGCAGCCTCATGTTTCTTTAACGGTCCTCCCGTGCGTTTTGCAAAAGCGAAAGCCCCTGATAACTTAAGGTTGATGAGCCGATTGCACAAGTTTGCAGCTGGGGATGCCCAGGCGTCAGCGTCCAGGTGCCGGCAAGACGGAAAAAGCATTTCCCTTCCGAATTTGCCGGAACCTGGCGCCCGACAGCCATATGCAGAACTTTGCAATTAACTCCGACACCAGGACAATATATCATGCCCGGCGCCTTTAGGAAAATATCCGACGCTTCAATACTTCTGCTGATCTTCTTCCTGGCCAAGAGCGCCCTTTCGATCGCGGTAAGGAGCTCGACCGCGAAATTCTTCGGCGCCGGGGACGAGAGCGACGCGTATTTCGCGGCTTTCACCGTCCCGCAGCAGATAAGCGACTTCTTCATCGGAGGAATCCTGTTCCTGGTGATAATCCCGGTCTTCCTGAAGCGCAAGGCGGAGACTGACGAGGAGACCGCCCTGAAGGACGTCGCCGGGCTTCTTAACCTGGCCGCGACGGCGCTTCTCGCGGTCACCGCCCTTTATTTCATATTCATCCCTGAAATCATATCGTTCGTCTTTCCCGGCTTCAAGGGCGCCAAGCTGGAGCTCGCGATAAGCCTCTCCAGGCTCTTCTCGCCGGCCCTCATCCTCATGGGGCTTTCCGTGGTCTACATATCGTTCTACCACGCATACCGCGAATTTCTCGTGCCTTCGCTGGCGTCGCTCTTGTTCCCCCTGGCCTCGCTGTTCTCGCTTTGGGCGCTTCCGCCGGAATGGGGGATAGACCGCCTGGTATACGGGAATCTCGCCGGGTGCCTTGCGGGCCTGGCGATAATGGTTGCGCTGATCCAGAAGAGAGTGCGCTGGCAGTGGAACTGGAACTTCAGGAACCCGCTGGTCGTCCAGTCGCTGATCCTGGCATGGCCTGTCCTCATCAACGGCACTGTCTCCAAGGTGATCCCTTTCGTGCAGAAGAGCGCCGCCTCGCGCCTCGGCGACGGCGCGGTGACTCTGATAGACAATTCGATATTCCTGACGAACGCCGCTCTACTGGTGGTGGCAAGCCCGATCTCCACCGCGGTCTTCCCGCTCATGGGCGAACAGCGGCACCAGGACTGCGACGGGATGGTGCTCAACACTTTCATCAGGACGATGAAGACGGTATTCTTCCTGGCCGTCCCCGCCGTCGTGATAATCCTCTCCGCATCACATGAGATCGTCGGCATCCTACTGCAGTATGGAAAATATACGGCCGCCGACGCCGAAATAACGGCGAGGCTTATCATGATAATGGCAATCATGATCATACCGCACTGCTTCTCCACCGTCGGAGGCAGGCTCTTCTTCGTATTCCAGGAGACGAAGCTGATCTCCTTCTGCGGGATGACCCTCGCGCTCCTTTCCTGCCCGCTTTATTACATCTTGGCTGATAGAATCGGAATCGAAGGGATAGCCGTGGCATACACGGTCACATATGTGGGCGTCGGTTTCCTGATATACGTCCTCCTGAGGATCAGGCACAAGGGGATGGCGTTCGGCGAGCTTTATGGCAGCATGCTCAAGCTCGGCGCGGCAGGGGTGGCAATGGCGCTGGCATGCTTCGCCGTATCGTCTGTGCTGTCTTGGATTCCTGCCGCATCTTTAAGGCTTGCCGTCATATCGGCGGCAGGTATTTCGGCATATCTGGCTGTGGCGCATCTGATTGGCATAGATGAGCTTGAGCTGGTCATGACGCGCCTGCCTCTCGTCGGCGCTCTTTTCGGACGGCGCACTGAAGAATAGGAAAGGGGTGGAAGCCGCCATGTGTGGAATCGCAGGAATACAGTCTTCATCCCCGATGATGCTTGGCGGCGCCGTCGCGGCCATGACCGAGGCGCTACGGCACCGCGGCCCGGACGGACACGGATTCCTGGCCATGCGCGCCGGACTGCGCTCCGCGGATCTCCGCACGGACGATCCGCCGGAAGGCGAGGGCACTTTGTTTTTCGGGCACCGGCGCCTCAGCATCATAGACCTGGCCGGATCGGCCCAGCCCCTCTGCAACGAGGACGGCTCGGTCTGGACCGTGTTCAACGGCGAGATATACAACTACAGGGAGATCGCCTCAGGCCTCGCCGCCAAGGGCCACGTCCTCAGGGACAAGGGCGACACCGAAGTGCTCGTCCATCTGTGGGAGGACAGGGGCGAGGCGATGCTCGACGAGCTCGTGGGGATGTTCGCGTTCGCCATATATGACTCGGCGAAGGACATCCTTTTCCTCGCCAGGGACCGATTCGGGCAGAAGCCGCTATACTGCATGGAGGCCGGCGGCCTCTTCGCCTTCGCATCGGAGATACAGGCGCTCTGGACGCTGGAAAGCTTCCCATGCTCGGACATCGATCCGGCCGCGATGGCGTGCTACTTCAAATACGGCTTCATTCCCTCTCCGATGACCGCATACAGGGGGGTCCGTTCGCTTCCTGCCGGCTCATGCCTCGTACGAAGGAACGGAATCTCGTCCGAAAGGCGCTACTGGAAGCCCTGTGTCCGCGGACTTGGCGGCGCAGCGGATCTCGACAGGCTGGAGTCCGCTCTCGACGATTCGGTGAAGCTACAGTTGAGAAGCGACGTGCCCCTGGGCGCATTCCTCTCCGGCGGAATAGACTCAGCCCTCGTCACCGCCTCGATGGCCAGGAACCTCGAGGGCAAGGTCCGGACGTTCACGGTCGGCACCGGCAGGAACTGGTTCGACGAGTCGGAAGAGGCGCGGATGACCGCCGCGCATCTCGCCACGGAGCACCACGAGATCAAGGTCGATCCGGACTTCGCCGACGCCAGCCGCCTACTCGCCCGACACTACGGCCAGCCGTTCGCCGACCATTCCTCGATACTGACCTATTATGTGAGCCGCGAAACTCGCCGCTTCGTCAAGGTGGCTCTTAGCGGAGACGGCGGAGACGAACTCTTCGGCGGATATGGAAGCTACACGAATTCAGGGCTTTACAAGATCGTCGGCCTTATTCCGCAGGCATTCCGTTCCGCCGCGGCGTCCCTCCTGAAGGCGATGCCTTTCGGCGGAGCGCGGCGGCAGTATCTTCCGGACTCCATAATGTCGGCGTGCTCGCCCCCGGAAAAAGGGGAGAACATCGCATGCCTCTTCCACGATCACTGGAGAAAACTCTGCTTTACGGAAGATTTCAAGAGGGAGCTCGCCGGATGCGGGGACAATACAGATGTCTTCACGTCCTTTTATTCGGGAGCGCCTTCATCCGACGCCGCCGAAAAATGGATGGAGACCGACCAGCTGCTCTATCTCCCGGACGACATACTCGTCAAGGTCGATGCCGCGTCCATGGCAGTGTCCCTGGAATGCCGCGCCCCCTTCCTCGACCACCGGCTCGCGGAATATGCCAACTCAATACCCGCACGCGAAAAGCTCAAAGACGGAACCACCAAGCATCTCCTTAGGAGGCTCGCCGGACGAAGGCTACCTGCGAAAATCGCAAACCTTCCCAAGAAAGGCTTCTCCATGCCCCTCGGGAAATGGATCAGGGACGATCTCAAGGACTGGATGCATGCGCTCGTTTTCGGCGGGGCGGGGGCGTGGCAAAGGTATCTGGACAGAAAGGCAGTCGCCAAGTTGTGGGAAGAGCACCAGCGCGGCGCCGCAGACCACCAGTCAAGGCTCTGGGCCGTCGCGGAAATCTCCCTCTGGACGGAATGCCTCAGGCAGCGCAAGACAAAGGTCCAGGTTTCCTGACCCGCCTCGCTGTCTATGACCATCTGGTGATGCCGGGCCGATCTCTTCGCCTACGGGCCGCCGCCGCCATTTTCGTTCACAATCACCCTTCCGGCGACCTTCAGCCCAGCGCCGCCGACCGCCGGACCCACGAACAACTGACCGAAGCGGCAAAGATTCTTGGCCTTCGGATATTGGACCACATCATCGTCGCAAAGTCCGGTCACTACAGTTTTCGGGAAGCAGGATTGTCGGTCGTCCGTCACTGCGGCTTCCCTTCCGGCGCGAGGTAGGCGTGGTTGTCGTGTGTCACGACCGCCAGAGTCTCGCGGGCGATCATGAGCTCCTCGTTGGTGGGCATTACGATCGCCTTGCAGCGGCTTGAATCCGTCGTTATCACGGCGGCGACCCCCTTCGCCTTTTCGTTCCTCTCGTCGTCAATGTCGAAGCCTAGGCATGCGAGCTTGTCGAGGACGCGCTTGCGGACGTATGCGCTGTATTCGCCGATGCCGCCGGTGAAGACTAGCCCGTCGACTCCGCCGAGCTGGCAGTAGTATGCGCCGGCATATTTGACGATCCTGGAGACGAACATCCTCAGCGCCCTGAGCGCCTGCTGGTCGCCGCCCTCGGCCGCCGCGATTATGTCGCGCATGTCGCTGCTCTTGATGCCGCCGACTCCGAGCAGCCCGCTCATCTTGTTGAGGGTCTTGTCGATATCCTTGGCCGTTAGGCCGAGTTCGAAGAGCCTGATGACGATGGCTGGGTCTATGTCTCCGCAGCGCGTGCCCATCACGAGCCCTTCAAGAGGGGTCATGCCCATCGAAGTGTCTATGACCACGCCTTTGTTGATGGCGGTGACGCTGCACCCGTTTCCGAGGTGGAACGTGATGAGCTTGAGCTGGTTGAAAGGCTGGTTGAGGAACTTGGCGGTCGTCCTCGCCACATAGTTGTGCGAGGTGCCGTGGAATCCGTAGCGGCGGATGCCGTATTTCGTATACAGCTCGTAGGGCAGGGCGTAGAGATATGATTCCGGGGGCATGGACTGGTGGAAGGCGGTGTCGAACACGGCGACGTTGCTGATGCCGGGGAATAGCTTCTCGCACGCTTCGATGCCGGACATGTTCGGAGGGTTGTGGAGGGGGGCGAGCGCGAAGCAGTCGCGGATGACGTCCTTCACGTGGGTGTCTATCAGCACCGGCTTTGTGATCCTCTCTCCGCCGTGCACCACCCTGTGTCCTATCGCCTCGACCTCGGAGAGTGACTTTATGACGCCGAGGTCTGGATCGCACATCTTCTTGCAGATGATGTCCACGGCGTCTATGTACGACTCGACCTTCACCCCGCATTCGATACCTTTCCCGTCATGCCTCAGATATTTCAGAACGGGGCTTGCCAGCCCTATGCGCTCGACCTGGCCCTTGGCGAGCATCTGCTCCTGCTTCATGCTGTAGAGGGTGAACTTGACGGACGAGCTCCCGGCGTTGATTACCAGTATTTTCATGGGGCGCAAAACCTCCGGCGGTTGTGGGTGGATATAAATCAGGGCGTTTTACTATAGCTGCTTTTGCAGGATTATGAAGCGGGAAAAGATTATTTTTTGACAACTATTGCGGCGGAGATTTATGATCCATTAGGGAAGAGGGGCACCCGTCCCGTCTGCGAAGATCGCAGTTTGGTCGGCCGGAAATTTAAGCGGGCGCAGGTATTCCTACCTGCGATGCCGCAGACAGGAATGTCTGCGTTACTTCAGGCGAATTTCAGGAGAGTGCCGCTCTGGCGGGGAAATCCGCCAGTTCTGTCGATCAGAAACTCGAAGTAACGCAGGTATTCCTACCTGCGGATTGCGCAGACAGGAATGTCTACGCCACTTCGAG
>CAZWRV010000025.1:0-67806 GCA_964636325.1 uncultured Victivallaceae bacterium | reverse complement strand
TCGCCCTCCATCGAGTTTCTGATCGACAGAAGTGCGAATCTCGCAGATGGTCACTGTCCCGAAACTCGCCTCAAGTAACGCAGACATTCCTGTCTGCGATTCCGCAGGTAGGAATACCTGCGCTACTTCAAATTCCACACAGACAATAATGCGGCTACCGCAGGTGGTCACTCCTCTGAAACTCGCCCATCTTTGCCGCGAACTTTGTCGTTATCTTTGTCGTCTTCCGGAGGGTTGAGCCAAGCTCAACCGCGGCTCAGCACGGCTTCGCCCTCCATCGAGTTTCTGATCGACAGAAGTGCGAATCTCGCAGATGGTCACTGTCCCGAAACTCGCCTCAAGTAACGCAGACATTCCTGTCTGCGATTCCGCAGGTAGGAATACCTGCGCTACTTCAAGTTTCACACTGACACTCCTGAAACTCGGCAGTCTAAATCGCGATCCTCGCCAACTTCTTGAAGGTTTCCCGCGACTTAATCATTCGACCTTACGTCGACGGAAGTTCCGCCTTTGACTGTGACACTTGTCTTTAATTGCTTGAGCCCCTTTACGGCCGGGACGGTTGCGAAGTCGGTTGTGATGTCCCTGCGGAGCGGATTGTTTACGCGGAACCATGCCTCCTTGTCGTTCCAGATAACTACGGAGACAAAGAGCTGCGGGTCGCAGAGTGCGACGTTGCCCGCGTAGAAATCCACGGTCTTGTCGGCGTTCAAGGTGACATATCCGTTGTCCAGGAAGCATGCGAAGTAGTCCAGGTATTTCGTGTCGGAACGCCAGAGCGCCGCGGCACAGCGCGGATTGAGGCCGCTTATCCTTAGGGGGACATCGTAGAGCAGTTCCTGGCCTTTATCATTCTTGCATGTCCCGGCGATTCCACCGTTTTCCGCCCTGAAGTCGGCGATGTATGCGAGTTTTTCGAATTTGCCTTGAACCATGCTGAACTCATACGGGGGGGGGCCGTCAAATCCCATTTCATTCAGGGCGCGCGCGGCGAACTGGTCGGTCTCGAAGTTGGCCTGGCCCGTGCAATACTGGAAGCTGCTGTTTTTAAGGACCAGGTATGAGGCTTTCCAAGTGGTTCCTTCATAGAGATTTAAGACATCCTGCGACGGCGCGGGGAAACCGATCGAACGCCATGCGAGCTTGAGCCCTGGAGTCAGCGGGATGATGCCGCCGACATAGCTGCCGACCGGCAGTTCCACCGGTTCCTTTGCCGGAAGCGCCGCCTGTGGTTTTCCCGGGACTAGAAGGAGTTCGTTCTTCGCCATTGCGCCGGCGATCTCGGGCCATACGGGCTTGTCCGGGGCCGGCTCGACATCACGCTTCAACCGGATATCCACCTCCATCAGCGCCACATTGAAGAACTTGTCGTATCCCTGGATCCGAACGTTTCTGCGCGGGACGAAGTTCCACATCCTCACCGACGCGTCAGTGAAGTCAGTAGGGCGGACGGCGTAGACAGGCTTCGCGTCGAACGCGACATCCTCGAAGCCGGCGTCAATGTATTTCGTGCTTATGTCGGCATCCTCGACCTTGAGGTGGTTGCCGAAGTAAGGATAATCGAATATCGGGCAGGGATTTCCGCCGCCTCCGCCGGAGTTTATCCACCGGCTTCCGCCTTCGCGCGTGTTGCGGAACGGAAGGCTGTAATTGCCGATGGAGCCCAGGATCGTCCCTGTATAGATCCAGAACGAGCCGAGCCAGTTCTGGCGGTCGCCGCAGCGGCAGCGCCAGTTCTTGCAGACCGTGCGAATACCGGGCGAGAGGACGCGGCGGCCTTTCTGGTCGGTGGCAATCAGGAGATATTCCCTCTGGCGGTCATGGAATCCGTCGACCATGGTCTTGAAGACGTCCGCTCCGGGGAACCAGCGTCCGGCGACTTCAAATCCGTCGTAGAGCGTGACGTCCGTCACGGGCACGTCGCTCCTGACCCCGATTTCCATGCGGTAATGATCGCGGTTCTCCTCCGGCGCTCCGATGTCCTTGTTGAAGATGCTCCAGCCGTCGAGTATCGGCCCCTCGGTGATGAAATAGCGGCCGGGGCACTGGAAATAGTTGGGGAATCCGAACCGGAAATATTCCACCGCGCCCCTGAGCTTCGGCGCCGGAAGGATCTGCTGGAATCCTGTTGTCGACGCAAGGGCGACCTGGTCGGGGCTTGTCACTTCATGGGCGACGATGGGGAACGGGTTCGAATCGCTTCTGACCGCCCACTGATAGGCGTGGAGGGCATCGTCCACCAGCCTGCCCTTGCCGTCATATGTGTAGACCGTTATGCCGGAATACTGCTTCAACATCTTAGGATGCAGGGAGATGCTCCCCGCACGGTGCACGGACGAGAGCTGTCCGTACCAGCCGAGGGAGAGCATCCGGACCGCCTTCAGCCTTTTGCCGTCCTCGGTGAGCCATGTTGGATCAGGGAAGCGTTCCGGGCCAAGGACCAGGTAGCGCCCTCCCTGGAAGTCCTCGATGTTGAGTCCGGGGAGGCAGACGAACTGATCGTCGGAGTTGTCGCGGCAGTCCTGGACCAGGTATCCCCATTTCTGGATGTCCATCTTTTCCAGCGGCTCCGCGAACATGATCGCCGAGTATCCGGCCTTGACGCAGGCCTCCCTGTATTCCCTGACCGTTCCTGCGCCATCGCTCAGCGCGGTCCGCGCGCCGATCAGCGCCTTGAAATATTTAAGTTCGCCAGGAACCAGCGGATCCGGATGTTCGTCGTAATATGTCTTGTTTCCCACGGGCACTCCTGTTACCCTGTGCTGCCAGGTCGGCGCAGGCTTCGCGGTATGCCAGTCAATCACCGGCTCGCAGGTCGGCGCAGGATCCTGCGGGGGCAGTTCTAGATTCCCGCCGCCTATCCCGTTTTTCGCGCTGTTCGCGGCGAGATACCGGTAGCTGCGGTCAAGGAGCTTGGCGAGATCGCTCGGTCGTCCGTCCTTTTCCCCGAACATCGGGATTCCGTCGATGACCCCGGTATGGTTTTCGCCGATGTGATCCTCCTTCATGAAGACCAGTGTCAGAGTATAGTATGAATGTATTGAGCTAAGCGCGATGAAACCCTTCTTGTACGGCCGTATTGCGAAGAGGTTGTTGGTGGTTGTCAGCTGCGGGCCGACCTTGCTGTTCGCAAGGGCCTGATGCGTCCCCGACCCCGGCTTGCCGGAGGCGAGGACGATCCACTCCTTGCCGAGGACATACGGAGTGGTCGCATACGCATGGTCCCAGCGCAGGACATTGATGGGATAAAGGATGTTTTTCAGCCCTGCGGCAATCTCATGCGGCGAACTGATGACGCCGGCGGCATAAGCGCCCTTAGTTTCGGAGTCATGGCACAGGAGCTGGGGAATGATTTTGGCGTCGAACGGCTTGAGAAAACGGTTGTAGGTGTCCGCGAAGGCCTCGCCAAATTCGCTCAATGCAGGCTCGAGCAGCAGTCCTCCCCCTTCAGCCACATAGTCCTGCAGCAGCGAGAGGTTGCCTTCCACATGGACGAGCTCCTGCCCGTTGACCGAATATTCGGCCCCGGCATATGGGAGCTTTGTAAGGACTACGGCCCCGAACTGCTTCAGATATTCCGGGCTCAGCCTGCTCAGGAGCGATGTCTTGGCGATCCTGTAGCCGGCGTCCGCCAGCATTTTTTCATACTGCGGATCAATCATGTTGGCGCTGTCCATGCCGTGCTTTCCCGCGAGCACAAGGATGGACATCGGTGCCCCGTTTACTCCTCCTGTCTTCGGATCGGGGAGTTCGGCACCCGAAAGCATCAACGCGACTCCCATGGCCGACACCGCAAGCAGCAAGCTTCTCATGATTTTCATCCTTCCTATATTGTCAATTTGCATAAATCGGCAATTGGCGGTATTAAGGTCTCAGCAGGCAGACTAAGG
Organism: uncultured Victivallaceae bacterium; assembly: GCA_964636325.1. GTDB lineage: Bacteria > Verrucomicrobiota > Lentisphaeria > Victivallales > GWF2-50-93 > CAZWRV01. The sequence continues at coordinate 63,916 of CAZWRV010000025.1, read as the reverse complement.
CAATTGTTCCTCTATACTCCTTTAGGCTGAAAAATTTACATATTGATTTCGGGAAAAAATCCAATCCCAAATCTTGCTCGTCAAAATGTAGATTTTCATGCTAAATGAGTATAACAACCCGGTGTCCGCTCCCCCCGGGCCTTGGCCCTTGCGGTCATCCTGGCGGCCTTCGCGATGATGCGTCTGATCAGTTTTTGATCCCGGAAGAATTCATTTCCGGCCAGTTTACAGTAGGTCTTCCAGAACCGCATGATGTCAGCCCTTGAAGCGAAATCTGCAGCGGAGAACAGGAGCTGCGCCAGATCCTTGACCCTCCACCTGGAAGAGAGCTTTTCCCGGATTATTGCCCTTTGAAGATCGATAATATACGGTTTGTCGCCCTCGTCCTCCTTGACGAAGATGTGGACGAGATAGAAGTCCTGGTGTGCGAAGTTCGCGGAATGCATCGCGCCGGCCAGTCGGGCGATTTCGCAGACCAGGCGTCGCCTCCTCGTCATGTCCCCCGCCCCGAAACCGGGGAAAAGGTCGGAGGCCCTTCTGTAGTTAGTGATTCCGAGGGTGAGGAGACATGTGCCGTCCGCGCATTTCGCGACGGCTACCGGCTCCATCGTGGGGATGCCTTTTTCATGGAACGAGAGTATGGCTTCCCATTCGTGGAATGCGCCGTCGGAGAAGAGAGGCTTCAAGGAGAGGGCCGACTTGAAATATTCCTTGAGAGGCAGGGGGGAATACCTTTTTATGAACATCTCAAGCGGGCGTCCGCCGCCGGGATCGGCAAGCATCGCTCTTTCAGTGCCCCGCTCCCTGAGCTTCTTCTTGACCGGTTCGCTCCTGACTTTCCAGAGCGATTCGGCGTCGAGCAGGTCGTTGTGCTCCAGAATCCCGCGGAAGCGGGAATTCACCAGGAGCCGGGCGCCGTCGAGTTTTTCAATTTCGAACGGCATTTGTGAGTCCGTTCCGTATTGCCCTTATTTCGGCAGCGGCCATTTCCCCTTGAATTTCCTCAGGGCCAGGACAAGGCCGAGCCGGCTTCCGAGGAGTTCCAGGAGCGAGGATGCCAGCGGGGACGGGGTCTTCTTTTCGTGTGAACCGATGAAGATGAAGCCGTAGATCGTGGAGCAGTCGTGTATCGGAACATAGCCGATAGAGTCGAGCCCTTCCTTGACAATCCATTTGGCAAGGTCGCTCTGCGTGTCGGCGGCAAGCATCATGAGGTTGTTCCAGCTAATGCCGGGGCCGTCGGAGATCGAAGCGCTCCAGATGGAGGCTACGGACTTGGGCGGCGGGATTTTGAAACCGCGGCTCTGTATTGGCACCAGCGTCTTGCCGGCGGCATAGTCTATCAGGGCGACCGCGACGACGTCGAGGTTAAGGGATTCGACCAGGACGTAAACAATGTCAATTATTTCTGTGAGCCCCCAGGTCTTTTCAGGATTGATGCTGTCGCACACCTCGCTGTAGTTCTGGAGCTGTTCCTTGTAGCTCTCGATGGCATCCTGCATGTTGATGCCCCTGGCCTTGATGACGTTCGTCTTCTCGGTCTGGATGGTCTTGGACTTGCTTATGTCGCCGATGTCAGGCAGTTCCGCCTCCTCCGGCGGGAGCAACTGGGCGCTGCCTGCCGGCGCCATGTCCTGGGTCGGCATGTTTGAAGGGGGAGGCGTGGGCGGCTGCGGAGGCTTGATGGATATCGTCTGCTGTGAAGGCGGGGGCTTCTGCTGCGAAATCTGGTGGCCCTGCGGCTGCTGCGGCTGCTGGACAGAGGGCGGCATCTGCCCTGCAGCGGGCGTTTTCTGGAGGTTCTCCTCAGGTGGCTGGGCTGGGACCGGAGGCTTCTGCGGGGGAGTCTGCGGCATTGGTTCAGCGGGCTGAGGCTTCTGCTGAGGCGGCGGTGTCCCCGGCGCCGGAGGGCTGGCCTTCTGCCGGGGGAGAGGCGTTCCTGATACGGGAGGGCTAGCCTTCTGCTGAGGAGGGGCCTGTTGACCTTGCTGCTTCTGCAACGGCACGGGCGAGGCCACCGGGGGCTTGCGCAAAGGCATCGGCTTCCATTTCTGCTGCGGGGGGGGATTCTGCTGCGGATCCTGCGGCGCCGCCTGCTCTACCTGCTCCAGCGGCGGAGAATGAACTGCATCCGAAGACTCCGGCGGAGGCGGCTGGGCAGGCGCGGGCTGCGGAGCGTTCTTGAGACTTGTCGATCCGGCGGTCTTGGGCTTGCCCTGCAACTTCAGCTTGTTGAATATTAATGCCATGGTCACATCACCTCAGATAAGACAATCTTTGAGTTGTTGCAATTTATACATTATATTAAAAAAAGGCTTTTGCAAAGCTCCAGCGCACGGCTACCTGCGCCTTTTCTTCGGGCGCATCATGTTGGTTCCGCGGTGCAGCCTGGGCCCGCCCATGGCTCCGAGCCCCGGCAGCGCGATGCCCGACATCAGCTTGTTGACAAGGCTTGTCTGCCTCAGGAGCTTCCGCATCATGGCGAACTGCTTGATCAGGTCGCCGACCTCCTGGAGCGTCGTCCCGCTGCCCTTGGAGATGCGCTTCCTCCTTGAAAAGTCGATTATTTCCGGCTTCTCGCGCTCCGTCTTGGTCATCGAGCTGATTATCGCCTCCATGTGGATCAGCTTGTCGCCATCGAAGCCCTGCTGCGCCAGGAGTGAGTCGCCGCCGGGGAGCATCTTGAGGACGGATTCAATCCCGCCCATCTTCTTCATCTGCTGGAGCTGGACCATGAAGTCATTGAAGTCAAAGCTCTTGGAACGGATCTTCTCCTCCAGCTTGGCGGCCTCCTCCCGGTCGATCTCCTCCGCCGCCTTCTCCACGAGCGAGACGATGTCGCCCATCCCGAGTATCCTGGACGCCATCCTTTCCGGGTGGAAAGTCTCCAGGTCGGCCATCTTTTCGCCGACTCCGACGAACTTGATCGGGCAGTCGGTGACCTTGCGCATCGACAGCGCGCTTCCGCCGCGGGCGTCGCCGTCCAGCTTCGTGAGGACGATGCCGGTGATGTCGAGGGCCTTGTGGAAGTGGTCAGCCACCGATACGGCCTCCTGGCCCAGCGCGGCATCGGCGACGAGGAGTATCTCCTGCGGCTGCACTGTCTGCTTGACAGACACCAGCTCCATGACCATCTGGCCGTCGATCTGCAGGCGGCCGGCCGTGTCTATTATAAGCGTGTCGCACATGTTCTTGGAGGCGAAGTCCAGCGCGCCTCGCGCGATGGACGGGACATCGGTGCTTGACCGGTCGGAATAAACCCTGACGTCTATCTCGCCCCCCAGGACCTCCAGCTGGTCAATGGCCGCGGGGCGGTAGATGTCGCCCGCGACAAGCAGCACGCGCCTGCCCTGCTTCTTCAGGTTGAGCGCGATCTTGGCGCAGGTGGTCGTCTTGCCGGAGCCGTGCAGCCCGATCATCATTATCACGGCCGGCTTGCCGTCAAGCTTCAGCGGAGCGGCCTCGGCACCCATAAGCTCTACGAGCTTGTCGTAGACGATCTTGACGAACTGCTGGCCGGGAGTGACGGTCCTGAGCACGTCGGCCCCGAGGCATTCCTTCCTGACCTGCTCCGTGAACTCCTTGACGACATTGTAGTTGACGTCCGCGTCGACAAGCGCGCCCTGTATCTCCTCCATGGCCTCCGAGATGTTCGACTCGGTGATGGTGCCGTAGCCGCCTATCTTCCTGAAGACCTGCTGAAGTTTGCCTGTAAGATTTTCAAACATCTTGAATCCCCCTGAAATCCGTGCTAGAATTCGCAAGTATTCAGTGAACTACGCCATTTCACTGAATATTTACCTTGGAAGCTTGAACAGATAGCCGCTGTTTCCGAAAAATCAACCTAACAAAGCGAGGTTTAAAGATGAGAAGCGACATGATACGGAAAGGACTTGAACGTGCGCCCCACAGATCCTTGATGTACGCGACAGGACTCCGCAGGGAGGACATGGACAAGCCCTTCATAGCGGTATGCAACTCCTACACGAACATCGTGCCCGGGCACTGCCACCTTGACAAGGTCGGCAGTCTCGTATGCAAGGAGATACGGAAGGCGGGCGGCGTCCCGTTCGAGTTCAACACCATAGCAATCTGCGACGGAATTGCGATGGGGCACGAGGGCATGAAATATTCCCTGCCCAGCCGCGAGCTGATCGCCGACTCCGTGGAGTCCATGCTAATGGCGCACCCCTTCGACGCGATGATCTGCATACCCAACTGCGACAAGATAATCCCAGGCATGATGATGGCGGCTATGCGCCTTGGCATACCGACGATCTTCGCCTCGGGCGGCCCCATGGCCGCCGGCAAGAAGCCGGACGGCTCCGCCTGCGACCTCATCTCCGTCTTCGAGGCCGTCGGGAAATACAAGGTCGGACAGGTAACGGAGCAGCAGCTCGAGGACTTCGAGATGAACGCCTGCCCCGGCTGCGGCTCCTGCTCCGGGATGTTCACGGCGAACAGCATGAACTGCCTGCTTGAGGCGCTCGGTCTCGGCCTGCCCGGCAACGGCTCCATTCTGGCCACGGATCCCGCCAGGAAGAAGCTCTGGAAGAAGGCAGCCCGCAGGATCGTCGAGATGGCCGTCGCCAAAGGCCCGCTCCCCACGGAGATAGCCACCGAGGCCGCCTTCATGAACGCGCTGGCCCTGGATGTCGCCATGGGCGGAAGCACAAACACCATCCTCCATTCGCTGGCCGTGGCGAACGAGGCCGGCGTCAGCCTCGACCTCAAAAAGATCGACGAGTTCAGCAGGAAGATACCCAACATCTGCAAGGTCTCGCCCTCCAGCCGCTTCCACCTCGAGGACGTCGACCGCGCCGGCGGAATCAGCGCGATACTCAAGGAAATCTCAAGGACCGGGTTCATCGACAAAAGCTGCATTACAGTTTCAGGGAAAACGATCGGCAAGACGTTCGCGAAGGCGCCGGAGCCGGACGGTGAAGTGATCAAAAGGATCGAATCGCCATACAGCGCCGAGGGCGGCCTCGCGATCCTATTCGGCAATCTCGCCGAAAAGGGCGCGGTAGTCAAGACCGCCGGCGTCGCTCCGTCGATGATGCGCCACAAGGGGCCCGCGGCGATATTCGAAAGCCAGGAGGACGCGTGCGAAGGCATCCTTGCCGGCAAGGTGAAGGAGGGGGACGTGGTCGTCATCCGCTACGAGGGGCCGAAAGGCGGTCCTGGAATGCAGGAGATGCTCGCGCCCACCAGCTACATCATGGGACGCGGCCTCGGTGAAAAGGTCGCCCTCATCACCGACGGACGCTTCAGCGGCGGAACCCGCGGCGCATGCATCGGACACATCAGCCCAGAGGCGGCCGCCGGAGGAACCATCGGCCTCATAAAGCCCGGCGACATCATTTCAATCGACATCCCTGCAAGAAAAATAACGCTGGAAGTCGACGACGCCGAACTGGCGAAGCGCCGCGCCGAATGGCGCCCCGCCCAGCACAGGAAGCTCCACGGATGGCTCGCCAGATACGCCGCCCTCGCCACCAGCGCCGACACCGGCGCGATCATGAAGAACGGCCCGTAAGGCGCCTGCATAAAAGAAAAACGGCTTCGGCCGCTTGCATTCGACCGCAAGCGGCCGCATCTGCAAATCTGAGTGAAACACTATAAAGCGGACGATCGGGGCAACGGCAAAGCTGAAAGCAGAAATTGTTCTTGAACGGCTGAGGAACCGCCTCATCGCGGAGCTGGACGCCCGCGGATTCTGGACCGGACGCCTCTCCGACAGCGCGCTCGCGACAGCCGTAGCGACGTTCGCGCTGCATGCCGCTACGGCCGCGGAAGGCCGTGGAAATGCTTGTCCTCCCCGCTCTTCATCCATTGCCTCCGGCCTCGAGTGGCTCAAAAAAAACGCCAACCCCGACGGCGGCTGGGGCGACACCACCATAAGCAGAAGCAACATTGCCACGACCGTCCTCTGCCGGTCGGCCCTGTCAATCGTCGAAGGCGGGCCGGATTTTTCGGCGTCCGCCGCAAGGGCCGACGAATGGATCCGCAAGTATCTTCGGGATAGGAACTTGAGCGGCGTAGCCGGCGCCATCCTCAGCCACTACGGCGCCGACAGGACATTCTCGGTGCCTATCCTGACGATGCATGCGCTTTCACAAAATCCGGATGACGCCGCCTCCACTTGGAGACTGATTCCCCGCCTTCCTTTCGAGCTTTCCGCGCTGCCGCACGGATTGTATAAGTTCATGAACCTCAACGTCGTCAGCTATGCACTTCCGGCCCTAATCGCGATGGGCTACGCGAAGCATGTCTTCGACAGGTCCTGCAATCCGGCGGCGAACCTTCTCAGGGACTGCGTGTCCGGAACTGCGCTCAAAAAGCTTGAGCGCATCCAGCCCTCCGGCGGCGGATTCCTGGAAGCGGTGCCGCTTACGGGTTTTGTGGCGATGAGCCTCTCGGCCGCAGGGCTTCCTGATCATCCGGTCACCCGCAGATGCGTTCAATTCCTAAGGAATTCACAGCGTCCCGACGGCGCCTGGCCGATCGACAGCAACCTTTCGACATGGCTGACGACGCTCTCGGTCAATGCGCTCGCCGCAGGCGGCGGCATTTCTAGCATTCTCGATGAACCGAGAAGGCTGGCAATACATAAGTGGCTTATAGCAAGTCAGTTCCGGACAGCCCATCCATACACGAACTCACCGCCGGGCGGCTGGGGCTGGACCGACCTGCCGGGCGCGGTCCCCGACGCCGACGACACGGCCGGCGTCCTCTGCGCGTTGAAGGCCCTGGGGTTCAAGCGCGAGGAGACGGCGGAAGCCGCCGAGGCGGGAATCAGATGGCTCCTCCATCTCCAGAACTCAGACGGCGGCATCCCGACATTCTGCAGGGGCTGGGGCCGGCTCCATTTCGACCAAAGCTCCCCCGACATCACTGCGCATACAGTCAAGGCGTTTTCAATATGGAAGGATGAAATGCCTTCAGCATTGAAGGTGGAAATCGAAGCTTCGGCAGTCGAATGCATAAACTTCCTTTCCGACAGGCAGAACCCCGACGGGTCATGGACGCCGCTTTGGTTCGGCAGCGATGACGCGCCGGACTGCGAAAACCGCGTTTTCGGAACCTCGCAGGTTCTCAACTCAATTTGCGGATCGCATTGGACATCTGAGATTTTCGACCGAAATGCCGGACGTGCCGTAAAATATCTCCTGGATTCGCAGAACCACGACGGCGGCTGGGGCGGTTCCAAGGGCGTGAAATCATCGGTCGAAGAGACCGCCCTTGCCGTTTCAGCCCTCTCGGGACAGTGTGGCGGTAATGCCCCTAACCCCGAGGCGGTTTCCAGAGGGCTGGACTGGCTCATCAAGGTCTCAGACGACCGGGTCGAACTTCCATCAAGCCCGATCGGGCTTTACTTCTCATCCCTGTGGTACCATGAAAAGCTTTATCCGCTGATATTCAGCGTCTCCGCCCTTCAGAAGGCCGAAAGATATTTTTCGAGGCCTTGATTCCCAGGTAGTGCGCGGAGCAAATACAGTTCCGTCAATGGTAAAATCCGAATTCCAGCATTATATGTTATGGATGATACGCGTACAAACAGCATAGGAACGCATCAGATGAAAAATCTCTCGTCGGTGAAGGTTGTCGGCCTGGCGCTCGCAGTCGTGTGGACGGCATCGGGAATCCTGATCGCAGATGTTAGGATGCCCAAGATTTTCGGTGACAACATGGTGCTTCAGCGGGACATTCCCGTCCCGGTCTGGGGATGGGCCGAGAAGGGGGAAGCCGTCACCGTGTCGTTCGCAGGTCAGGAGAAGACGGCGACCGCCGGCGACGACGGCAGATGGACGCTCAAGCTGGATCCGATGAAGGCGAACAAGGAGCCCGGGGTTTTCAAGGTCAGGGGCAAGAACGAGATCAGCTGCAAGAACGTCCTGGTCGGCGAGGTCTGGATCTGCTCCGGGCAGTCAAATATGGAAATGTCGGTCAACGGCTCTCTAAACGCCAAGGAGGAATGCGCCGCGGCGACAAATCCGATAATCCGCCACATCAAGGTTAAGAACACCCAATCCCACTATCCAAAGGACGACATAAGCGGGAACGCCTGGGTGGAATGCAGTCCCGGCACCGTTGGGAACTTCACCGCCGTCGGCTACTTCTTCGCCCGCGAACTCGTGAAGGAGCTTGACGTCCCCGTGGGCCTCATCGGCAGCAACTGGGGCGGAACAAGGATAGAGCCCTGGACATGCCCTGAAGGATTCAAGGCCGTCCCCGAACTGAAGGGCATCGTCCCTCAGTTCGAGGCGTGGGACGTCAGGACGGAGGCCGGGCAGAAGGCTTACGGCGATCAGATCGCTAATATGAAGGCATGGCTGGAGGCCGCCGAGAAAGCGCTTGCCGCCAAGACGCCTGTTCCGGACGCGCCGTCCCCCTTCCCTCCCGCCGACCATCAGCAGCCGACCAAGCTCTTCAACGCGATGATAAACCCCTTGATACCTTTTGCCTTCCGAGGCGCCATCTGGTATCAGGGCGAGTCAAACGGCGGAGAGGACATCATCTACATGCACAAGATGAGGGCGCTGATAGAGGGCTGGCGCAAGATGTGGAACCAGGCGGGCAACACCGACTTCCCGTTCTACCATGTCCAACTGGCCAATTTCCAGAACTCCGATCCAAACAACGCCGCAGGAGGCGACGGCTGGGCCAAGCTGCGCGACGCCCAGAGGAAATCCATAACGGCAATACCGCACACCGGCATGGCCGTCATAATCGACATCGGAGAGGCCGGAGACATACATCCGAAGAACAAGCAGGATGTCGGCGCGCGCCTCGCACGCTGGGCCCTCGCCAAGGACTACGGCAAGGACATCGTCTTCAGCGGACCGCTCTACAAGGACATGAAAGTCGAGGGCGACAAGATCCGCGTAAGCTTTGACTCGGTCGGCGGCGGGCTTGTGATCGGCGAAAAGAAAGGGCTCGAACCTATGACAGAGGTCAAGGACGGCAAGCTCAAGTGGTTCGCAATCGCAGGAGAGGACAAAAAATGGCAGTGGGCCGATGCCGTAATAGACGGCGGCACCGTCGTGGTCTCTTCCCCGAACGTTAAGCAGCCGGTGGCTGTGCGCTACTCTTTCATGATGAACCCCGTCGGCGCCAACCTCTACAACAGGGAAGGCCTCCCGGCGTCGCCCTTCCGTACGGACGAGTGGTAACCCGCTTGACTCAGTAATCTTGCGGTACGTCAAGGGGAAGTGGATTTCATCGCCATATTATGCAGGAGAAAGACTGATTCATTGTCCGGATATTGGCTTAAAAGCCGAGAGATGTAGTTCCTGGATTCTTCCTTCCGGCCATCTAAAAGCATAATATATGCTTCTAAGGAGGAGGTTTCGGCGGTCTTGGCGTAACTTTGAGCTTTTCTGCAGCATTCATAAGCCATTTCAATGTTGCCGATGTTTGCAGCAGACAATCCGGCCATCCAATAGATGTGGGCCACACCGACAGGGACAAATCTTTTCTTGTCGTCTGCAGACTCATATGCCAGAATACAGACTCTGATATTCCTATTGCACTCGCTCCACTCCTGGCCGCAAAAAGCTTTGTAGGCATGTGAATACGAGATCATCACTGCCTTCTCGCTGTCGCTGAGCTCCTTCCCCTTGGATTCGGCGCGTATCCTTACGATCTCATCTTCGATCTTCTTCTTGCTGGAGCCAGCAAACCTGAAATATCCTTTGTCCCCTAAATGGATCAATATGTTGTCAATGAACATATCCCTACCTGGCGAACTGAAGTGGCAGACATCTACAAAGAGGTTTAGATCCCCGCCCATGATTTTCTCCTGATCGATCAATGGGATTTTCCGGCTGGAAGCGATGCCCCGTATAACAGAGTTGTGCCTTGTCAGTCCCTCCTTTACAAAATCATACGGCCCCCAGGTGTCGACATGTCCATAATGCCTCCAGCTCTTATCGTCGCTGGTATTGTAGCCATTGAGGTGGGCAAGGACCGCTGCGGAATCATAGTCCGATGGAAGAGCCCATGCGAAGGTCATAATTATAGGGATCGCACCATCAGACTCAATGTCTGCCAGTAGCTGCTCCATGTTTGCCTTGAATGTCGCCACCGTCGCAAACTTCGATGCATTAAACCAGCCAGGGGGTGTCTCAAGGAAATTATACTCCGCGCTGCCGGAAAAAACGTTATATAAAGTTCGCGCGATGAAAGAATTCCTAAGCATGAAGTTGCTCTTGTTCCACGGACCATAATGAGAGTAGTCCTTTTTAAACAATATACTGGGCACATGATTCATCCCCAGGTCATTTATCGCATGATAAATGATCACGTAGTCAAAGTCGTATTCCCTCAATGCCTGATACTTTAAAACCGAAGCCCTTGTCGTCTGTCCCGGCAATGCCGCTCCCAGTATCTCGAATTCGTTTTCAGGAAATGCCGCGCCGAGTTTTTCTTTCAAGACGTCGGTAAAATGATTATTGAATATGACCGAACCTCCAAGGGTCAAAATCCTCACAACGCCTCTCTTTTTGTTCCTTGACAGATTGTCGCCTTGGAATCCCATCTCATTGATTTTGTTGCCGTCGACTATGGCTCCTGGAGCAGCATAAAAGCCCATCAGCAATATTTTACGCGGCAGGTGGGGATATTTTGAAGGGAGAAAAACGAATTCAAGGAGTAACGTGCATGGGAGAACAACAAGAATCGCAAAAATCAATCCGGCGGCGGCATGAAACAATATTTTACGCTTCTTCAATATCATTTCACTCTAAGGCGGGCTTTGCCCGCAACCCAAAATTCAATGAATTCCATAGACACATGCACGCTTTTGTGATAGAAGTTTTTAAGAAAGTATCCTATCTCGCCTTCACACCACCGATCGCGCTGATGGAGAAATTGGGCGGAATTTCATTTCCAGTAGCGCTCGAGGTATTTGATGACGTAATAGGTGCCGATCCCTATCAAGATCATTGCGGCGGCGAAAAGAATGTTAGCGTAAACGTAGGGCATCCGCCCATTCTCAAGCTCCAATGCCAGCTTGGAGAACTCGGACATTCCACCCATTCCCGCTATAAAGCTCGGAACGGCGACGGCGATGACGATCGCGTTCAGGTTCTTCATCATCACGTTCAGATTGTTGCTTATGAGCGAAGCCCTGGCGTCCATCAGGCCGGAAAGGATGTTCGAGTATGTCTGAGTTAGCGTGAGGCACTGCGAATTCTCGATCATTATGTCGTCAAGGGATTCGAGGTTTTCCGGGGTGAACCCGATCTTCGCCGCGTTGTGCTTTAGCTTCTCGAAGACGCCCGCGTTGAACGTGATCGAATTCAGGAAGTAGACCAGGCTCTTCTCAAGGGTGAACATGTTGAGCAGGAACTTGTTTTCAAGAGACTTGTTTATCTTGTCCTCGAGCTCCTCGGAGATGAGGTTTATGATCTTCAGATGCCCCATGAAGTGGTTGATGGTGGAATATATCAGCCGCATGAGTATGTCGTGCAGGCTCTTGAGGTTGGGCTGCCCCTTCACGTCGAAGATAGGAATGTCGTCCTTCATCACTATGATCATCCTTTCGGCGAACATGAAAACGCCGATGGAAGTGACCTTGAAGAAGAAGTTGTCCTCCGAACAGTAGTTGCGCGGCCGCTTGAAGATCAGGACAAGATGGTCCGGCTCGAACTCGAGACGGCCGTTCTCGTCAGGGTCCAGGGCGGAATCTATGTTGTGCTTGTCGATGTTGTATCTGCTGATGAGGGACGCGATCTCCTCCTCGGAGGGCGCCTTGTAGACTTCGACCAGTCCGGCGTCCTCCGTTACGGCAAGCTTCCCGTTCTCAAGCTTCAGATTGACCTGCATGCACGCTCTCCCCGCATTTCCGGCAAATAGAAATCAAAATCCGGACAATTCAATAAGGGAAATATTTTTCATATGGAAAAATTCCGGACTGCGGCACTTGCCGAACGCAAAACAGTAAGTATCGTTTCCCCTGCCCGGGTCAGCTTAGCCTGCGAGAAACTTTTCGGCGGAGGATAACGGCGGCGACAAAGGTCAACCAACAACGGATAACGGTTCACAAATAACCGATAAAGGATAACTGCAATGGACCGCTGGAACCACATGGTAATAAGGGACTTGCTCTACGACTGCGCCGCCGTCGCGATGAAAGGCTACGAGAATAGGCGTTGGCGGCTCAAGCGCGACAAGTCGCTTGTGACCGACGCCGACCTGGCGATAGAGCGGCTGCTTGCGGAGGACTTCGACAAGCCCCAAGAAGGCACCTATCTGATCGGCGAGGAGACACTTGCTTCCCGCGACGAGGAATATGTCGAGTCGGCGTTTTCCGGAACCGCCTGGGTCGTAGATCCGATCGACGGCACATCGCCCTACGCCAACCATGTCCCTTTCTGGGGAATTTCGATAGGCCTGATGGAGAGGGGAGTTCTCTCAGAGGGGGCGATTTACCTTCCGATATCGGGAGAGATGTTCGTCACATGCGAAGGGGAAGTCCTCCATTTGTGCGCGCCATTTGCAAACGGCCGCGCCCGGAATGAGAAAGACTTCAAAAGGCTTAATCCGCCGCGGACACGCCTTTCACCCGGCGGCATCGTCGCAGTCGGACAGAACATCGCGAAGCATGGCGGACTCGACCTGCCAAACACCGTCAACTGCGCCTGCAGCATGGTATATGTCTGCATGGGGCTTCTCCTCGGACGATACATGGCCTTCGCCGGATTCACCAAGCTCTGGGACATGGGCGGCTCGCTGCCCCTCCTATGGAACTGCGGATTCAAGGGGCGCCTGGCGGACGGACGCCCCATCATCCGGGACATCCGAAGGAGCGGATGCTTCCGCCTGGAAAGTTCCGACCCGCGCTGCTGGTACTTCAAGGAGCAGGCGATAATAGCGAAGAACGACAACATCATCAGGAAAGTGTGCGGCGCGATACATTAAACTGGATGATATGCTCCTTTATGCTGAAAATTCTCATTTTGATTGCGGAGATTTCGGAAATTGCCCCGTATTCTGAGAGGCCGCAGATACCGAGGTATCGAAGGCTCTTGAAGGGTGCGGAGCAAAACCGAAAGACTGCACGCCAGGACGGGCATCTTCGGGCCGTATTTTTACGTTCCTTCCTCGGACGACATTCATGTCGCCACTCGGTCGGAGCGAAAAAATCCAATCCCAAATCTTGCCTGTCAAAATGTAAATTTCCACGCTAAATGAGTATGCTTCCATCGGAGTTCAGGACAAAGTTCAGGATCTAGTTCGGAATTTGTATATTGTGGCTTGAGATTTACTTGGATTTTGGGATCTGGGACTTGGAATTCCCATCGAATCCTCTTCTAATCCCTTCATAAAGCGCCACGGCCACGGCGTTTGCAAGATTCAGGCTGCGGAAGTGATCCCCGGCCATCGGGATGTTGAACATGCTGTCTTTGAACCTGTCATAGAAGTCCGCCGGCAGGCCGGACTCCTCGTTGCCGAAGGCCAGGAAGGCGCCGTCATTGAACTCGCAGTCCCAGAAGACCTTGCTCCCCTTGGTGGAGAAGAAATATATCTCTGTCCCGATATTCCTCATGAAAAACTCGTCGGCATTCTCGTAGACGTGAAGATCCAGATGCTTCCAGTAGTCAAGCCCCGCCCGTCTCAGATACTTTTCATCCAACGAGAATCCTATGGGCCTGACCAGATGCAGCGGGCAGCCCGCGTTCACGCAGAGCCTGCCTATGCTCCCAGTGTTCTGCGGGATGCACGGCATGAAAAGGACGACATTGAACATATCGAACTCCAGGCTGTAAAGACATGACAATGCGCCGGAAGATTCCGGCCGCAGCATCGTAAAATTCAGATTTCCTGACCCGCTCACCATGAAAAGCTTTAGGGCTTGAAAATGCCCATGTGTGGCTTTTCAGGACGTGGTGCCGGAAATCTGAACTGAAACACCTCACCGGGGTCGGCATTTCACCAAATCTATTTTCCACGGATCACGATGTATGAAATTGCCTGTAAAAATATTGCCGATGAATCTCCTCACCTGACTGCTGCTCGGAGCAGCTGGGCTCTGTCGTTCAAATTCGCCCGAGAAGCCTTAGGAGGCCGTCGAGTATTGTGAGAGGGTGCGGCGGGCACCCGGGGATGTAGAGGTCGACTGGAATCTTGCCTGGGACGCCGTTGTGGACCTCCGGATGCCCGGAGAATATTCCGCCGGATATGGCGCATGCTCCGACGGCGATCACGATCCTTGGTTCCGCGACCGCCTCGTAGGTCTTGAACAGTGCGAGGCGCATGTTTTCGGGGACGGGACCTGTCACCAGGATGCCGTCGGCGTGCCTCGGCGAGGCGACGAACTGAATGCCGAATCGCCCGAGGTCCCAGGCGAGGGTGTTGAGGACGTTGGTGTCTGCCTCGCAAGCGTTGCATCCGCCGGCGCTTACCTGGCGCAGCTTGAGAGATTTTCCGAAGAACTTCCTGGGGGTGATCCTTGCCTCTGGCGATACCTCCGCATCATTTCCGGAAATCACAAGCCCCGCCCTGCCGCCTGCGGCGAGGGCGTGGTCGCGGCCGAATTTCACGGCACCTGTCCCGCAGGCATTTTCGCAGGCCCTGCAGAAGATGCAGAGCCCGGTGTCGAGCCGCAGCTTACCGCCGCCGCATTCCACGGCGCCTGTGGGGCATGCGTCCGCGCAGTTCCTGCACGATTCTTTGCACTTGGAGGTGTCCAGAACCGGTCGACCAGCGAAAAGCGCAGGCAGCTCCGGCGCCGGGCCGTCGGGATAATTCATCGTCCGGCAACCCTGATTAATCCTGCCTTTTATTATCTTCAGCATATCTGGTTCTCCTGAAACTCGCCTGAAGTAACGCAGACATTCCTGTCTGCGGCATCGCAGGTAGGAATACCTGCGCTACTTTAAGTTTCACCCCGACAGAACTGGCGGATTTCCTCGCCAGAGCTGCACTCCTCTGAAACTCGACAATCTTTGTCGCTATCTTTGTCCTAAACTTTGTCCTAAACTATTTCAACGTTTTTTCAGGAGTAAGTTCAGGACAAAGTTCAGGATTAAGTTATTTGATTTGCTATCATCTGAAACTCGATTGTCTTTTAGATTTCCGTTGACTGGCGGATGGAGGGTTGAATTATAATCAACCGTCCTCTTGACGGCGGAATAGAATTCCGCCCTCCATCGAGTTTCCGATCGACAAAACTGCGACCTTCGCATCGCCCCCCCTTCTACAGGTCGAATCCGCAATAAGAAAGGTTGAAGCTCTTGTTGCACAGCGGGAAGTCGGAAATCTGCTGTCCGCGGAGCGCGCAGGCCAGGCCGAACCAGTTGTGGAACGAGGGATCCACGACCTTGTAGTGGCAAATGCGCCCCTTGCCGTCGGTGATCGCCGCGTGGCATATCTCGCCGCGCCATCCTTCGACCAACGAGACTGCAATATGTTCAGCCGCTAGATGTTCCACTCCAGGTCCGGCCTTTCCGCCTTCCTCAGGCAGCGACTCCAGCTGCTCGGCGATGAAAGACGCGGAACGTTCGACCTCCTGCCAGCGGACGAACGCCCTGGCGAAGACGTCGCCCGTATGCCAGGTTGAGACCGGAATCTGTGAGAACTGGTAGATTCCGGACGGGAAATCCTGGCGGACGTCCCTCGGCACTCCGCATGCCCTGGCGGCCACGCCGACCAGCCCGATCGACTCGCATGTTTCGCGGGTCAGCGCGCCCGTCCCCTCGAAGCGCGAAAGGACCGAGGGAGTTCCCCAGAGCAGATCGACCGCCTGAGCCGCGTCGCGGAAGGCGTCCGCGAGCCGCTTCTGAATGGTAGTCAACTCTCCGCTGCGGATTTCGCAGCCCAGTCCGTCCGGCCGGACAAGTCCGCGTCCGAAGCGGTTTCCGCAGAGCGCGGCCGTGATGTTCAGAATGTCGCCCCGGATGCGTCCGCACCAAGCCTGGGTCGGGAGGAAGCCGATGTCTCCGGCCAGGGCGCCGAGATCGCCGACATGGTTGGCCATGCGTTCAAGTTCGAGCGCCACGGCCCGCAGCGCCTGGGCCCTCGCGGAGAGATGGCGCCCGGACAATGACTGGACCGCGGAACAGAAGGCCAAAGCATGGCCGACGGTCGTGTCGCCAGCAAGCGTCTCCATATAGTGGATTGTCCTTTTATTAATCCCTTCCGAGAGGGCTCGTTCGATGCCGCGGTGCTGGTAGCCGAGCGAAATTTCAAGGTGGTGGACGGTCTCGCCGTGGCACTGGAAACGGAAGTGCCCTGGCTCGATAATCCCCGCATGGACGGGGCCCACCGCGACCTCATGTACCTCTTCGCCGGCGATCTGGAAGAAGTCAGTGACACCGCATACTGCCTTTCCTGGCTTCGCCGGAGGCGACGGCTCCGCCTTCCGGCGCGGCGGCTGGAAACGCACCGGCTTCAACCATGGATGCCCTTCAGGTATCACGTTCCACTGCTCGGCGATCTCGCGTTCGAACATGTGCAGCTGCGGACATTCGGGAGTTAAAGAAGGATATCTATCACCAATATCGGTCGCGGCCGCGGAAAGCTGGCCCGTCCCATCGAATGCGATGATGCAGAAAATCCTCGTCGATCCGCCTGCGACGGGGGATCCGAAAAATGCCGGCACACGGCCTCCGCCTTCGACGGAATTCTTCAAATAACTTTTAAATTCTTCGAACGCAAGAAGCGGTACCTTTGACAGCGGAACGCTTGCGCCGTTTGTAAAAGTTGCGGGGCTGCTCATCCGGCACCTCCCAGCAGGAGTGCAGCCTGAGATATCCAGTCCTGAAAGAACTCCGGCATCCACAGGCCCAGGGCCAGAAGCGCGGCCAGCGGGAGATACACGAGCAGATATTCGCAGACATCAGATCTGGCCGCCTCCGTACTTACAGTTGCCGGCTCCCACGCCATGGTGATTATATTTCTAAGGACTCCGATGAACACCACCGCGAGCCCGAGGAGGAAGACCGAGGCGGAGAAGAACATGCCTTTTTCCAGGGCGGCCTTGACGATAAGGAATTCGCTGAGGAATAATGCGAAAGGCGCAAGCCCTATCAGCGCAAGCAATCCCCCGGCCATACCCATCCCCCAGGGCTGCGAAATCCGCAGGACGTTCCTGATGGCGCGGATGTCGTGCGTACCGAAGATGCGGCCGACCGCGCCGGCGCAGAAGAAGCACAGGCTCTTGCATACGGAGTGGTTGAGCACATGGAAGAGTGCCGCGAAGGCGCCTGGCCCTCCGATTCCCACGCCGAATGCGATGACGCCCATATGTTCGACGCTTGAATAGGCGAGGAGGCGTTTGATGTCGTGCTGAGCAGCTATGAATGCAGCCGCTACAAGCATCGATAGGAGGCCGAATGCGACGAGTATGCCCCGCGCCCAGCCTGCGCCGCCGGTCGCGGCCTCTGCGAGGGGGATGCAGCGGAGGACGCAGTAGAGCGCGGCGTTGAGCATGAATCCTGAGAATATGGCGGACACGGGCGAAGGCGCCTGGCTGTGGGCGTCCGGCAGCCAGTTGTGCATCGGCGCCAGTCCGGCCTTTGTTCCGTAGCCGATGACTAGGAACATGAATCCAGCCTTCAGCAGCGTCGGACTGAGCTTCGACGCGTTTTTGCAGAGCTTAGTCCAGAGCATCGCATCTGTCCCGTGCATCCCCGCGGCGCCTGTCGACGCGGCGACGAGGAGTATTCCGATGAATGCGAGCGCGACGCCGACCGAGCACATCAGCAGATATTTCCACATCGCTTCGAGCGCCCCCTTGGAGGGATGTATGCAGATCAGGAACGCGGTGAGGAGCGTGGTCGCCTCGATGCCGACCCACATGACGCCGAGGTTGTTTGATACAAGGACGAGAATCATCGCGGCCATTGAGCCGAACCAGAGCCCGCCGTAGCGTCTTGCCGCCGCATCGGTGAACAAGCCGGCCTTGATTTCCGCGCCGAAATAGAAGGCGCCGTATGCGGAGGCAAGCGCGAAGACTGCGGACATGACGACAAGATGAAACGCGGAAAGGGCGTCGAGCAGCAGCCAGCCGCCCATAGCCGACAGCGGGCCGCCG
This sequence comes from uncultured Victivallaceae bacterium, assembly GCA_964636325.1. Taxonomy (GTDB): domain Bacteria; phylum Verrucomicrobiota; class Lentisphaeria; order Victivallales; family GWF2-50-93; genus CAZWRV01. The sequence continues at coordinate 45,873 of CAZWRV010000025.1, read as the reverse complement.
TAAAATACGTAGAGGCTCAGGGAGAATGACAGCAGAGAGACCGAGGCCGTGCCGGCGGCGCAGAACAGCATCTGGCGGCGCGCCGTGCCGACAAGCAGGCTGACGCCCGCAAGCAGCAGGGGGAGCGCCGGCAGCGCGACAATCAGTTTTTCCGTTTCCATATTAAGTTCAGCCCTTCAAGCTGTCAAGCCTTTCAGAGTCGATGTGGTCGAATTCCATGTTGATGCGGTATATCGCGATGCCCATGACAAAGACGGCCACGAACATGTCCATGAGGACGCCCAGCTCGATGAGCGCCGGTATCTCGCTGACGATGGCCAGGCCGAAGACGTAGATTCCGTTTTCGAGGACGAGATAGCCGATCACCTGGTTGATAGCGGTGCGCCGCGCGACGATGAGGAAGAGGCCTGTCATCATCATCGAGAGCGCGACAGGGACGAGAAGATTGGAGGACGAATGCGCCGGCAGCTTCAGCCTGCCGTCCAGCCAGAACGACGCGATGAGGGAGAGCACTCCGAAAAGGATCGACGTGAGATAGCCGACGTATGGGCGGACCTCCTGGCTGGCGTCCGACTCGCGGATCGCGCGGAAGAGAAGTTTCGGGAAGACAAAGCCCTTCAGCGCGATTATCGCGGCCCCGATGAGCGCCGTCCGCAAGGTGAGGTCCGCGCCGCCCATCGCCAGCGGCAGCAGGCCCGCGATCATGCCTTGGAACGCGCAGGCGCGGATGCACGAGCCGATCCGGCTCGACCCGAGCAGGAGGAAGCATGCCAGGATGAGAAGAACGAGTATTGCATTCAACGCGGCAGTCATGAAATAAACCTCATAACAAGTATGAACGCCAGCACTGACAGCGCGCCGGCGCCGGCCAGGAGCTGAGGCACCCTGAGCAGGCTCAGCCGCGCCATCGCGGACTCAACCACTCCTACGGCGACAGCCAGTAGAAACATGCCGACGATGAAAAACATAATCCCCGCCGCATGGCCTGTTCCGAAGGCCGAAAGAAGGAGATTCACAATCATCGCGCCGAGGAGCCAGAGCTTAAGGGATGCGCCGTAGAGGACGAAGGCGAGGTCCGGCCCGCTGTAGTCGAGTATCATCACCTCGTGGATCATCGTAAGTTCCAGGTGGGTGTTCGGATCGTCCACAGGGATGCGCGCGTTCTCGGCGAGGAAGACTATGAACAGCGCGACGGAGACAAGGACGAGGACGGGCCCGGCGGCATGCCAGGCCGAGGGGATGAGCGTTCCGAAAATTCCGGACAGCGATGCCTGGCCGGTCAGGAACGCGACGCTGGCCAGGGAAAGGATGAGAACCGGCTCCCCGAGCGCCGAGAACTGGACCTCCCTGCTCGCGCCCATCCCCTCGAAGCTCGAACCGGTGTCGAGCGCGGCCGCGACGGTCATGAAGCGCATCAGGCCGAGGCAGTAGATGAAGACGATCAGGTCGCCGGAAAACTCGAGCGCCGGAGAGCTGCCATATGCCGGCATGAATGCGAACGCGACTAGGAGGCATGCGAGGCCGGCGCAAGGGGCCGCGCGGAAGACCCAGCTCGTGGTGCGGCTGTAGACCGCGCCCTTGCGCAGCAGCTTGAAGATGTCGTAGTATGCCTGCAGGAGCGGCGCGCCGCGCCGGCCTGCGAACACCGCCTTTGTCCGGTTGATGATCCCCGGCATCAGCGGCGCGAGCATAAGTCCGGCCAGGATTGAAACGGCTGATTCAAGTTGCATCTCTCACCTCAGCTTCCATGCCAGCAGCGCAAGAAGCGCAAGTATGATACAAAGGATATATAGGTTAAGCCTGCCGTGCTGCAGCCATCTGAAGCGCGACATGAAATCGTCGATCATCATGAAGAAAGGGCGGTAGAGCCCTTCGCTGTATACGTCCGGCGTGTCGGTCGAGAACGACGAGGATGACGGGAAAAGCCCTGAGGGCGGGGTGAAGCGACGCCTCGTTCTCAGCAGGAGGCGGAAAAGCCGCAGCAGCGGATCGGCGAACGAGGAGGCGGAATACTGCATCCGCGGGGTGGGAGCCGCATATCCGCAGTCCCATGTGACAGCGGTTCTTACGGATCTTCCGGACAGGAGCCAGGCTCTGAACGCGAAAAGAAGTCCGCCCAGGAGGATGACCGCGGTCGAGGAACCTGCGACGCACCACAGGACGCCGGTTATCCATGCGGTCTTCCCGGCCGCGACTGCGGCAAGGCCTGCCTGCGAGAAATCCATCATCTGCCTGGCGGCGGGGCTTATGAAAACAATTATGAGTGGGCCGCCGAGTCCGATGACGAAGCATAGAGTTGCAAGGATGGCCATCGGCCTCCGCATTCCGGCGCCCGCCTCGTGCGCGTGCTCCGCATGCGGGCTGCGCGGCTCCCCGAGGAATATCACTCCGACCGCCTTGGCGAAGCACGCGGCCGCCAGGCCGCCGATGAGGGCAAGGGAGCATATTGCGACAATCCCGGCCGCGGCAAGCCCCCCGTGCGGCCTGCAACTTCCTGAAAATATCTGGAGTGAGGCGAGATAGATGAGGAATTCGCTTACGAATCCGTTGAGCGGGGGAAGCCCGCAAATAGCGACGGAGCCGACGATGAAATATATTCCCGTCGCCGGCATCCGCTTCATCAGCCCGCCGAGGTGTTCGATGTCGCGGGTGCCCGTGGCATGGACGACCGAGCCTGCGCCGAGGAAGAGGAGGCTCTTGAATACGGCATGGTTGATCACATGGAGGAGCGCGCCCGAGTAGCCGAGGAACGCCATCGCCGGATTGCCGAAGCTTGTGCCGAGCATACCCACGCCCAGGCCGAGCGCTATTATTCCGATGTTCTCCACGCTGTGGTAAGCGAGCAGCCGCTTGATGTCGTGCTGCGCGAGCGCGAACAGAACGCCGAGTATCCCTGACGATGCGCCGACAGCCACTATCAACCAGCCCCACCACGGCGGCGGCGCGCCGCAGAAAGTGAGCGTCCGCACTATCCCGTAGATTCCCGTCTTGATCATGACGCCGCTCATGACCGCCGAGACATGCGACGGGGCCGCGGGGTGAGCCTCGGGCAGCCAGACGTGGAGGGGGACGAATCCGGCCTTCACGCCGAATCCGGCGAGCGCCAGCAGGAAGACTGCCGCAGTAAAGCCGGACGGCGCGCCGGACAGGATGAATCCGTCGAAATCCAAAGTCCCGCATCGGCGCCCGAGCAGTATGAAAAGCGCGAAGAGGAACACCGTGCCTATATGCGCCGCGACAAGGTATGTCCATCCGGCCTTGCGCACCTCCTCCTTTTCGCTGTCATGCATCACCAGGAAGAAGGACGACAGGGACATCAGCTCCCAGGCGATCAGGAAGAGCATCGCGTTCCGCGCTACGACGACAAGCAGCATCGTCCCCGTCAGCATGTTGAAGAAGAACCATGAGAAGGCCGGATCCTTGCTCCGCTCGGACGGCTTGAGATATTCGACGCCGTAGACCGCCGCCAGCGCCGGGATCAGCAGCAGCGGGGCCGCAAAGACCGAGGAAATGGAATCCATGCGGATCCTGAACGCGCCGTAAGGCATGCTCCAGGGAAGGGAGATTTCAACGGGGCAGGAGTCCGTCAGGACATATGCGGCCGCGAACAGTCCGAAGACCGCGCCGGCGACGGCCACGGAAGGGCCGACGACGCGGGAGAAGGAAGGCCGTCCCGCCGCGGCAAGGCACAAGAAAGCCCCCGCGCAAAAAGTCAGCAGCGATGCCAGAAGCCAGATCACATGCCGCCTGCTCCCTCCGTATGGGCGGCACGGCTTTTCATGGTCTTGTCCGCTTCCTGCGCCCCGCGGTATATCTCGTCCTGCGCAGCCCTGCGGGCTATCGCATCGGCGAAGACCTTGTTCCGGAGCGCGAACGTGAGCTTTGAAAGTATGTTGAGATGAGCCGTCACCGACGGGCTCATCATTGTGAAGATTGTATGGACCGGCTTCCCGTCTATCGAACCGAACTCTATGCCGTTCTTGAGGAAGCACAATGTCACCATCGGCCCCTGTATCCGCATCACGACGGGGTTGCGCACATGCGGTATGGCGATTCCGTCGCCGATGCCAGTGGAGCCCAGCGACTCGCGCGCCAGGAAGACGTCCAGCAGGAATCCCCTGTCGGCGTTCTCAGGCAGGGGCATGAGCGATATGGCTGACTTCAGCGCGGCCCTCTTGTCCGCGGCATCGACCCCATAGTTCACTCCGCCCGCCTTCAACGCGTCGGCGAGCCCCGGCAACGGCACGCTTCCGCCGCCGTGCCCGTCGAAAAGCCCGGAGGACACGTCAATCCTCCGCGCAATCGCCCATTCGAGAAGCTCGGTGCGGTTGAAGCGGTACTGCTCGTTGACCTTGACGGCCGGAAGCTCCTCGTCCTTGATCCAATGGTAGACCGTCTTCTCGGAGACGTTCATCAGATCGCAGAGTTCGCGGACGCCAAGATGCGAGTTTCTGCTGGCGGGAATCCTGTTCTTCATGAGTCCCGGAAAATAACGCGGATGCGGACTTTGTCAAGAAAATATTTTCAGCGGCGGCCGTTTTGGGAATCTCAACACTATCAGGAGCAACAAATGGCAGGAATTCCATCTATGAAGGCGCAGTTCACTGAATATTTACCCGAGGGGCAGCTTTGAGCTTCCTCCAGAGGGTGGCGGCACCGATGCCGAGCATTTTGGCGGCCTTTGACTTGTTGCCGCCGGCGGCCTTCAGGACATTTGCGATGTGCATCCTTTCAAGTTCTTCCAGCGGGAGCGTCCCGGCGTTGGCGGGCAATGCGGGAGCATCCTTCCCGCTTCGGACGCTCCCGGGAAGGTTCTGCGGCAGGATGATGCCGTCGTTGGAGAACACCGACGCATGCTCGATCGCGTTCTCTAGTTCGCGGACGTTACCCGGCCAGGCGTAGCTTTCTAGGCAGGAGATGCAGCCCGGATCAAGCTTCAGCGAAGGGATCTTAAGCTTCCTCGAATATCTTTCCACGAAGTGCCGGGCGAGCGGGACGATGTCATCGCGCCTTTCGCGGAGCGGCGGAATTTCTATGTTTACGACCGCGAGCCTGTAGTATAGGTCCTCGCGGAACGCGCCCTCCTCGACCGCGCGCTTAAGGTCCCTGTTGGTGGCCGCGATGATGCGGACGTTTATCTTCCTCGGCGTATTTTCCCCTATCCTGAGTATCTCCCTCTGCTGGAGGACGCGGAGGAGCTTTATCTGCATGTTCTGCGAGACGTCCCCGATCTCGTCGAGGAGGATCGTGCCGCCGTCGGCCTCGGCGAAAAGCCCGTCCCTGTCCTTGGACGCGCCGGTGAACGATCCGGCCTTGTATCCGAAGAGCTCCGCCTCGAGGAGGGACTCCGGAAGCGCTCCGCAGTTGATGGCGACGAATTTCCGCCCCGCCCTGGCCGAAATGTCGTGGATATGCCTCGACAGGACTTCCTTTCCAGTTCCGCTCTCTCCGGTTATGAGCACGGACGTGTCGAACCGCGCGACCCTGGAGGCGGTCTCGATGACCTTGCGGAAGGACGCGCTCCTGACCTCGACCATCCCCTTCGCGGTGGCGGCGGAGTCCGCGATCTGCCGCTTGTGCCTTTCGATCTCGCGGTCCTTCCTCCTGAGCTCCGCGCTCAGCGCCGCGACCTTCTTCCAAATGTCGTCGATCTCGAAGTAGTCCAGGAACGGCCCGATCTCCCCGCCCCATGAAGCCTTGTCCCTCCCCTCGGCCATGCATGCGTTCCCGCCGACGGCGGCGCAGCTCCTCTCGATGAAGTAGAACTGTGCCCCCAGGCACCGCGAGAAATATCCGCTCGCGTATCCGCAGAGGGTCCAGCAGACCGGATGGTCGGTCTTGCCGAACTCCTCCACATGCTCCTCCGCCTCGCCGGAGCCGTGCCAGTATATCTCCGCCGAACACCTCGTCGCCGGCTCGTCGAGCTCCGATATCTTCAGGCGCGTCCTGGCCACGCCCTGGATGCCCTGGAGCCTGGCGCACGCCTGCAGCAGGTCGGATGTCCGCTTCCAGTCGAAGATGCGCTTCATCGCCGAGGCGTCCGCATATCCCCAGTAGTAGCCGAAGCGGGTCAGCGCCTTCCTCGCGTATCCAAGGTTGACCATGCCTATCAGATCCCGCCTGAACTGGCCGAACGCGTGCATGTCGTGGATTATCAGCCGCCTGCCCTTCAGGCTCAGCGCCCCGTCCGAGAACGAAACCAGCTCCTCGATCCTCAGGTCTTCCGCCTTCATAAAATATCTTTCATAATGATAAGATTGTATTTCACAATGATAAACATAATCCATCATGAAAGAATTTCAACATGCCGGCTTATATTTATATCTTATTGATTGCTATAGTCTTATGCGTAACCATATCGCCGTGGCACATCTATTGCAGATATCAAATTCAAAAACAGACAGAAGGAGGCAGTCATGTACGACCTGATCAGAGGCAGGGCCGAAGGGCTCAGGGAAAGGATGGCCGGGTTCGCCAGCGGTCTCATACGGATTCCGAGCGTGAGCCTGGACGAGGGCAAGGCGGCGGAGGCGGTGGAGAAGGAGATGCTGGCGCTCGGCTACGACAAGGTTTTCCGCGACGGCAACGGGAACGTGGCCGGGATAATCTTCGGCAGGGAAGCGAAGCCCGTCCTGCTCCTCTGCAGCCACCTTGACACGGTTTCGCCGGAGGGCAAGGCGTGGACGAAGGGCGCGTATTCGGGCGCGGCGGAAGGCGGGAGGATCTACGGTGCCGGAGCCTCGGACTGCAAGGGGGGAACCGCGGCGCAGATATACGCGGGGGCGCTCCTGAAGAAGTCGCTGCTGCCGTTCAGGGGCACTCTGGTTGTCGCTGCGACGGTCGCGGAGGAGAACGGACGGAGCGTGGGGCTGAGGGGGCTTCTTTCGGGCACGCTCCCCGGGATGGGCTGCATGCCGGACTATGTCGTCCTCGGCGAACCTACGGATCTGGGGCTCTACCTCGGCCATGACGGCTGGGTGGAGATGAACATCCACATCGAGGGCCCGAGCCCCTTCCTGATCGGCGACGCCGCTGCGAGGATGGCGGCGAGCCTGAGGCGGATTTACGGCGCCAGGCTTTCCGGGGCGGAATCTCCAGCTCAGCCCTCGGAGGAGATGAACGTCGGCTCGCCGGAATTCCTCGAGCGTGGAGGACTGAGGAGCGCCGACATCAGGATATCGAAGCGCCTCAGGGGCGGCGAGACTGCGGAGTCTGCCACAGGATGGCTCAGGCAGGAGGCTTGCATGCTGGCCAAGCCGGCCGACTCCGGCTGCGTCAGCGTCGAAGTCGTCGAGGAGACCCAGAAGCTCTACACCGGCAGGAGAACAGTGGTCCGCAGCATCACCAATGCATGGAGCACGGATCCGTTCAGCCCGCTTGTCCTCAGGGCACGGCAGGCGTTGGCCGCGATGGACTGCGAGGTCCGGATGGGCCGGTGGAGGCTCGGAAGGCTCGGCATGGGCACGGCGGGAAGCGTCATCACGGAAGTCTACAATATCCCGGTGGTCGGCTACGGCCCCGGCTCGGAGGACCAGGCCCATTCCGCCGACGAATACGTCGAGGCGGGGAAGATATTCGCCGCGGCGCTCGGGACCGCGTCGATAGCGCACAGCCTTGTCGGAATACCGGTCTGCGGCTGGACATCCGACGAAATCTGAAGGGGCGTGACCAATGAACATAATAGTGTTCAACTGCGGAAGCTCATCGCTGAAATACAGGATACTCTCGATGCCGGAGGAGAAGGAGCTCGCCGGCGGAGAGGCGCAGCGGGTCGGCCCGGCCACAGCCGAACCGTCGGCGATATTCCACCGGGGGCGCGGCGGCAGCGCTTCGACGATCAAGATTCCCATGCGCAACCATTTCGAGGCGTTCAACGAAGTCATGAAAATTATTTCCTCCCAGGCGGACATTACGCCCGACGCCGCCGCGCACAGGGTGGTCCATGGAGGCGCCGTCTTCAACTCGCCGACTCTGCTGTCGAGGAAGGCGGTGGAGGACCTGGAATCGGTCAAGGAGCTCGCCCCCATCCATAATCCGCCGGCGATGGAGCTAATCCATGCCTGCACCAAGCTCTATCCGGATCTCCCCCAGGTGGCGGTCTTCGACACGGCCTTCCATTCCACAATCCCCGAACATGCAAGAACCTACGCCATCCCGGCCGGCACGGCGGAAAAGTTCGGCATCAGGAAATACGGATTCCACGGCACCAGCCATCAGTTCGTCGCGGAGGAGGCGGCGAAGTTTATTGACATACCGATGCGCAGGCTGAACGCGGTCAGCTGCCATCTTGGGAGCGGCGGCGCAAGCCTCTGCGCCATCAAGGGCGGGCGCTCGATCGACAACACCATGGGCTTCTCGCCGCTGCAAGGCCTGGTGATGAGCACACGGAGCGGCGACCTCGACCCGGCGATCGCGCTCAACATGCTCGCGCACAATCTCGGCGACGCCGACTCCGTGGAGAAGACTCTCAACAACAGAAGCGGTGTCCTCGGACTCTCGGGGAAGTCGGCCGACATAAGGGACATCATCGCCGCCAGAGGGAGGAATGCCGATCCGGACAGTACGCTCGAAGTCTATCTCTGGAGGATCAAAAAATATCTCGGCGCGTACCTGACGACGGTCGGGAGGGCCGACGCGGTAATCTTCACCGACACCATCGGCGAGACCATGCCGCATGTCCGCTGGGCTGTCTGCTCCGGGATGGAGGAGTTCGGGATCATACTGGACAGCAGCGCGAATGAAAATCTCAAGGGGCTGCCGGGGCTGATCTCGGCGCCGGAAAGCCGGGTGAAGGTCATCGCCGTCGCCACAAACGAGGAGCTGGCAATAGCGAGACGCTCATTCGAAGTCGTCGCCCGGCGTAAACCGGCGGCCAGTGATCGGCGAGCGCCTACTCGAGGACATTGAACCGTGATACGCAAGCATTGGAGAGGATGAGAGCTGAATCCATACTATGGCATCTGGCATCCGGAACCCGGCATATAATCAAACAAAGAAGGAAGAACATGAAGATATTGAGCATTTCACCGTCGCTTTCTAAAATCGAATTCGCCCTTTACAAGAACGGATTCTTGGCCATCATACCCCGCGCGGAAGTCAAAAGCTGGATGAATTCCGGCGACGCAGGAAAAATCGCCGAGGAGATAAGTTCGAAGCTGTCCGCCGCCTGCGGCTGCACGCCGGATCATGTGTGCATCAGGCTTCCGTCCGGAGGGGCGGAGTTCTCCGCGAGCAACGTTCCGGCCGACGCCGAAATATTTGCCAGGCTCGCCAGGATAAGCTATTCGGCGCCCCTGCACATCCCCCAGATCACCGCCCTCTGCAAGGAGCTCCAGAAGCGCTTCGGCAGGGCATCATTCTCCTTCGCGGCCGAAAACGCCTTCTTCAGCTGTCTTCCGGAGCGGGAGGCGGGCTACGCGATATCCGACGGCGCCGTCCCCGGCCAGGTCTTCCGCCGGACCGGACACCACGGCCTTTTCCATGAGGCGGCATTCAGGAGCATCTTCGAGAAACAGCCATACGCCGGGACGGAGAGGGTCATATCGATATGCCTCGAGCCGGTCCCGGAAATCACGGCGATTATTGGCGGCAGTCCGATCATGGTGACCGGCGGCGCCACGCCCCTCGAAGGCATTCCGGGCGAAACAACATGCGGAGAGATAGACCCTTTCATAGTCATCAACCTTTCGAAAAAGCTCGGCTGGGGGCCGGAACAGATAAACAAGATGCTCGCGGAGGAAAGCGGAATACTGGGGCTGACCGGGAGCCGGATCGGGCTGGGCAAGCTCCTGCAAGGGGCCAGCAGGAAATACGACATGGCCAAGAAGATACTGCTCTACAGGATCATACAGTCCTGCGGCGCGGCCGCTGCGGCCATGGGCGGCGCGGACTTCATCGTATTCTCGGGAAGATACGCGTCAGCCGGCAAGATAATCGGACCGATGATCCGCAGACGCCTGCCACTTAAAAAGAGACCGGCCATCCTCATGATGGAAAAGCCCCTGCTGGAAATTGTGGCATCCTCCGTCCGGCGGACGGGAAAATTGGAGTCTTGCGATTGCGCCGTATAGGCATATCACGGACCGCGCGTCGACAATTGCTGGCCCGACAGCAGTTTCAGCTTCGGGCGTAGGCTGACGTCGAGCTCCCGGAGCGAGGGATCCGCCTTCATGGCGAAAAGCATTGCTACACACTTCTCGCCCATCTCGAAGCCGTCGAATTCGATCCGGGCCGCCCCCTCCAGCGGAAAGCGGTCGCCCTTGTTGGCGTATGACGCGATCTTGAACCTTTTGGCCGGATTTATTCCGCGGGCATAGAATGCGTCGAAAAGCTTCCTTGCCAGGACGTCGTCCCCTATCACAAGTCCATGCCCTTCATGCCCTGACAACTTGCGGATTATCCCGTCGATGTCGAATTCGGAGGCCGACTTCAAAGGTATCTGCAGATATTTCTTGCCGGCGGAATCCGCTACGCTTCTTACGCCCGCCATTGCGGCCTTGTCGCAGCCCACGTAGAGGACAGCCTCAACGCCGCATCCGGCCAAATACCCTCCGGCCAGCCGTCCAAATTCGTAGGCATCCAGCGTGAACGAACAGGCATTGCGGGGCATTTTCTCGGGGCGGAGAGTCGTCGTCACAATCGAAATCTGCGGGTTCGCCTTCCTTAGCATGGCCCAGATGTCTTCAAGGAAAAACGGGACTATCGCCCCCATGCACCACGGGCTGCCGGCGGCCTTGATGAACGCGGCCTCGTTGTCCGCCGGCGTCAACTTGTAGGGGATTATGCTCACATCTGCGCCGTATCTGCCGGCCTTCTCAATTATCCCCTTCATCATTTCGGAGAAGAAAGGGTGCGAGAAACTGCCGCTCCACTGCGAATATACGATGGTCTCGCGGGAGGACTTGTTGCCGTCGTGCAGCGAGACAAAAGTCCCGCTCCCCTTTATCCTGTATATCAGGCCCTCGTCCAGAAGACGGCGCATCGCCGCCCGGACAGTGATGCGGCTGATCCCGTATTTCCCGCAGAGAGCCTTCTCCGTGTCAAGAGGGGTCTGCGGCGGTGAGCCCATCGCGATATCCTTGAGATCGGCATAAAGTCCGTCCCCGACGCCTCCGGATCTTCTGCGCATGAAATGCTCCTGTTTATATGACATATTATATGACATATATTTTTTTTATCTAGCTTTTCTCGAAGTTTAGGGCCGAAAAATATTGACTTGTCCATGGATGGATAATATAATAGATTCATAATTGGACATAAGGCACGCTGCCCGATGCCGCTATTCTTCCGGTATGGCAATAAATATGATATTTCATATTACATTTTAAGGCAGAGCAGGAATCATGATTATCAAGCGGCAAAGTACCGCCCCGGCCGGAGATGACCATCGGACACGAAGCAATCCGGCGGGCTTCAAGCTCACCGAACTGCCCGCCTGCCAGGGCGTAGCCCTTCGGGCGGCTGCTCCCGGGGCGGCACGCGGTGGCGGACAAAGCCGGAAGCGCTTCACGTTGATAGAGCTGCTGGTGGTCATAGCGATCATCGCGATCCTGGCCTCCATCCTGCTGCCCGCGCTGAGGCTGGCCCGGCAGTCTGCAAGCCAGATAAGCTGCCTGAACATCCAGAAGCAGATATTCCTGGCCGTCGATCAATACGCCAACGACTTCGACGACCTCTATCCGGCGCACGAATATTATCCTGACGCATGGTGGGGCACCCAGGGCAAAAAGACGGTTGAATATCTGCGCGGGTATCTGAAGGGAGCCTGCCCTGCCGACTCCGCGACGTCCCTGCCATACTGCACTGAATACAACAGCTTGTCCACATCGGCTTCGATAAAGAACGGAACGTACTACGTCCTGGTGGGGGTGATAGGTGTAGGTGCCACAACCCCCGCCCCGATTACTGCGATCAAGAGAAATGTGAAATTCAGCCTCTACTGGGGCGAATATCCAATACTCGATCAACGCCTTCCACACGTGTCGGACGCCAACTGGAAGAACGGCGTGCTCTGGCTTTATTCGAACCACGGGACGGGCACAGGAAACATCCGCGGGGCGAACGCGGTCTTCCACGACGGCAGCGGCAGGTGGGCGAAGTATGACCCTGGCAGCATGCACTATTGGTATAACCCGTCCGGCAGTTCCTGCACCTGGGGCTATTACGGAAACATTTATTACCCTCTCCCGTAAGACGACGGACGCGAATGTCATCCTAACGGCAGTCAAGATTATCGCAGGGGCGGAATCATGGCCAAATACAGCTTCGACTACGTCGAGTCCGAAATGGCACCGGAACAGCTGCTGCATCACCGGCTCGACTGCGATCTTGCCAGGGATTTGGACATGCACCCTAAGGGCTTTAGCGCCGGACTGGCCGAATACCTGAGAGCGCGTGACAGCCACCTGACTCTTTTCGATCCCACGACGCTTCCCCGCATAGAAGATCTCGCCGCTTCCTACGATCCGGCTGGATGGGGATGGGAGAGGCGCATAGCGGACGAAGCTGTCGCGGGCAGAGTATGCGCGGCCACGGATCCTCACAGCGAACGGTTCACAGAATATCCTCCGGGGTTCAACTTCACATCCTTTCCCGACAAGGATCCTCAGGCGATAATGGGGCTGTGCCGGCACCGCTGGTTCGCTTCGCTCGCACGCGCATACTGGCACCGCCGCGAAGTCAAATATCTTGATGCGCTCTGGCGTGAATGGGACTTCTTCACGGAGCGCGCGCCCGCTCCCCTTCCCGGCTCGCGTGCGAAACTTCAGAGCATCTACCATTCGGCATATGAGCCGCCATACCTCAGGCTCGACATGTCAATCCGCCTCATGAACTGGTATTGGGCGTTCTGGCTATCTGTCCATGCGCCTGAAACCACCCCGGAACAGATTTCGGCAGGTCTGGCGCGCAGCATCAAGCTCTTCGACATGGTGGCATCCATCGGAGTCGGAGAAATAAGATCGAACCATGACGCGATGCAGTTCGAAGCGCTATTCCTCTGGGCCGCTTCGCTTCCGGAACTGGTGGGGATGGACACATGGAGGCACGCATGCAGGAACATTCTTGAAGCAAGCCTGACGGCGGCCGTCCTTCCCGACGGCATCCAGTACGAGATGAGCCCGCACTATCATGCGCTGTGCATATCCTCGTATGGAATCCCCGCCTACCAGGCCCGGCGCATGGGCGAACCCATGGCCGATTACTCCTACGAAATCCTTAAGCGGATGGGCGAGGCCACCGACGCGATGCAGTGCCCTGACGGAAACGATCCTCCTATTGGAGACAGCGACCGGACGCCGTCGTCCTACGCACTTTCGATAATCAAGCTGCTTCATCCGGATTTCACCACAAGGAGGCCGTGCCCTCCGACCTATCTGAGCGTATGGGTCGGCGGCGGAAAGACATGGGATTCGCGTACCTCCGCCGTGAAAGCCCGTACATCCCTGTTCGCATCCGGCGGATTCGCGTGCGCTGCCACGGAAGCTGGCTCCGACGCCAGCTTCGCGATCTTGAGGAACGGGGCTAACAGCGAATGGCACGCGCACTATGACAACCTTAGCCTCTATTGGGAGGCTTTCGGGATGCCTGCCCTGACCGATCCGGGGCGCTATCTATACGTGGACGACTTCGACAGAATCTGGGTCAGGCATGCCGAATCCCACAACAGCGTCCTGCCAGCGATTGCCGGCGTCGGGATGAGGTCGTCAAACGAGGGATCGATCAAGAACGCATTGCCGGGAGACCCGCGAATGGATCCTGTCGAAGCCGAGGACCGCGGCGACTTCATGGTCCTGCGCTCCGGGCACCGTCTCTTCACGGGTTGTCCCGACGCATTTGCGGTGCGCACCGTTTTCCTCTGCGGCGATTCCAAGCTCCCATGGGTGGTCGTCATAGACGATTTGAAGGCGCCGCATCCCATCGCATGGGTCACAAGCTGGCTCATCCCAGGCGCTGATCCGCTCGAACGCGCCCCCGGCGGCTGGCGTATCGCTGTCCACAGCACTCTCCAATTGGCCATGACGGCACTCGACAATGACGCAACTCTCCCCTCAGACGAAGAGAGATTCTGGACGCCAGCCTATGGTCAGATAAAAGCGGCACGGTGGCTGCGCTTCACGTCAAAAGAGCGCCGGGCGGCACAGCAGGCCTGGGCCTGGACTGCAGCGAAGCCCCCCCCCGCCGTCATGCCGCGCTTAAGCCGCGAAGGGAATGGCATATGCCTTTGGATCGGAGACCGGACGTGGAAACTTTCCTGAGCCGGCCTTGCTGTTCCAGGCCAGCCCGGCCTTCAACGAATCGACGATTAGTATATCGCCCGCCTTTGCCCTCACCTGAACTTCGGTAATCCGGGAGCTTCGGGGGATTCGCGCGGCTTCATGACCCTGGCTGTGAGGTAGATGTCCAGGACGCTGGTCCTGCCGTCGCCGCTGATGAACTCGGGGCCGAAGAAGCTGGTGTAGAAGTCCTTCTTGCTGTTGACGACGCCGCCGATGCTGATCCTCTGGCCGTCGCGGACCGTGACGGTGGTCGAGACCGACTGGACCTTGATGTTCTGCCTCTTGCCCTTGCCGTCGAGACAGCTCACCACGGGGAAGACTTCCACCTCGATCAGGTTGTTGCCCAGGTATGTGGGACGGACCCACAGGGATGAGCCGACGTTCGCCCAGACGATGTCGGGGTTGTTGCCGGGGACGATCACAGTCGCCCCGCCGCCGGCGGGGATGTAGACCGTCGGCGTAAACTGGCAGTAGTTCATCCACGAAGGGTCGACAATGGTCTTGCCGACCCACAGGCTTGCGGGTCTGCCGCTCATCGTCACGATGAACTGCGAGACGTTGTCGGTCGAGTACCCGGAATTCTGCGTCGCGCCGATGCTTATGCTGTCCGGCTTGACTACCTTCCCGTTCTTGATCACGATTGTCCCGGGCGGCGTGCCGGGCGGATAATTCAGCTTTCCGTAGAGGTTCGCCCTGGAGGATTTCGAAGAGCCCTCGAAGTCCACGTCGATCCTGATGTTGACGTCGGCGATCCCGGCCAGCGGCGCCTCCGCGTCCTCGATGAACTTCCTGATCTTGTCTGCGATCTTCTTGAAGTCGTGGACGATGACCGCCTGCCTCTCGGGCAAGTGGCCCATCGTGCCGGTCTTGGAGAGCCAGGGCCTGCAAACCTGCTCGACGGTCTTGTAGTCCATATATTTAAGAGGGATAAGCTCCGAGACCTCGCGGTTCTCCGGATCCCACTTGATGACTACGTTCTTCTTCGCCTTGACATCGGCGGCAGGCTTGTCGGCGGGCTCCGCCTGCTCGTCCGCAGCGGGGACGGGCTCTTCGTCGGAGAATGCCGGGAACTGACATAAGAACAAGGCGAAGATAATGAACGGCAGGAACTTATGCATGACTACCTCCTGAAACTAGCCTTCAAGTGGATCAGACATTCCTGTCTGCGATTCCGCAGTTAAGAATACCTGCGCCACTTTAAGCTTCATACCGCAAAAACCGTCCGCCCTCCATCGAATATATCTCACAATCCGGATTCGAACAAAAGGCCGAGCTGGCGCTCGGCGTTCCCCGGCTTGTGGAATTCCCCGCTCAATTCACTCTTAGGACAACCGCCTCCCGTGTCTCCGGGCCGACGGGTGCGAAATTCGCACGCCTGACGCCGGGTATCCATAATATATCTCCGTTTTCAAGGCATACCAGCGGAATCCGGGATCGCATCCTGGCAGGAATCTTCCTGCCTTCGAAAACTTTCTTCACCTTGACCGGCTTTTCGAATCCGAAAGGGATCATCCTGTCGCCGTCGGCCCAGCGGCGGATCATCAGTGTATCCGGAAATCCTGCGGCGTCGAAGTATGCGACGCGCTCGTCCTGATGGAATTTCTTGCAGGGAATTCCCTTGCAGGCCAGTTCCGCACCCAGGACATGTCCGCAGAATCTTATCTCCTTGGAATTCTTCCAGTTCCATGGGATTTTTGATGCGCCGTCGTCCACAATGGAGGAAGCATTCAAGGATACTCCTGCGGAACTCACGACAAGTTCGCGTCCGCCGCCGGCCGGTATCGAAAGCTCCTTCATGCCGGAGGAGTCCGCGAACTTGGCGGATTCCGAGATCAGCCGTTCGAGCAGGTTCCCGTCCGGAATGACATCTTCCTGGAACTTCTCAGAGAGCCAGTATCTGAGGACGCGGATGAGGACGGCTGGATGTGTCCCGCGGACGAGGGCCAGCGGAATAGCGGCTGCATCCTTGATCTCTCCGGAAATCTTCAAGGCGGACTGCTCTATGAAGTCGGCGTCGCAGCGGATCGCTTCGAACGCGGAAAGGAGCCCCCCTTCCGCGTCGCAGAAGCGGGAAAACAGTTTCTTGAGAAGGACGTTCCGCAGGTAGTTTCTCCTGAAGTCGTTCTCACGGTTGCTGCTGTCCATGCGGAAGTCGAATATGCCGCGGCCGGCGAGAAATTTCTCGATTTCAGCCCGTGGCACGCCAAGGAGCGGCCGGACAATGACAAGCCCTTTCAGTTCCTGGTATTCCCTCATTGATGTCACGCCAGATGAGTTGGAGCCGCGTATCATGCGCAGGAACATGTTCTCGATCCTGTCGTTGGCGTTGTGCGCCAGGGCGACGACGTCTTTGCCGGGACGCGCAAGCATTCTCCAGCTTTCCAGTCGGAGTCGCCGGGCCGCCTCCTCGGTCCCCTCCCCCGGCCTGCTGTTTTTCGGGACGTCGAGGGATAGTATCTCACACGGGACGCCGATACGGCGGCAGAAGGTGCGGCACCATTCGGCATCCCTCCGTGATTCCTTGCCGCGCAGGCCGTGCTCGAAGTGTACCGCCCTGACTGTAAATTCCTTGCCAGCGCAGGCCGACTCCTTTAGCATCAGCAGCAGCGCGGTCGAGTCGGCGCCGCCGCTGAACCCGCAGAGGATGCTTTCCGGGGACAGGGAATATTCTTTGAGAAACTGCAGGATTTGCATGAGACCATCAATAATTTCTTGATGCAGGAGGTCATGGGGGGGCACTGAAGACTGGGAGGGCGGATATCTAACCAATCCTCCTGAAGCATGCTCGATGCCTGCCTGGCCTTACACGCCCAGTCTATCCATCCTTCGGCAGCATCATCCGAAGGTCGAACCGTTCCATCCCCAGTTCTTGGCGGAGAACTCGATGAAGTTGATATAAACGGTTCCGGGATCGATGCCGAGTTCGGACTTGAGGCACTTGCAGATCTCGGCGCTGAGCTTCTTGTTCACGTCCGGGGTCAGGCCGCCTATCCCTCGCACCTCCAGGAATGCGGAATCCTTTATCTCGCCTGCGAACGCGATTGCGGCATCGTCCTCCACCAGGGAGGCGACGTAGATTTCCGGCTTCCCGGTGCATTCCGCGCAGATCTTCGAGAGTTTCTTCGCGAGCGCCTTCTTCTTCTCCTCTCCGGCCTTCACATTCGTCTGCATCTTGATCAGCGGCATTCCGACCTCCAGTTTTCAATGAACAATTATCATTAAACAATTAACAAGGAGCATAAATCCACTGTTCACAATTCGGCGTCCGCCATCTGTCCGCCGCCGCATCACAATCATAACTTTTTGATTTCATCGCAGAACTTCCCGTAGTCGGCGGTTGAAAGATAGGGATTGAGCCTTTTTTCATCGCCGAGCGGGGCGTGCGGGCGGCGGCCGTAGTCGTGTCCGGGGTAGACCTCGTTGGAGTCGGCGAGGGGGAAGATGACATCCCTCATGGTTCCGAACATCTTTCCCGGATCGCAGTAGCCGCAGCAGTCGATGAAGAGGGTGTCTCCGGTGAAGAGCGCCGAATCGTCGCCGAGCCTGTAGACGACGCTGTCGTCACTGTGGCCCGGGGCGTAGAGGCACTCGACGAAGGACTCGCCGAGAGGGAGCCTCTGCGAATTCAGCAGGGCGATGTCATGCCTGTTCCTGCATGCGGGATGGGCCGCCACGGGCGCGTCGAAGAAGGACTTCGCCGCGGCAACGCCCTCGGTATGATCGGTGTGTCCGTGCGTCAGAAGGATGTAGCAGGGCGTGATGCCCCTGAAGCATTGAACCGACTTTTTTATGGCTGAAACGTCGCCGCACGGATCGACCAGGAAGGATCCGCCCGAGCCCTCCTCTACGACGAAGTAGGAGAAGTTCGAATCGAATCCGCCTGTGCTTAGCTGAAAGACCTTGAACATTGTGAATTCCCATGATTGTCAGAGGATGACGGAGACGGAGCCGACTATGATTATTAACGCCGCGGCCGCATAAATCAAGGCCCTCCGGATCCTCTTCCTGTTTTCGACGGTCCTGGTTCCGCCGATCTTCTTGAAGGAGCCGGTCTTAAGGTATGTAGCAAGCTTGGCGCGCTTCTTCGTATGCCTGAGGTAGTCTATCCCGTCGGTGTAGCTCCGCCTCTTCATCACTGCACCCTGAAGGTCATGTAGATTGCGACCGCTATTATCGTGGCCGCCAGGGCGAGCGCCAGCACCACCGGGAGGGACATGACAAGGCCGAACTTGAAAAGCTGGGCGAAGGTGAGGGACTTGAGCTCCGGAAGGAGAGAGACGCCCGATTCCATCTCGGCGGCGTCGCTTTCGCGCTGGAGCGCCGAAATCCTGGCGTTGACCCGGATGAATTCAAGCCTTGCGTTCTCCACCTTCTTCATGGCGGAGGCGAGCTCCGATGGAAGATTGTCGCCCTTCCAGGTGGAGTCGTCGATCGACTGGATCGAGTCCAGGACAGATGCCAGCTTTTCGACAGCCCTGTTGAGCTCCTGTATCTTCTTCTCCGATATCTTGATGTCCTCAGGTATTGAGGCGAGCTTTTCCGCGATTCTGCCGGTGACGTCCCGCTTGGTGAGGCGGAACTCGTCCCAGCGCTTCTGAAGGGCGCGCCGGTATTCCTTCCCAAGGTCGACTTCGGCCGTGCCGCGTTCCGGCGCGGGAGCCACATGCGTCTTCGGCGCCTGCTCCGCGTCGGAGCCACTGTCATCCTCCCCCGTCCCTGTTTCGAAAAGCTTGTCCTTTATCGTGACAAGCCGCGAATCCACAAAGCCGTCCTTGGTGCGCTTCATCAATGTCCCCGAATTTTTTAATTCGACATCAATATATATTTGATATTGCAGAAAATAAAGCCTTCCCCTGCCCGATGAACCAATATATACTCATTTAGCGTGAAAATTTACATTTTGACGCGCAAGATTTGGGATTGGATTTTTTCGTTCCGACCGAGGGGCGACATGAATGTCCTCCGAGGAAGGAACGGAAAAATACGGCCCGAAGATGCTCGCCGCAAGGCGGTTGCGGTCTTTCGGTTTTGCTCCGCACCCTTCGAGAGCCTTCGATACCCCGGTATCGGCGGCCTCTCAGAATACGGAGCAATTCCCGAAATCCCCGCAATCAAAATGTAAATTTTTCAGCCTAAAGGAGTATAATTATGGTAACACGACAGGATCCGGCGGCCACTGAATTTGCGAACATCCAAGAAAAAGCGTCCGTTTCCGGCTTGATTCTTGCGAAGCCGAAGCATATACTATTAATTCTTGTTCTGTCTTTTATGCGGTCTGGTCTATCTTGCCGCCCATGGAAGACGGACTACGGAACTCAACCGGCAACCACGAACAGCCAAGAAGGGCAGGAATAAATGAAAAGGACTTATCAGCCGTCGAAGCGCAGGCGGAAAAGGAAGATGGGTTTCAGGGCCAGGATGTCGACCCGCGGAGGAAGGGACGTCCTCAGCAGGAGGCGCCAGAAAGGCAGGAAGAAGCTGATTCCATGACCTCCCGCTATTGAAGCCGGGCCAGCAGAAAGGTCTTTCCGGTTCCGGCAGACGGTTTCCGGCCAGATGAAATGGAATCCGACAGGAAAAAGCAGGGCTCCTCGCCACGCCAGTTTGGAAAGGCGGCCTTCAGCCGCGCGGAACGCCTGCGGCTATGGTCCGAATTCGAATATGTCCATGCGAACGGAAGAAGATTCCACGGACGCCTATTTGTGCTGACTGCGGCTCCTTCTCCGGACGGGACGCTGCGCTGCGGCTTCATATGCGGCAGGAGAACCTCACCAGATGCCGTCGGAAGAAACAGGGCAAGACGCCTCCTAAAGGAATCGTTCAGGCTTGTGAAAAGCTCGCTGCTTCCGTCGCACATCATCCTGTCGGCGAAAAGGGAAATACTCTCTAGCAGGACACAGGAAGTTCAGGACGAACTGATCAGGATTTCAAGGAACGCAGGAATATGGGTAAGATAAGCGACGCGGCCAGGCGGACGGTGGTTCTGCCGATACGGTTCTACAAATATTTCATCTCCCCATTGATAATCCCGTGCTGCCGTTTCACGCCGACATGCTCCGACTACGCCCAGGCTGCAATCCTTAAGCATGGAGTCATCGTCGGAAGCCTCTACTCGGCGTACAGGCTCCTCAGATGCAATCCTTTCTGCAGATCCGGATACGATCCGGTCCCGGAAGAGAGCTTCCTGTCCGCCTTCAACACACGCAGGAAGGACTGATAGACTGATGAATTCCGGCCTCAAACTCGACAAGGAGACCATTGTCGCCCTTTCCATCTGCATGCTCCTCCTCTTCGCATGGCCTTATATATTCAAGACCCAGCCTCAGGCTCAGCCCCCCGACGGCGGCAAGGAGGCAGGTGCCGGAGCGCCGGCGCAGAAGCCGGACCAGGCACCTCTGCCGGTTAAAGAAGTGCCGCCCCCCCGCGGCGACGAAGGCTCCGGCAGGCCGGACTCGCAGCCGCCCGTTGAGGATTCCATTAAAAAGGACCTACCCCCGGTCGAGAAACCGGAAATAAAGCAGATTCCGCCCCAGAAGCTCTCAAGCGAGACGGTCGAGATGACCGTTGATCCCATGACAGGCACGGTCAAGTCCATACTGCTCCTCAAACACTTCAAGGCCGACGGAAAGACCCGCGTCGAGATCGCCGACAATCCCCTGCTCAAAGGGATTTTGCCGGGAACGCTAGAAGTCATCCTTCCGGAAGATTGGATCCTCACTGCCGTCGAATGCGACGCCGACGACGCATCCGTCGAAGTCCGCAGGGACTTCCGCGCCGGATCCGCCGCCGTCAGGATCATCCAGCGCTGGTACGACATGTGCAAATACACGCTGTCATACGACGTCACAGTCGAAAACTCCGACAGCAAGAAGCCCATCCTTCTCGAATCCCTCAAGGTAAGCGCAGGCTCGATGCCTCCAATTATGATGCTGACAGGCGATGTCGCATACAGGGACTACCAGTATATCGACAGATGCCTCGCAGGAACCAGTTCGGTATTCTCCCAGGCTCCGGAAAAGAAGCCCTTCTCCATAAAAAAGGAGAATCCCGCTGCATGGATCAGCGTCTCCAATAAATATTTCGCATCCATGCTGATCCCCGAGGCACCCTTCGCCAATGGAAGCATAATGTCGTCGGCAAAGTTCAACATGAAGGACGCCGCCGGCAAGGACGTCGAATGCTCCGTTCTTTCTACCACCGGCATAACGGAGGAGTTTTCCGTGGACACAGGCTGCTCTTTCACAAAGAAGTTCAAGTTCTTCGCCGGCCCGAAGGAGCTCGGAACGCTCGGCGGGCTCGGCCCCAACACTACGGAAGTCATGCACCTCGGGTGGAAATGGCTTGAACCGCTCTCGCAGATCCTTCTAAAATGCCTCATATGGTTCAACAAATATTGCGCCAACTACGGGGGCAGCATCATCCTGCTAACCCTCCTAGTCAGACTGATCTTCTGGCCCGCTTCCGAATGGGCCAACGTCTCGATGAAGAAGATGCAGAAGATACAGCCCCTGGTCCAGGAGCTCCGGGTCAAATACAAGGACGACCCCCAGAAGATGAACGCGAAGACAATGCAGCTGTACAAGGAGCACAAGGTCAATCCCGTCACCGGATGCCTCCCCATACTCCTCCAGCTCCCGGTATTCCTCGCCCTCTACAACACCCTCGACGGCGCCATCGAGCTGCGCCACGCCCCTTTCCTCTGGGCCGCCGACCTCGCGAAGCCGGACACGGTCTTCTCGATCCCCATCCCCGGCGTCGCCGACCTGCCGCTGAACCCGCTCATCCTGCTCATGACCGCAACGATGTTCATTCAGCAGAAGCTGACGCCCACGATGGCCGATCCCATACAGCAGAAGATGATGCTCATGATGCCCTTCATCATGCTCTTCATACTCTACAGCCTCCCCTCCGGACTCACTCTATACTGGACAATCAGCCAGACAGTAAGTATCTTACAACTCCTGCACAACAAATACCGCGACAGGAAGGAAAAGGAGCTGGAACTCGCCGCAGGCAAGGCCTGAGGCCGGAACGCAAATCAGATAAAACACACGGATAATTTTCCACAAGGAGGAAAAAATGGAAGAGAACATCACAATCTCGGAAGACAAGATCAGGAAGGCGACGACAACCCTGGCTACAATGCTCGACTATCTCGGCCTTGAAGCTTCAGTGAAAAGCGAGATCAGAAACGACAGGATCGCCCTGATAGCCGTCAGCGAGGACGCCGGAAGAATCATCGGCAGAAAAGGCAAGACACTGGACGACCTCCAGCTCCTCATCAACAAGATGATGCAGAAGGGCGACGACAGCATCCCCAAAATCACCGTCGACGTCGAAGGCTACTCCAAGAAGCCGGGCTTCCATGGCGACGGCGAAGGAAGACGGCGCGGCCGCGACGTCAGGGACGGCGGCAGGGACGGAAGGGATGGAAGAGACGGCGGCAGGGACGGAAGGCAGGAAGACGCCAGAGAAAGGCTCGACAACAGGGACGGAGGGCACCAGCGCAGGCGCGACAGGCATTCCCCCGGAGACGACGAGACCATCAGGCAGCAGGCCCTTGACGCATCCAAGGAAGTCAAGAGATGGGGCGAACCCGTCACGCTACCTCCAATGAACTCGCACCAGCGCAGGATCGTCCACATCACGCTCAAGGACGACGACGAAATCATCACGGAGAGCAGGGAGACCGACAACCCCAATCTAAAGAGCGTAGTCATATCCTTGAAAAAGCAGGGTTGACAGATATTTTCGCAGTAATGCCATTTCTGATTTGCGAAATCCGCAAACCTGTGTAGATTGGTCAGTAATTCTTCTCATCGGGGCGTGGCTCAGCCTGGTTTAGAGCGCTTGGTTCGGGACCAAGAAGTCGGAGGTTCAAATCCTCTCGCCCCGACCATCTTTTTTGGTCATAACTCCCTCATGATCAACACATTTGTTTTCTGGCAAAACCCCGTTCCCCAAATGTTCCCCAAAATTTTGGCGCGTTTTTGACTTTTCGGGCACCATTATCTTGCTGATTTCCCTGACAGAATCCTCGTATGTCGAGGGGGCGTATTCCATCGCTATCTTGATGGAATCGTGCCCTGTCCACCTGCAAAAGATGTAGAAAGGGATTTTCCGCATGCGCATGGATAACCGCGACAGTTGGATTTCCATTAAGACGACTGACAAGGACAAGGCCACGGAAATAGCCGAAGCAGCCGTCAACGCGCAGATAGCCTCAACGACACTTGCAAAAACAGAAGCCCATGTCGGCGAGATTGGGAGGGAAATAGGCTACTCAATGACCGCCGAGGTCACCGGCAGGGAAAACACCAGAATCAAGATTGAGCAGGCACATGGAATATGGGCGGGGCTGACGGCGGACTACAAAAGGCCCAGCGAGCCAACCCAGTCTTTCTATAAAGCAATCTTCAAAAGACTCCCGCCGAAACTGCGAAGTTCGCAGGAATGTCGAGAAGGAGTTCGATTCGCCGGGCATTGCGGGAAAACTCGAGAAGACGCTCGGCAGGAGCGGAATCTCGACAAGATAGGCGGACGAATCATCGAAATATATGGGAAGACAAATCTGACAAGATAACAGGACTAACCAGATGGAAATTATAGTTCGAACTTCCTGGCATCCTGAAATCCCGTCTAAATCATTCTGACGTTTTGCATAAAATACGCGGTTCGTAGAATATCCTTCTTGACCGGCCGCACTCCCCGCATTATGTTATGGTCATTATAGTCATAACAACCATATTATAAAAAGAGGTGGAATCATGCGGTCCGGAACAGAAGTGCCGGTGGCGGAGATGAAGACAAGGCTCTCGGACTTCATTGCGAAGGTGGAGCACGGGCACGAGAGTTTCGTCATAACTAGGCGGAGCAGGCCGGTGGCGGCCCTCGTCAACATCGAGGACTTCAGGTCGCTAGGCCAGGAGAAGGAGAAGAAGGGGCTTCTGGAGGCGGCCGGGAAATGGCGCAGTTTCGAGGAAATATCCGGGAATCTCGCACGGGCGAGGAAGGGCGGAGGTGGCAGGCATGTATCTCTTTGACACCGATACCATTTGCAACATCCTCAAAAGAAAGCCTTCGCGAAGGCTTCTTGACAGGCTCGAATCAGTATCGTCAGGACAGCAGTTCATCTCCACGGTAACTGTTTCAGAGATAGTCTACGGGGCGCTTAGGAGCCAGCATCCGGAGCATCACATGAAGAATCTGGAGCAGGTGCTCCTGCCCAACGTGAACGTGCTCGTATTCGACTCGAAGGCCGCCTACATATGCGGCAGGATAAGGTGCGCTTCCGAGAAGGCGGGAATCACACGACAGTTCGCGGACATGCAGATCGCCGCGACCGCGCTTGCCACCGACATGACGCTTGTCACCGGCAATGTCCGGCATTTCACAGGCATAGAAGGACTGATTGTGGAGAACTGGATATAGAGGATATCCCACGGGGAATCCTCCGCCGCAGCCCCATGTTATACTCACTTAGCGTGAAAATTGACATTTTGACGGGCGAGATTTGGGATTGGATTTTTTTGTTCCGACCGAGTGGCGACATGAATGTCGTCCGAGGAAGGAACGGAAAAATACGGCCCAAAGATGCTCGCCGCGATAAGGTTACGTCCTTCTGTTTTTGCTCCGCACCCTTCGAGAACCTTCGATACCCCGGTATCGGCGGTCTCTCAGAATGCGAAGCAAATTCCAAAATCTCCGCAGTCAAAATGCGCAATTTTCAGCCTAAAGCATAGAAACGAATCAGATAAGACTCAACTCCGGATCGCCAGACGACTCACCGCCGGAAAGGACGCAGCTCATGGAGAAGCTGTGGAAGGACGAGGACGCCCGCAAGCAGGCGCGGATAATTTCGCTCTATGCCATGGCGCTGGCGGCGAACAACAGGTTCGATGAGGCCGTCGAGGCGCTGAAGCTCCAAACAAAACTACTGTACTTCGAGGAGGCAGACGGCGGGTATGCAGGGCTGGCTGATCTCTATGCCAAGAAGGAAATGTTCAAGGAGGCGCTGGAAAACCTCGACTATCTCATCTCCAAGCAGCCGGACAACCGAGTCTATTTGAACCAGAAGGCGATGCTGCTCATCAAGGCCAACGACCCTGACGCCGCGCTGAAGGTCTACCGAAGGATACTCGAAATCACCCCCGACGACCAAGATATATAAGACATGATAAAGACGCTGGACGAGGCCCTCAAAGAAGCCAGGTATGAATTCAGCAAACTACGCCATTTTGCTGAATTCATACCTGACGACTGCGATGCGCGCCTCGTCCTCCGTCAGAGCTTCGGTCTTGGCCCGCCGGATATTGGCCTCCAGCCTGGCGAACTCATCGGGCAGCCTGTCGAACGCGCCTTACACCTGATCTCCAGGGGCTAAAAAAGAAGTGGCCGGCATGACCGAAGACGTGCATGCCTGCTTCGCGGTCTCCAACGTGAGGAAGCCGATATCAATCAATACACGACTTCGACTTCCTCGTTGAGCGGGACGGCGGCCTCGTATTCGGGACCGTCGGGGTTCTGCGCGCCGGGGATTTCCTTGAGGCCGAGAAGGGTGTCGGAAAGCATGTCGGCGTCGAGGCCCACGTCGTCCTTCTTGTCCGAAAGGAGCTTTTTCGCGTCGCGCCTGCTTGACTCGGTCTTGATGTCCGTCGGCTTTTCGGGGGAGCGGAAGCGTATTGTGACGTTGACGGTTTTCCCGAGTGCGTCGGGCGTGGGAGCGGACGCATCCTTGGTTTTTTCCTTCATGAGCTGGAACGCCACCCCTTTCTGCTTGATGCTATGGGACTTTATCTGGACGCCTTCCGGCAGCTGGGTGATTCTGAACGCCGGTTTCGTGTCCTGCCTCGGCATGAGGACGTAGCCGTTGTCGGGGACGAGTCCGATCCATGTTCCGTCGTCGGCCTGGCCGATCCAGTCCAGCATCTCGCAGTCGCCGGTCTTGAAGGAAGATCTGCCCCAGACCCTGGCATAATGGACAAGCGGCTTGTCCTTGGCGCGTTCAACGAGCTTCGAGCCGTAGTCGGTCTCCTCGTATGCGAAGACAGTTCCATCCTCGGCCTTAAGATAGCTCATGACGCCCGGCTCCCAGGTGTCGGGATAGTAGGGTCGGAGGCCGCGGCGCGCGAAGAGCCTGGCCTTTTCGGTCCAGAGGCGCCTGTCCGGATTGTCCAGCTTGAGCATGGCGACGTCGTCGTAGCACATCGCCGCGACCTGGCCGGTGCGTTCCGCAATCTCCTCCATGAGGTGGTAGTGCTTGCGCGCAGGGAAGTTGGCGTGGTTCATGGTGACCATCACATCTCGGAACAGATAATTGTAGATGGGGTGGGAATTGCGCGCCTTGCTCTTCTCGTAGCCCTGCGCCCATTCCAGGCCGGTGTGGAGGCCGAAGTCCGTGCCCCAGGCCATGAGCTCGTTCGGATATTCGGTGCCCATGAAGATGTCCTGGCTTAGCCTTCTCAGCTCCTCGATGTATCTGTGGATGCCCTCGTAGGATGTCATTCCGCCGATCCTGCCGCGTCCGTCGGGGAGGAAGATGAAAGTCGAATCGAGGTAAGTTCCTTGGACATCGTAGTTGAGGACGGCGTTTCGGGCTGCGCCGAGCATGAGTTCGCGCCAGGGTGTGTAGGCGTTGTTGAGCCCCGTGTAGTCTACCTTGTGCCTGCCGAACGGGTCAAGGCAGTATTGGGCCTGCATTTTTTTCACGTCCTCCCGGAAGTTGGGGTCCCTGATGAAGCTTGCATCGCCCCAGCAGAGCATCGGCTGTAGGTAGACGAGGGTGCGGAATCCGGCCTCTCGGGCGCCTCTTGCGCCTTCGATGAAGCCCGGGCTCGGGGTGTAGTCCCAGTGGTTGCGGTCGAAGTCCTGGTTGCGCCATCCGTTCGCGTAGAGGAGCACATGGTTGCGGTCCTCCAGGGGGATGAGTTCCATGAGGGGCTTCCACCACATCGGGTGGAGGTCGGGGAGCTGGACGATCACGGAGACCTCCTTCGCCCAGGCGGCACGCCTCTTGGTGAATCCTCTTTTCGCGAGCGAATCCGCATACGGCTTGGCGGCCTCGGTCCAGCCGCCGGAGTATGTGTTCACGTGCCATGTCACCGACCGCGAGCTGCGGAACTTGTCGAAGGGCGGATATTCGAGCGATACGTATGAGACGGACTTTTTCCCGCCGACATAATATTTGGGCAGAAGCTCGTCGTCCTCGCACCAGATTGAGAAGGCCGACATGGGGTTGTCCTCTGCGGCGAAGACCGAGACCGGCGCGCACCAGATTCCGCCGGCCAGGGAACCGGTCCGTTTCGCCATGTTCCTGTTGGCCCATTCGCGGACGCCGGGGAGCGGCGACCACTTGTCGCCTTCGGTGTCGCCGTGGGATGCATATCCGCCGTCGTTGGGGCTGTAGCAGACGTAACGGCGCATGAGGCCGGAGAAGGCGAACGACGTTCCGGCCACGGGAGTGTCGGCGCTCGCGCCCTCGATTTCCACAAGGAGTTCTCCGCTGGAGGCATCGACCGAAACGATTATGGAGAGGCGGTCCGCCGCAAAGAATTTCTTGTCCTTGCCGTCGCCGGCCAGTCCCGCATATGTGACTTCGATCCTGTGTGCGCCCGGCCTTTTAACTGACAGCGCCGACTTTTCCGGACCGTCTAGAACAGGGCGCCGGAACACCGGACCGGAGAGCGGAGCTTCCTGGACAATCAACGCCGCAAACGGGAGGTTCGGCGATGTTTCAGCCGTACCTTCGCCGATCAGGTCGGTCTTTGTGAGCTTGTTGTGAAGTGAAGTCAAAATTCCCCGGTCAATACGCGCCGTATACCGTTCAGTATCAATGGTTATCACACCTGTGCCAGGATCGGCGGTCAAGGACGGAGGCGCTGCGCCCTGGGCGTCTTTCGCATCTCCGCCACCTTCAACGACCACTTTGTCCTTGCCGACGGAGCACTTCAATCCGGCCTTGCGGCATATGAATCTGATCGCAGTTCCGAGGGTCACACTTTGCAGGCTCGCCGTTATATTGGGGACACTCTGATCGGACGGTGCGAGCTTCAGTTCGATCTCGACGCCGTTCTTTTCGGGGTCGGCGCCTTTTGCAGCATCGGCAAGCCGGGCCATGGCGTCTTGGACGGCGGCATCGTTGAGTTCGAGATTGCCGATTATGATTGAATACAGCTTTTCATCTATAGATTTGGGCTGGCCGAGATATTTCTTCTGCCTATCCGCCATTTCCATGGCGGCCTTGCGGACTGCGCCGTCGGGGAGCTTCATCGCCCAGTCGGCCGCGGCGGCCGGATCTTTAGCCGCCATCACCGAGGCGATGCCGGTTAGTGCGTAGTCCCGTGTTTTTCCCTCGGGCAGCTTCAGAGCCCATGCGGTCACCGCCGCGCTGTCTTTACGGGCCCAATCATGGGCGGCCTCGACGATAATCCTGTCGCGCTGGTAGGCTTCGATATCTTTCTGGAGTATCCTGGCGGTGGCGCCTTCGAGATCCCCGGAGGCCCAATATGAGCCGGTGTCGAACATCATATTCTTGCGGGCCTGGCCCTGGAGCTTCCCCGTCCAGGCGAATGCGGCCGGCGGATCCTTCTCGATCCACGCGGAGACAATTCTTGGGATGCCATATTCGACGGAGTTGTCCTTGGGCTGCTTGAGGAGCCATTCGCCGGCGGCGGCCGGATCCTTGCGGGCCCATCCGTAAACTGCGCTGGCCACAGCTCTGTCATGCGTATTTCCAGCGGGCAGCTTCTGCGCCCATTCCAACGCGGCGGAGTTGTCGTTCTCGGCCCAGGCGGAGAGGATTCCGCGCAGCGCGCCGTAGCGCGCCTCCCCTTCCGGCAGCTTGCGCACAACCCATTCCGAGGCCGCAACAGGATCTTCCTTGGCCCACTCCGCCAGCAGACCGTCCAGTTCCCTGCCGGGTACCTCGGCGGCCGGCTGCCCTGCAAGCTTGTCGGCCTCAGCAAGGAAGTCCCGCCCGGCCCCTGCAGCGTCAGCGATGGCCGCAAGAGAGACAAAGACTAGAAGATGAAAAGTGGTCTGGAATCTCATTGGCTGTCAGATGTCTTTCTGCAAACGCTAAAAGTTCAGAGATGTTCAATGAACTACGCAAGTTCACTGGATATTTACCTTTGGGAAAATGCAAAATCAAGTTTTGTACCATAAATTCAGGCTCCGAATAGCGGGAATAGGAATCCCTCACTCTTTCCTCGGAGACAATCGGTGTCGGGGTCGGAATCGCTATCGGGGTCGAAGATATAAACTGGAAATCGATCCCGATTCCGATACCGACAGCGACCCCGAATGTAAGACTGAGGCATTACCGTAAATATCCAGTTTTATGCGCAATAGAATTTTTTTTCATTTGCTGGACTTCAATATCGCATCACGATTCATTGCGAGAGGACGGCGCCGACGACAATCCGCTGATGACAGATGGCTGGGCCCGCTGGAATCTTGTGATTTGCCGGTTATTATAGGGGAACTCAACCACATTATTATTTTGCACCGATCAGGATGCCTGAACTTGGGGAAATCAATGCTTGTCTGGATGTATCACAGGGTTCTTCCCGAGAAATGCGGCAGCTGCGTCGACTGCTCCGTTTTCGAGAGCCAGGTGGAGCATCTCCGCGTCCAAGGCTACGTCTTCCTCGACACCGGCGGCCTCATGCAGTGGTTCGAGGGGAAGCTGGACCGTAAGAAGAAATACGCGATGCTGACCTTCGACGACGGGTGGGCGGACAACCTGTTCTGGGTGACTCCGGTGCTCGAGAGGTTCGCGGTCAGGGCGGTGCTCGCCCTGAACACCGGGCTTGTCAACGGGGCAGAACTTGGAATACGCACCCCGGAAAACTACCGCCTGGAGAACTCCAAGAAGGCGCTGGAGGACGCCGTCTACGGGCGGAGCTTCTCTTCGTTCCTCACATGGGAAGAGCTGAAGCTCATGAGGGATTCCGGCCACTGGGACATCCAGGCGCACGGCGACTCTCATTTCGGCTGCTACCAGGACATGGGCAAGATACGCGGATTCTATCCGGACAAGCAGCACTGGACCATGGAATACGCGCTGGGCGAACCGCCGTTCGACGGCGCGCCGCGCGCGGAGTTCGTGAGCACGCTCTGCCAGCCCAGGACCGTCCTCTCCGACGACCTCAAGAACATACTGCGCAGCACAGCTAAGAATTCCGACAGGAGAACGATCTGCCGGCGGCATCCGTCGCCTGTCAGAAGGCTCGAAGGCGACGACGAGTTCGTCGCGCGGCTGCGCAAGGACCTGGAGGAATGCGCCGGGAAGATCCGCGAGAAGCTGGGCGCCGCCCCCTGCGCATTCTTCTGGCCATGGGGGCAGAGCACCGAGCAGACGCGGAAGATCGCGGCGGAATGCGGATTCAGCCTGCAGTTCACCACCTCGAAGGGGATGCTGACCGAGCAGGATCCCAGCCTGCTGATACCCCGCATCGCCGCGCCGGAAAACTTCCCGGAATTCCTCCTCCGGGAGAAGCTCAGCTCGAACAGGCTGCTACGGAAAATCCGCGGAGTCGTGAAGGCGAAGCTCGGCATGACCGCCGAGAATATAAATGTGAAGATGACGGCTGGCTAACAAAGGCGCCATAATCATCTTTTTGAAACTCGAAGTCATCCCAAGGGAGGAAATAATTATGAATAAACTCGTCATCAATGCCGCAGTTATTTTCCTGTGCTTATTGTTCAATAGTGATTTGTCGGCGCAACGGGGGCAGATACAAAACACGGTAAAAGGAAAACAAATCAATCCTCATAATCCCGAGGCCGTAAGAGAATCCGTGCGTGAAGAACGGCAGTTCGACTTGTTATTTAGGTTTGCCACACGCAATGACAAAAATCAGGATTTCGATTTATTCGTTCAGTCGGAGCGTATTATGGACTGGCAAATTCCCAAGGATAAACGCTCCTATGAGGCATGTATCGAGGGAGCAAAAAATTATCTTATCAGTTCCTTGAAAGATAATTACATGTGGAGAAAAATGGATTTACCTCGATCCAATGATATAACGACTCTCGAAAATCAGGAATATTTCGATTCGTTGGCAGATACATGGAGTCATCGAGCCAATGAAGATAATATTATATCATCAAAGTGCCGGAAATTAAGCATTGATTACGATGAAATAATGCAGGCAGCGATGACCGAGGAGGAACGGAAGGTAAGCGCATCAATTCTAAAACGGATCATTGAATCGGATATGAAAGGCGGCCTCCTTCTTTACAACATACTTAAGCTGCTGATATCACCTCACAGCGAAAAGGATATTTCCGAGCTTGCCGAATGGATTGAGAAGAACCGGGATAAGGAGACCTTGAGGCTCGCGTTGATCTACATCGCCCAGGATCCCGTGTCAACACAGATTGTCGAGAAGCTGGGGAAAGATGAAAAGGATGCAATGCTGCCAAGCGATGTCAAGGATTCGGCATCGTTCATGAAATACCTCGAATCTTCCCCCCCGGAACAGGAACTCATGCTGCTGACGAAGAAAATCCTCGATAAGTCGTCCTGCTCCGTGTCGCCGTTCATATATGAATGCGCCCTTGACGAAAAAGGGCCGATGAACATACGAGAGTGTATTGTGGACTCCATGCTGAAAAATTCACTGAACAGGGGCGTCGTTGTCGGCAAACTCCTGCGTCTTCCCGCGAATGACGGCAATACTACATTAAAAAAACGGGTTTTCCAATATTTTATTGAACACGGAATAGGCAGCCAGCAACCGGACGCAATTTTCGAAGTGATCGCGAACAAAGATGAAGACCTCGCTATCCGTCAGCTTGCAGTCCGGTCATTGATTAGCTGGCTTGCGGAATATTATAAAATCCGCATTGATTTGTGTCTGGACGAAAAAATGCTGGATGAATATGCCGACGCGGCGGAAAAAGTCAAAGAAAAGTTGAACGAACTAATCGGCGACAAAGATACGCCCGAGGCTCTGAGTAAAACCGCTGAAGAAGCCCTGAAAGACCCGGTTCTTGTACCTACGACGCCCTCGGAACTGTGCAAACTGAAGATTGACAAGGCCAGGGAATCAATGCGGAAAATTAAGGAAAGAGGCAAAATTGGTGCAAATAAGGAAGAAATAATTCAAAAATTCAAGAAAAATTATTCGGAGAAGCAAATAAAAGAAGGAATTGCCTCTTTGGAGCTGTTAGAATCTCTGGATCAAAGTGATTCAGAATCAGATTTAGGCAAAGAGCAACTGAAGCTGTTCTACTATGAAATTGTCGGGATTGCCGAAAAAGACGGCGGCAAGCTCCCGGAGTCTCTTGACGGCCTGAAATTGTCGTCGGATTATTATGACAGACCGCTCTATTTCCCCGTTAAAACCGTTGAGCAGCTTTCCGACAGACTGCTGCTTGCGGTTAATCCCAAATCAATATCTGTTTTAAAGAAACTGGGCAAAAAACAGAACATTTTACTTGCCGTCTCAGGAAAAGGCAGGATCATAAGAATGGACGACTCGAATTTTAAAGATGTCATGTCCAAGGATGCGGATGCCCGAAAGAATCTTGGCCTTGCCCCCATTGACGAGCAATCGCTGCTTTCTTTGTTGAACAAATAAAAAACTGAACAACACTATTAACTGAACTTGCGGCCTTATGCCGCCAAATTAGATGAAACCTTTCTCCCTACTCGTCAAACCGGTTTCGGCCGACTGCAACCTCGGCTGCGAATACTGCTTCTATCTTGAGAAGGCCGGGCTTTATCCGGAAAGCAAGGTCCACAGGATGCCCGAGGATGTCCTTGAGAAGATGATTTCCTCGTTCATGGCCACCGACCAGCGGCAGTATTCGTTCGGCTGGCAGGGCGGCGAGCCGACCCTCGCCGGAACGTCGTTCTTCAGGAAGGCGGT
Source organism: uncultured Victivallaceae bacterium (assembly GCA_964636325.1). GTDB lineage: Bacteria > Verrucomicrobiota > Lentisphaeria > Victivallales > GWF2-50-93 > CAZWRV01. The sequence continues at coordinate 12,719 of CAZWRV010000025.1, read as the reverse complement.
CGAGTTCCAGAAGAGATACGGGAGGCCCGGCGCCGTCGTCGCCAACGGGCTGCAGACAAACGGGACACTCCTGGACGACGAGATGGCCGAGCTCTTTGCGGAATTCAAGTTCCTAGCAGGCGTCAGCCTGGACGGCCCGCCCGAGCTGCACGATGTCTACCGCAGGAACCGCGCCGGACAGGGCTCCCACAAGGACGTCCTGGCAGGCATCGAGATACTGAGGAGGCATCAGGTGGAGTTCAACATCCTCGTTCTGGTAAGCAAGGCGAACGTCTCAAGGCCGAAGGAGGTATTCGACCATCTCCGCGGCCTAGGCGCATCGTACCACCAATACATCCCCTGCGTCGAGTTCGACGGCGCCGGAAGACCCATGCCGTATTCAATATCCGGGGATGAATGGGGAGCCTTCCTGTGCGGCATCTTCGACCGGTGGCGCGACACCGGGATAAGGAAGACGTCCGTCCGGCTTTTCGACTCGATCCTCGTCCTCCTAGTGGACAGGCAGAGGAACGTCTGCAACCTCGGCACCGACTGCCGCCAGTATTTCCTGGTCGAGCACAACGGCGATGTCTATCCGTGCGACTTCTTCGTCCGGAAGGATCTCAGGCTGGGCAACGTGATGGAGAATTCCTGGGGGGAGATGGAGACGTCTGAGACCTATGCCCGCTTCGGCCGTCATAAGAAGGAGACGGACGCGCAATGCCCGGCATGCGAGTTTCTGGAATTCTGCATGGGGGACTGCCCGAAGCACCGGCCCGGCGCATATCTCGGGAACCGCGGGAAGTTCCCGCGCAGAAGCGTCCTCTGCGAGGGCTGGAAAACCTTCTTCAGGCATTCGCTTCCCAAGCTCAAGGTCGTCGCGGAAAAGATCTGGGCCGAGCGCGCCGCAACGGGCGACGACTCATCCCGTGACAGAATCCCGTCCGGGCATCATCCTGTCGAAAGGAACTCGCCCTGCCCCTGCGGCAGCGGAAAGAAATACAAGAGGTGCTGCATGCGGACGGCATCGGCAGGCTGAGTATGCCGCTTTCGCCGAAAGCGGCACCGGCGACTTCGGCGAAGTCGCCATACTTCGGCCCCCTGCGCGCCATAAGGGCGCATTTTTCCCGCATGGGAAAACCTTGTGCGAGTTCAGCAGAAAAATCCCGCCGCAGCGGATTTGCTGGATGTAGACTACCGCGCCCCCCTGCGCCTGGCGGCGCCGGGGACGCCCAGAGAGTCCAAATGCCTTCGGAAGTGCTTTAAGATCAGCTCGTTGTAGACATCCTCATGGCGGTGCATCGCCGCGAGAAATTCGCCGCGGATCGAAGGCGCGTTCAGGATGCCGCCGTATGTGATGTGCAGAAGCTGGCGGGCCTCGTCCATTTCAAGGAGCTCAGGAAGCCTGCAGTCAGGCATCTTCCTGATGTCGGGAACCTTGGTGACGTCCTTCGTGACGTGGTAGAGCTTTGTGGCGTCGGGATAGCTTTCCAGGGCCTGCCGGTGCATCTTCCTGTAGAGGGAGGGCTCCGCCACGGCCATCGCGCGGACGGCTTCGAGCCAGCTTGTGCCGGCGGTTTTCAGGTGGAACCGCATTCCGGTCTCCCTACCGACTACGGGGAAGACCTTGAACTTGTCGCTGCCCGAATGAACCGAGATCTTGTAACCGCCGAAGGTCTCGGCGATCCTGCAGTGGTCCTTGAACTGCGCTGCGAACTCCTTCATGTCCCCGATGTAGTCGATGCCCTTCTGGAATTCGCCGATGAAGCGCGGCGCGACGGAATTGACGGCCATTTTCCGGCGCAGAAGCTCGCTCGCGATGAACAGATGGTGCTCCGGCAGGGTTGGGGCGCTTGTCTCGTCTATTGAAATTTCCAGGTCGAACTCGTCGCCCCGGCGCCTCTTGAGATGCCGGTAGACCTCCTCGGCGAAGCCGATGGCCTCCAGGTACATGACGGCGCATCGCCTGGCGGTTTTCCCGTCTATGCGGATCGACCTTCCGTCCCCGACGGAGAATATCCTGTCCTCGTAGGTCTTCTCGGCAAGGCTCCGAAGTTCGTTGGGAAGCTTGAGGTATTCCGCCCTGACCTCGGTGTCGCTCCATGAGCCTGCGGCCGCGAGCATGACTTCCGAGAGGTCCAGGGTAATCATCGGCATGCCTGCATCGACGGCGGTGTCGATGTCCCTGATGTTCTTGAGATGGTCGCCATCCGCGCCGTATCCGGAGCTGTGGCCGGACTGGAAGACGAGAAAGACGGCGTCGTCCACGACCTTCCTGTATGTGCGCCCGGTGAGTGACAGCTCCCTCATGGACTGCTGGGCGAGGACCGGCGACGCCTGGTAGCCGGATATGGCGGCGATGTGGCCAGCTGAAGCCAGGCCGAGGCGGTCGCCGCACCCGATCGTGGTCCTGGCCTTCCTCAGCGAAACCGGCGCCGTCCAAGGGAAGAGCTTCCTGAGGGAGGAGGCGTTCTCCTCGGAGAGCGGGCAGAGACGCATGCAGAGCCCGGGACCGTCGAAGAGCGTCCCCTTGAACTTCCGTATGATCCCGGTCCTCCTGCCGGACACCACCGCGATGTGCTTGGCGTCGGCGCCCTTCACCATGAAGACCAGCCCGTCCTCGGAGGATCTCACTGAGTTCAGGTATATTTCAACCTTGGGCGAGCCGTTAAGCGATGAGCCTGACTTCAATATGTCAACAATGGTATCGATATTGCCGCTTTTTTTCATAACGTTCTAAATTACAGACCCATGAGGGTTTGTCAATGATTCTCAAATGCATTTTAAGCAAAATTCCGGACAAGGATACCCTGTTATGAATTATTCACGCTCCGGCCTCATCAATCCTGCATGATGTTAGACTTCTTGAGGATTTCGCTTCTCTTCAAGGTCACGGTGGGGGTGGCCGACACGGAATAATAGATGTCGGCGACGTCGTTCTTCAGGGAGGCAAAGCCCTGGTATCTGAATGAGGGGATTTTTGCGATCATCCTGTCGACGAGTCTTATTGTCTTGACAGTGCAGTGCTTGAGCTCCGGGGCGACGGTCAGGTTCCTGTAGTCACGGACGTGCGAGCAGACTATCTCCTCTATTTCACCCTTCGTCGCGAAATACGGCTCCCCCTTGAGCATGTGGAAGAGCATCATCCCCATGCTGTAAATCTCACTCGACTCGCTTTCCGGCAGGCCCAGGACCCGCTCCGGGGGTATGTAATACGGCGAGCCCTCGATGTCGTCGGAGGCCTCGCCGTGCCCGGCGGAGGCGGCCTTTTCCTTTTCGATGGTCAGCCCGTAGTCGAAAAGCCTTACGTTGCCGTTCTTTTCGACGATGATGTTCTCCGGTTTGAGATCCCTGTAGAGAAAGCCTTTGCCGGAGATGTGGACTTCGGCGTCGATGATCTGCATTATTATGTGGAGCGCCTTCCTTTCCGAAAGCATCCCGGTAAGGGAGATTATGCGGTCCAGCCTCATCCCCTCGATCAGTGGGAAGACGACAAACACGACATTGTTGAAGGTGTTCACGTCCAGGACTTCGACTATGTTCGGATGCCTGCCGAGGCGGAGCCCTGTTTCCGCCTCCTTGAGCAAGGTCTTCAGGGCGTGCGTTTCACCGGTGAAGACGTTGTTTGAAATCTTCACGGCGTATTTTTTCCCCGGCTCGGCGCATTTCATCGCGAGGAAGACCCTTCCAAGCCCGCCGTATCCGAGGGGGGCGTAAAGGACGTAGCCCTTCATCATGGAAGGATAGAAGACCAGCGCGCTGCAGTTGGGGCAGGGATAGGAGCCGAGTTTCTTCTCGTCGGGCGCGATGGGCATGGAACATACCGGACACAAGAACAATCCGTTCTGCAGCATTTCAATGTCGAACGCGGAGTTTTCCGTGTCAGGCGCTATGCAGATGATGCTCTTGAAGTTCTTTATCATCCGACCTACGCCCCAGGCTTGCCAGAATTAATACTTCATTTTAAACACGAAAATATGCCATGAAGCGCCGCTTGTCAAGAGGGAGTGTCCAATGTCAGTGTTTCTTCCTCCGGACCACGAGCGCGTTCGGGAGGGGGCGGGTGAAGCTTATCCCCAGCACCTTGGTGGAGGGCGAGTTGACTATTTCGAGGGCACCGTTTTCGTCGGCGAGGATCATAATGGAGCTGCCGCCTCCGTCGAGGTTGATGGCGTCAATGCAGCCGGCGTCCTTCATGAAGGCGGCCAGTTCGTCGATGGTCATACCCTCGCTGTATCCATTCTGCCGGCCGTCCGCGACGATGATGCAGAGGGATTTCCTGTCCTTGTCGAGGCCGAGTGCGGTCCGCGGATGGCGCTGGCCGTCGCCGGTCTTGACGGCCTCGCCGTTCCGAACGATTATGGAGAATCCGCCGACGCCGTCCCTGACGTCCCCGATCTTTTCCGGGCGTCCAATGTTTGCGCTGCCGTCCTTTGCGATCCAGAAGCCCGCCTCGTTGGGCCTGTTCCACGGGTTCGCCTGCCTGCCGTCCGCGACGGCCAGTTCATGTATCTTGACAGGCTTGCCGACGAACCAGTCGCGATTCTCGTCGCCGTCCTTGCCGGGGATCGGGGCGAAGGGGTTGGTGTTGACAAGGACTATCGCCTCGGATTTCTTGGCCAGATCCATGGGGGCCGTGAGCGCGGCGTCCGCCGGCCCGTCGCCGTCGGGATCGTCCGCGACGACGCTCGCGATTTCGATGTCCTGATTGAGCAGGTCCACCGTGATCTGGTGTATCTGGAGCGGCACGGGCTTTTCAAGGACGACATGCTTGTATCCGATGCCGAGCTTCCGAAGGTGGGCGTAACCGTCGTCCGCCCCATGCGCCAGGATCGGGAAAAGGATGAGTGTAAATGTCAAAGGGAAAGCAACGCAGAAGGGCATGGTTCTATTTTGTGCCATATATTGTCCTTTGCCTATCGCGGGATTAGGGATTTTGTTTTCTTGACCGGCAGCATCTGTAGATCGTCGGGGGCAAACTCCCTCCGTCCGCAGCGGTTCCAATCCTGCGCGCGCAGTTCATCAGCCGCCGGTTCTGGAGTCCCTGACAGCGGCGACAAGCTCCGGGTGCGAATTGAACCAGGAAATGAATTCCGGGATGCCCTTTTCGACGGGGGTTGATGGCCTGAAGCCCAGCTTTTCCATGGCCCTGTCGACATCGGCGAAGCTTTCCGGGACGTCGCCCGGCTGTATCGGGAGCATCTCCATCTGGGCCTTCATGCCGAGTCCGCGCTCGATGACGGCGATCACGTCGAGGAGCTTCTCGCTGCGGTGGTTGCCCAGGTTGAAGATCTCGTATTTGTCGAGCTTGTCGCTGAAGAGGGAGGCGCAGATTCCCTTGACGATGTCGTCTATGTATGTGAAGTCGCGCCGCATGTTGCCGTAGTTGAAGACCTTGATCTTCCTGCCTGCCTTCATGGCCTCGGCGAAGAGCCACATGGCCATGTCGGGGCGCCCCCATGGGCCGTAGACGGTGAAGAACCTCAGTCCGACAGTCTGGATACCGTAGAGGTGCGAATAGCAGTGGGCCATGAGCTCGTTCGCCTTCTTGGTGGCGGCGTAGAGGCTTATCGGGTTGTCGACGCGGTCGGCCTCCGAGAAGGGCATCTTCGTGTTTCCGCCGTAGACGCTTGAGCTGGATGCGTATACCAGCCTCGGAACCTTGTTGTGCCTGACGGCCTCGAGGATGTTAAGGAAGCCGGAAAGGTTGCTGTGCTCGTATGCGAACGGGTTGGAAATCGAATATCTCACACCCGCCTGTGCGGCGAGGTGGCACACCCTGGCGACCCCGAACTCCTTGAAGACCGCGTCGAGCGCCTTCATGTCGGACAAGTCTAGACGCCTCTCCGCGTAGGCCGGATTTTTCCGCAGAATCTCCGCCCTCGCCTCCTTGAGGATCGGCGGATAATAGTCGTTGAAGTTGTCGACGCCGACCACCCGATGGCCCATTCTGAGGAGCTCCAGGGAGGTATGGAAGCCTATGAAGCCGGCGCTGCCGGTGACGAGTATTTTTTCGGAAGACATTCTTGATCTTTCCAATTATTGCGTTTGCCTGCCAAAAAGATGAAAGTCCGACAAGATGGAACTGCGCTTCCAGGCGCCCCCGGTATCCCGGCCTGCCTGAACGCCGGTTCAAGCCTTTACGATGTTCTTCCCCTTCCTGATGGCGTTCCTGGTGTCGACGACGACTTTACCTAGCTTCAGGAACTTCCGGTGGTCGACGTTGTCGTGCGCGGTGGCGATTACGACCACGTCGTATTTGCGCGCCTTCCTGAGGTTTATACTCTTCCTGCCCTGGTACTTCGGATATTCGCGGAGCCTGGGGACGACGGGGCAGTAGGGGTCGTAATATTCGACCTTGGCGCCCTTCTGCTCGAAAAGCTTCCAGAGCATGAAGGAGGGGCTTTCCCTGAGGTCGTCGACGTTTTTCTTGTAGGCTAGCCCTACAAGAAGGAGCCGTGCGCCGTTGAGCGTAATGCCCTTCTGGTTCAGGGCTTCGAGGGTCCTGCCGACGACATAGTAGGGCATGTTCGTGTTGATTTCGCCGGCAAGCTCGATGAAGCGCGTCGGCGAGTCGAACTCGCGCGCCTTCCAGGTCAGGTAGAACGGGTCGATCGGGATACAGTGCCCGCCCAGGCCGGGCCCGGGATAGAAGGGCATGAAGCCGAAAGGCTTGGTCTTGGCGGCCTCGACAACCTCCCATATGTCGATGCCCATCTTGTCGAATATCACCTTGAGCTCGTTCACAAGCGCGATGTTCACGCAGCGGAAGATGTTTTCGAGCAGCTTCGTCGCCTCCGCGGTGGCGGCGCTAGAGACCGGAACCGTCCTGCAGATCACGGAGTCGTAGAGCGTCTTTGCGATCGCCAGGCTGTCCTTGTCGTCGGCGCCGACCACCTTCGGGATTGTGGAGGTGGAGAAGTCCTTGTTGTTGGGATCCTCGCGCTCGGGGGAGAAGCAGAGGTAGAAGTCCTTGCCCGCCTTTAGCCTGCTCTTCCCTTCAAGTATCGGGCGGAGCACCTCGTCCGTGGTTCCGGGATATGTGGTGGATTCCAGGGAGAAAAGCTGGCCCCTGCGGACATACGGGGCGAGCGCCTCGCCCGTGGAGACTATGTAGGTCATGTCGGGCTCGCGGTGGTGGGTGAGCGGTGTCGGCACGCAGATGATGACGGCGTCGCATCCGGAGCTCTTGGAGAAGTCGCTGGTGGCGTTGAAGCGGCCGGTGCCGTTCATCTCCTTCAGCTTTTCGGAAGGGATATGCTTGATATAGCTCTTGGCGGCCTTGAGCATCCTGATTTTTTCGGCATCGATGTCGAAGCCCAGCACCTTGAAGCCGGCCTTGATGAATTCCGCCGCGAGCGGCAGCCCCACATAGCCGAGCCCCACGATTCCGATCGTGGCCTTCCGATCCCTTATCTTGTCCAGAATCTCCTGAACCATATCCGCACCTTTGGGTTGAATTGAGAGCAAAAAGCCGGACAATATACCATTGCGGAGTGGAACTTCTAATAAAATCGGGCTGAATTTGCGCAATGCGCCAGTTTATTCTGCAAAACGACCGATGGATGGTATTTATTGGACGATACACTAGGCCGCCTTTTCCGTTTTCCTGCAGGTGAGCATTGATACGACATCCGCGCTCCTGTCCGAAGCCAGGGCGTTGAGCGCCCTTTCCAAGAATTCGACCGGGGGCTTGCCCCCTGCGTATGAATTCAGCAAACTACGCCCTTTTGCTGAGTTCATGCCTTGCAGCTGGTAGATGGAAAACGTGGACGCCGGGAAAATCCTGGAAGAAAATGAGGATAAATATTGGTGGCGGCTCTCGGACTTGAACCGAGGACCTGCGGATTATGATTCCGACGCTCTGACCAGCTGAGCTAAGCCGCCAGACTCATTTCTCTCTTTTATTTAACAGTTGGAAACGGTCAAAAACAACTGTTATTTGTAGCAAAATCTGTAGCAAATATTCTCTTCATAAAATCTGCTCTTCAAATTAAGCTGCGCTGAATATACAGTAGCAGGATGCTTTGTCAACTCATGCAGGATATTTCTTTTCCCATTCCCTTAAATCCCCCTCCTTTTTGGCATTATTTTGGTATAGTGGCCTTTACCGCTATACCGGCCCCGAAAGGGCCGCCTAAACCAGGTGGCCTGCCGGGGCGGACTCTGTCCTTCTCTTCATGGCCGCCCATAACAACATGGAGGAAGCGGACATGACATCGAAAGCTGCAAGGCTGCTGCTCACAAAGATCGTCCCCATTCTGAAGGCCACCGTCCCCCGCACGGTCAGACCCACCGGCTGCGAGGACGCCGAGGAGCTTGTGCAGGACACGATCGCAAGCGCCGCCGAGATGCTGGACTCGGTCGAGAAGGCTGGGAAGAGGCCCATACCCAGGTCGATAGCCTTCTACAGCATCCAGCGGGCGAAGACGGGGAGACGTGCCTACCAGTGCTCCCGGAACGACGTCCTGGGGCCGATGTTCCGCACGGCCGCCGAGGAATGCGTCAGCTACATGGATGCGGCCCTGCTTGAGGAGTCGGAGCAGCATGCGACCCTCCATGACCGCATCGCAGGGCACCGTGAGGATCCTGCCTCGGAAGCCCTTCGCAGGATGGACTGGGAGGAGTTCGCAGGCTCCATCGACCGCAAAGAGAAACTGATCCTTGACGACGTGGCCGGGGGCGTCCGGGGCAAGGAGACTGCCAGGGCGCTCGGAGTAAGCGGTGCCAGGGTCGTCCAGCTCAAAAGGGAGCTCGCCTCCAGGATCAAGGCGTTCATGGGCGAGGACATCCTGAAGGACATCTCGGAGGAGCCGCAGTGGAGGAAGGATCTCCGCTGCATCCGGGAGATGGACGAGTCGAGGCATGCCGCCAGGATCGACGACGACGAGCCGGAAGCCGCATGAGGAAAACAGGAGACGCCGGTCCTACGAAGGGCCGGCTTCCTACAAGATGAAGGAGATTGAAGATGATGCACACGATAAAGGAGCTGGTCCTGCTGTCGGGGGGTATGATATTCCTGGCGGGGCTGGCTGTAATTCTGCTCTCCGCATATTCCGAAAGGTTCAAGGCCCTCGCAGTAGAATCCCTGAAGACGCTGGCGATATGCGCAATCTCGTCTGCGGCGATGGTGCTGCTGAGCCTGCTGTATCTGGTCTTCCCGCTGGACCTGGTGCCGGATTTCATCCCTGTCGCAGGTCAGGTCGACGATGTTGCAATGCTCGTTCTGGGGCTGCTCTCGATTCCGGGAGCCGCCGTATGCTGGATCGGGAGGACGGGCTATCTCGCAGTCAGGACGCTCGGGAAGGGGAAGGAGATTGACAAATGAGGTTTCGTCCTCGTTTTTTAACAGAACACATACCCCCCAGCCATGGACGGATATTCTAGCATGCCTCTTCCCGTTGTTTTAGCCTCATTTCCCGGGCTTCTGGACGGATGGACGTATGAATCACAAAAAAGATTTCTCCGGTACAAAAAACATTCCCTTCTCTATATTCTTACAGAATAAAGATCCAAATTCCAGCGGGAATACTTTCCCCAAACAATCCGTCCATCCGTCCATATATCTTATTACTGTATTGATTATCAGCATCTTATGCCTGGACGGATGACCTGTATTCCTGGACGGATGGCCATGGGGAGAGGACGTTGCCACTAGGTCCGGATTGAAGCCATATGGGTATTCGATATACGGCCTGTAAATGATACAAGCGATCTGGCCAATTGTCTTAGATGTTAGACTTTTATGGCCGCTTGGAGTATTCACAGCGATTAAGAAGGAGGAATAATTAGATGATGCAGAGATGTTACCAGCGGGGGATGAGGACAACCTGAGGAGATTTCGAGGCTGAGGCTATTTAAAAAGGCTGCCAGGTTCAGTCGCCTGCCCTTTTGACGGGCAGGATGCGGATTCTGGCCCGTGTCTCGTCTATTGAAATGAGCGCTCCCGCAGCGAGGGCTTCTTCATACTGGCGGAGGACGGCCAGGACGAGGCCGCCGCAGCTGTCCGGAGTCGGGTCTTCCGTCCTGACCTGGATTACACTGGGCGAGCATGCCTCCGTGGCCGCCAGAATCGCCCCGAAGTCCAGGTCGTGAGTGAACAGTATCCGGTTGTCCTCCAGAACCTGCTTCAGGATCTCATGGTCCGTCGCTTCCGGTGGGCCGACCGACGACCAATGGACTGCGGAATGCCCCGCCTGCACAAGGAATGGAACCCAGGCCGGGGAGAGGTTCATGTCCAGGGTTATCTTCATGCTGGGATGAGCGGCAGCTCCGCCTCCTCGGCACGCCATGCTGCGTAGGTGAGCGCCTGGTGTATGTCCTCGTCCTCCAGATACGGATAGAGCTTAAGGATCTCCTCCCTGGAATGTCCTGCCGCCACCAGGCCCACGATCATGCCTACTGTGACACGCATTCCACGGATGCAGGGCTTCCCTCCCATCGTCCCGGGGGCGAATGTGATGCGGTCTATCTTGTTCATATGCTTCATCTCCATCTGCGAAGAATATAGCGTTCCGCTGCAGGAAGGCAAACGCTGTATTTAGAGCATGCCGTCTCCCGCTCCCGGAGAATGCGCCGCATCGCTTCATTCCATAGAAAAGCATACCGCCACGAAGGGATGCTAAGACCGTAAAGCCGGCCTTGAAACACACCAAACCCACCGTTCTGACCCCTGGATGGAACGGATGCTTGTCTTCACGGCTTTGGGTGTTGCATGTTCCAGTGCATCCCAGGGCGGGTATACTGAGGCGGGATATAATATCCATCAAGCCCGTTCGCCTTGGCTTTCCTGCGGTTCGGAACTGGCCTGGGCTGTCCCTTCGGGAGACAAGTCGTAAATCTCGCACCCGATCTCGGTCGGGCTGTCTTTTACAAGCAAGTTTCCGTCGAACGGCCTGAGCTTGAGGAAGACCAGCACATCACCGATGCAGGAGGCGATAGCGGCACCTGCGAACAGTGCCGACCAGACCGCCGGATGGATCAGGAACAGCAGGGTTGACACGGTTCCGGTGACGTATAACGGGGCCAGCGTCACCATGCGGTAGGCCTTGACTGTTATCGGAGCTTCAAGGTGGTAGTAAGGCATCAATGCCTTCCAGTGGACTCCAAACTTAAAATCCTTCCAATGGAGCTTTCCGAGGTGCAGGGCGCATAAGGCGTGTATCGCCTCATGGATGACGACGAGGGGGACCATCAGGACGAGGAATACGAGAAGGTCCGAATCCGACATCTTCGAGCGGTAGGGCAGAACCAGGTAGAGTCCTCCGAAAAAGCCGATTGCGAGCATGCCCAGAGGCACGCTGACCAAGTTGGCGAACAGCTTGTTTACGTATGCCTCGCCGCACTTTCTGGGAATTGGAGTGTCGTCCATTGTTTTTCCTCAAGCCCGGCATGCTCATTCAAAGCACCGAAAACTGTGCTGCATAAGCTACCGGCCTGAGACTTAACATTCAAGCCCGGCTTAGACCTCATGCTTCACCGGCGTTAAACACGCTTAAGAAGTGTTTTCAGCATGGTGACTTTGGTGGGTTTGAAAGGAGTGTTTTACATAAAGTATTCTGGAAGCCCTTATATGTGACTTTTTGCAAAAATAGCTTTGTAACCCACCAAACCCATCAACCTGGAATACTGCTTGAGGCGGATGTTCTTGAATTACTGCCTTGGTATGGTCTATTTTAACTGAGTTGGCGGCGGATGCATGTGCCGTTTCGAGACCGGCGACCTCTCTTGCAGCAGCCGTAAAGCTTCGGAGAATCACCCATGGAAGGCGGTATGACCAGAGCGAGCATTGGAAAGGTCGGTTTCTGGCTTTCCCTTGTCCCCTGGTTCATCTACGCCCTGGGAATCGTGTGCTCCATAACAGGAACTCCAGGATTCGGCTGAGGGTCCATCTTTGGATCTCTGTCAGGTATCCTCGCCGTCGCAGCGCCGCCTGTGGCCTTGGTCGTCAGCATCGCAGGGCTGGTCAGGGACCGGTCGAAGAGGTATGCAGCCGCTGGCCTCGTCATCAGCGGGCTGACCTGCGGCCTTTTCCTGCTGATGTTTCTATATAGATGAATGGAGGCGGCAATAGAATATTGGTGGGGTCATGAACCATTTTACAGGTTCATTTATTACGACTGCGATCACCTGACCGGACCGCCCGGTGGTTCCGGGGCAGGTGAAGCGGTCTTGCTGGAAATATTTTCCTTTTTTACTTTGCTTCCTAATATTTGTGCTTGTGTAATTTCAAGTTCTCGGTCTTTGTATTTAATTACAACCTTATCACCAATCCGTCGAAGAATTTGTATAGAGGACCCACTGGGAACTCCCCATATCCCATTCTTTAAGTAAATTTCAAAAGGTTTCTTAACAATCACAGTTAAGGGTAAAGGGGTAGTTTCGCTGAACAATTCTTCAGTTGAAACTGTTGGTGAGGGGGCAACTTCTCCAACCTTGTCCGAGTTTAACTTTCCACCCCTTGGGTCGGCTTTGTTTTTTGTATTTATTGATGTATCATTATTTAAGATCTTGCGTGGAGGTAGTTCGTTGATATTGGCTTCTATATTTTCCTTTTCCCCTTTTTTTATGCTCTCATCTTTGAAAGATTTTACCGAATCATCCGACTGTGATGAATCAATGTTCTTATTAATGTTGTTATATGTTAAAAAACAATAATAAATGGCGAATAAAAGTAAAGTTGATAAGGGCGCAATTCCCATTTGTTGACATAAAATAGCCGGAAAAGTCGGAAAAATCAA